>DATIYL010000082.1:0-2034 GCA_035517635.1 Allostellaceae bacterium | reverse complement strand
ACTTCGGTGAGCAGCAGGATGCTCGCCACCGAAACGGCGTTCTCGAGCGCGATGCGCACCACCTTGGTCGGGTCGATGATGCCGGCCTCGACCAGGTCGACATATTCCTTGCGTGCGGCATCGAAGCCCTGATTGCCCGGCGCCGCCAGCATGCGGGCCACCACGACGCCGCCATCCGCGGCGGAATTCTCCGCGATCTGCCGGGTCGGCGCTTCGAGCGCGCGCTTCAGGATCTGCATCCCCGTGCGCTCGTCGCCGGCATATTTCGCTTCCTCGCGCGAAACGGCGTCGATGCAGCGCAGCAGCGCCAGTCCGCCGCCGGGAACGATGCCCTCCGCCACTGCGGCCTTGGTGGCGCTGATGGCGTCGTCGAGCGCTTCCTTTCTCGCCTTCATCTCGGATTCCGAAGGCGCGCCGACGCGGATCACCGCGACGCCGCCGGCGAGCTTCGCCAGCCGCTCCTGCAGCTTCTCGCGATCGTAATCCGAGGTCGTCTCCTCGATCTGCTGCCGGATCTGCTTGCAGCGGCCCTCGATCTCCGGCTTGCCGCCGGCGCCGCCCACGATCGTCGTCGCGTCCTTGGTGATCACCACTTTCTTCGCCTTGCCCAGCATGTCGATGCCGACATTCTCGAGCTTGATGCCGAGCTCCTCGCAGATCAGCTGACCGCCGGTGAGGATGGCGATGTCCTCGAGCATGGCCTTGCGCCGATCGCCGAAGCCGGGCGCCTTGACGGCCGCCACCCGCAGCCCGCCGCGCAGCTTGTTCACCACCAGCGCGGCAAGCGCCTCGCCTTCGACATCCTCCGCCACGATGATCAACGGGCGTCCGGACTGGACGACGGCCTCGAGCAGCGGCAGCATCGGCTGCAGCCCCGCCAGCTTCTTCTCGTGGATCAGGAGGTAGGGCTCGTCGAGCTCGGCCGTCATCTTCTCGACGTTGGTCACGAAATAGGGCGAGAGGAAGCCGTGGTCGAACTGCATGCCCTCGACCACGTCGAGAACCGTTTCGGTGGTCTTCGATTCCTCGACCGTGATCACGCCCTCGCCGCCCACTTTCTCCATCGCGTCGGCGACGAGATCGCCGATGACGGGATCGTTGTGCGCCGAGATCGTCGCCACCTGCGCCTTTTCCTTGCGCGTCTTGACCGGTCGGGAGAGCGCGCGCAGCGCTTCGATCGCCGCGGTCGCGGCGGCGTTCATGCCGCGCTTCAGATCGATGGCGCTGGCACCGGCGGCGACGTTGCGCAGCCCGTCGGCGAACATGGCATGGGCGAGAACGGTCGCGGTGCTGGTGCCGTCGCCGACGCTGTCGCCGGTCTTCTCCGCCGCCTGGCGCAGCATCTGGGCGCCAAGATTCTCCTCGGGGTCCTTGAGGTCGAATTCCTTGGCGATGGTCATGCCGTCATTGCAGACCACCGGCACCCCCCAGCTCTTCTGCATCAGCACCGATTTCGATTTCGGTCCCAAGGTGACACGGACGGCATCGCAGAGCAGCGTCGCGCCATGCAGGATCTTCTCCCGCGCCACCGACCGGAACAGGACTTGCTTGTGGGCCATCGCCAGACCTCGCTCGCGCTGCGCCGAGGGCAAACGCCTTTGTCACCGCGCCCGCCGCAGGGAAAGATTCACCACGGAGACACGGAGATCACGGAGAAGGGAAGAATGGCGCGCTTGGCGCGCCACACACCCAATCTCCGTGTCTTCGGTGCCTCCGTGGTGAATCCATAGGCGATAGCCCTGCCGCTGCGCCGGCGCCGAAAGCGCCCCTAGCCTTCCGCAGTTACGCCTTTTCTCGGCGGGAGCACATTGACATGCATCAATCTTCCAAGGATGCCGGGCCGGCGTCGGCCGCCGGTATGTACACATCTCGAAGAACACTGCGATCCCAATGTCTTTTTCGCCGTCCCCGCGAAAGCGCAGGGCTGTCCGGGGAAAATCAGGCAAAGGCGAGCTCCAATTGGTTGAGCGAATGGGGCGCGGGCTTGGAGGGGTTGAGGTCTGGCGGCCTGTCGATTTTGGCGAGGGACTTTCG
>DATIYL010000081.1:0-8310 GCA_035517635.1 Allostellaceae bacterium | reverse complement strand
AAGCGGATCACGCCCTGAGGATCGACGATGAAGGTCGCGCGCAGCGCCACACCGGCTTCCTTGTCGAGGATGCCGAGCGCCGAAGAGAGCTCGCGCTTGATGTCGGCGAGCCAAGGGAAGCTCACCTTGCCAAGATCCGCTCGGCTCTGGCGCCAAGCCAGGTGCACGAACTCGCTGTCGATCGAAAGGCCCAGGAGCTGCACATCGCGGTCGCGGAACTCGCCGGCGATCTCGTTGAAGCCGACGATCTCGGTCGGGCAGACGAAGGTGAAGTCCTTGGGCCAGGCAAAGACCACCAGCCACTTGCCGGCATAGCTCTCATGGCTGGCCGGGGTGAAGGCGGTTTTGACGTCGTTGCCGTTGACGGCGGTCAAGGCAAAAGCGGGGAATTGGTCGCCCACGGTGAGCATTCGGAAAATCTCCTTGGTCGGGGTTGCCGTGGGCGATAGATGCGCCTACATGACTGATCGATCCAACGAATAATTGCGAACGTTACGACCGGAAAAATCGATGATCTCTTTGCCCAGCCTGCAGCAGCTTCGCTTCCTCGCCGCCCTGGCCGAGGAGCGGCATTTCGGCCGCGCCGCGGAGGCCTGCGCCGTCACCCAATCGACGCTCAGCGCCGGCATCAAGGAGCTGGAGGAGCGGCTCGGCGTGACCTTGGTGGAGCGGACGCGCCGCCATGTCATGCTGACGCCGCTCGGCGAGGAGACAGTGGAGCGCGGCCGGCGCCTGCTGCGCGATGCCGAGGAGCTCGCGGACGCGGCGCGGGCGGGGCGCGAGCCGCTCGCCGGCCCGCTGCGGCTCGGCGTCATTCCGACCATCGGCGCCTATTTCATTCCCGCGGCGATGCCGGGGCTCGCGCGGCAATTCCCGAAGCTCAAGCTCTATCTGCGCGAGGAGCAGACCGCCTCGCTCCTCGACAAGCTGGAGAAGGGTCAGCTCGACCTTGCGCTCATCGCCTTGCCTTATGCGGTGGGCGAGTTCGAGACCATGACGCTGGGCGAAGATCACATCCTCCTCGCCGTACCCGAGAGCCATCGCCTGGCGCGGATGAAGCGCGTCGACGAAGCGGAGCTTGCCGGCGAAGAGCTGCTGCTCATGGAGGATGGGCATTGCCTCAGGAGCCATGCGCTCGAAGCCTGTCGCCTCGCCGGACCCGATCGCAACGAGGTGTTCCAGGGCACGAGCCTGCGCACCCTCCTGCAGATGGCGGCGGGCGGCATCGGCATCACGCTGATGCCGGAAATGGCGGTGCCGAGCGAGATCACACAAGGCTTGGGGCTTGTCGCGCGGCCGCTCAAGGGCGAACCGTCGCGCAGCATCGCGCTCGCCTGGCGCCGCAGCTCGGCGCGCAAGGCGGAGTTCCGCCGCCTCGGCGAGTACTTCAAGGAGGTGCTGACGAAGCGCCGGCACTAATGCCCTTGCGCTGCGGCACGCCGGCGAATCTCGTCCATCGTCAGATCCTCTTTGTGCGTGGCGATGAACCAGCGATAGCCGAAGGGATCCGCGATGCCGCCGGTGCGGTCGCCATAGAACTGATCGGCGACCGGCCGCACCAGCTTGGCGCCCGCCGCGATGGCGCGCTCGACCGCGGCATCGACATTCTCGACATAGAGGTGGAGCGTCACCGGCGAGCCGCCGATCGTCTTGGGGCTCAGCGCCTGAAGCTCGGGATGCTCGTCGGCCAGCATGATGCGGGAATCGCCGATCTGCAGCTCGGCATGGCCGACGCGGCCGCCGGGCGCGTCCATGCGCATGATCTCCTCGGCGCCGAGCGCCTTTTTGTAGAAAGCGATGGCGTCGCTCGCGCCACTGAAGATGAGATAGGGCGTAACGCTGTGATAGCCCTCCGGGATCGGTTTCACCGCTGCGCTCATGCTTCGCTCCTCTGCGGGGCAGGATGAGAACCAACGCGCGGCAGACGAGGCGAGTTGCATCGCGGCGCGCCTCTCACGGGCGTCTCGTGCCCGGCGTCGAGGCTCGAGCGCCAGCGGCGACCCTGGCGCCTCGCCTTCACCTCGCCGAGCCTTGGCGGCTTGTGGGCGGCGGCCGCTTCCGGTTCGGCATCACCATCCGCACGCGCCTCGGCCTGCCGCAGCAGCTCGCAGCCTTGGGCAAGGCGAGCGGCTTGCCGAAGCTGCCGGAGATCGGCCTCTCGCTTTATGCCGCGGCAGCGACGCCGAAGCCTGCCGTCGCGCGCTTGCGCGAAATTTTGCTGGAAGAGCTCTCGGCCGTGATCGCCACCGCGTCGCGCTAGATCCGCCGGCCGGTCTCGCGGTCGAAGAGATGGATGAGGGCGGGATCGACGGCGAGCGGCAGGCTCTCGCCGGGATGCGCGCGGGCCGCGCCGGGCAGCCGCGCCTGCAGCAGGCTGCCATCGCCGAGACGGCCATGGATGATGGTGTCGGCGCCGAGCATCTCGGCGAGCTCCACGGTGACAGGGAGCGCGGCGCCATCGCCGCTAGCGGCGAGATGCTCGGGCCGGATGCCGAGGGTAAGCGGGCGGCCGGCCGCGACGCCACCGCCATTACCGGGAAACGGCAGCAGCGTACCGTCGGCGAGTGCGACGCCGGTTTCCGCCGCTGCGGCCGGCAGCAGATTCATCGCCGGCGAGCCGATGAAACCGGCGACGAATACCGTCGCGGGCCGCTCATAAAGCTCGAGCGGCGGCCCGATCTGCTCGGCGATGCCGCCATGCATGACGACGAGGCGGTCGGCGAGCGTCATCGCCTCGACCTGGTCATGCGTCACATAGATCGAGGTGGTGCCGAGCGATTGCTGCAGGCGCTTGATCTCGACGCGCATCTGCACGCGGAGCTGCGCGTCGAGGTTGGACAGCGGCTCGTCGAAGAGGAAGACCCGGGGATCGCGAACGATGGCGCGGCCCATGGCGACGCGCTGACGCTGGCCGCCCGAGAGCTGGCGCGGCTTGCGGTCGAGCATCGCGTCGAGCTGCAGGATGCCGGCGGCACGCTTCACCCGCGCCTCGATCTCGTCACGCGGGAGGCCACGGATCTTGAGGCCGTAAGCCATGTTGTCGCGCACCGTCATATGCGGGTAGAGGGCATAGTTCTGAAACACCATGGCGATGTCGCGGTCCTTGGGCTCGACCGCGTTCACCACCTTGCCGCCGATGGCGATCTCGCCGGCGCTGATCTCCTCGAGGCCGGCAACGAGGCGCAGCAAGGTCGACTTGCCGCAGCCCGACGGGCCGACGATGACGACGAGCTCGCCATCGGCGATGTCGCAGGAGACGCCGTGGATGATTTCGGTCGCGCCATAAGATTTGCGCACGCCGCGCAGCGAGACCTCGGCCATTACTTCTCCGTCTCCACCAGACCCTTGACGAACCAGCGCTGCATCAACAGCACCACCAGCGCCGGGGGCAGCAGCGCCAGAATCGCGGTCGCCATGACGATGTCCCAATCGGTGCGGCCATCGCCAGTGCCGATCATGCGCGTGAGGCCGATGACGATCGTCGTCATCTCCGCGCTGTTGGTCACGAGAAGCGGCCAGAGGAACTGGTTCCAGCCATAGATGAAGAGGATGACGAAAAGCGCCGCCATATTGGTGCGCGACAGCGGAATCACCGTGTCGACGAGAAAACGCAACGGCCCGGCGCCGTCGATTTTCGCCGCCTCCACCAGCTCGTCGGGGATGGTGAGGAAGAACTGGCGGAAGAGCAGGGTCGCGGTGGCCGAGGCGATCAGCGGGATCGTGAGGCCGGCGAAGCTGTCGATCATGCCGAGATCGGCCACCACCTTGTAGGTCGGCACGATCCGCACTTCGACCGGTAGCATCAGGGTGACGAAGATCGTCCAGAAGATGATCATGCGCAGCGGAAAGCGGAAGAACACGACGGCATAGGCGGAGAGCAGCGAGATTGCGATCTTGCCGATGGCGATGATGAGCGCCATCACCAGCGTGTTCCACAGCATCCGCGCCACGGATTCGCCGCTGGTGGCGGCAACGCCTTCGAAGAGCGCGCTGCGGTAATTGTCGATGAGGTGCGCGCCCGGCAGCAGCGGCATGCCGGCAAGGATCTGCTGCGGCGTCAGGCTCGACGCGACAAAGGTCATATAGATCGGGAAGGCGACGAGGATGAGGCCGCCCCATAGGATGAGGTGCGGGAAAAGCCCGAACGATGCCGCGCGCTCGCGCATCAGTAATGCACCTTGCGCTCGACATAGCGGAACTGGAGCGCGGTGAGCGCCACGACGATCGCCATGAGGATGACCGATTGCGCCGAGGAGCCGCCGAGGTCGAGCCCGACGACGCCGTCGTAATAGACCTTGTAGACCAGGATCTCCGTCGACCTGCCGGGACCGCCGGCGGTGACGCTGCGGATGACGCCGAACGTGTCGAAGAAGGCGTAGACGATATCGACGACGATGAGGAAGAAGACGGTGGGCGACAGCAGCGGGAAGATGATGGTCCGGAAGCGTCGCGCCTCGCCGGCGCCGTCGATTGCCGCCGCTTCGAGCAGCGAACGCGGGATCGATTGCAAGCCCGCGAGGAAGAAGAGGAAGTTGTAGCTGATCTGCTTCCAGGCGGCGATGACGATGACGAGCGCCATCGCCTGCCCGCCATTGAGCAGATAGTTCCAGTCGATGCCGAGCGCGTGCAGCGCAAAAGCGAGCGGACCGACGCCGGGATAGAAGAGAAAGAGCCACAGCACGCCGGCGACGGCCGGGGCCACCGCATAGGGCAGCAGCAGCACTGTCTTATAGGCGGCGGCCGCTTTCACCACGCGATCGGCCATCACCGCCAGCAGCAGCGACGGCACCAGAACGAGCACGGTGACGGCGAGGCTGAAGATGGCGGTGCGCAGAATGGCGTTGACGTAATCAGGATCGGCCAGCACCGCGGCGAAATTGGCAAGACCGACGAAATGCGAGGAGAGGCCGAAGGGATCCTGGCGATGCACCGACAGCCAGAAGGCTTGCGCCGCCGGCCAGAAGAAGAAGACGAGCGTCACCGCGAGCTGCGGCGCTACCAGGAGATAGGGAAGAGTCTTGCCGCGAAAGACGACGCGCCGCTGCATGGGTTAGGGCGACATTCGGGGCGCGTCACCCCCCACCCCTCCCTCCCCCTCAAGGGGGGAGGGGGACGTAGGATGATATCCAGGGAGGGGGGTGCTGCCCACGCTCATATCGCGCGACGCTACTTCGACGCGGCCTCGAATTGGCGCAGCAGGACGTTGCCGCGCCGCACCGCGTTGTCGAGCGCCTGCTGCGCCGTCTCCTTGCCGGAGAACGCGCCTTCGAGCTCTTCGGCGATGATGTCGCGGATCTGCAGGAAGTTGCCGAAGCGCAGGCCACGCGAATTCTCCGTCGGCGGCTTCGACGTCATCTGGATCACCGCAATATCGAGGCCCGGGTTCTTCTCGTAGAAGCCGCTCGCCTTGGTTGCCTCGAAGGCCGCTTTGGTGATCGGCAGATAGCCGGTCGCCTCGTGCCAGCGCACCTGCTGCGGCGTCGTCGACAGGAAGCTGAGGAACTCGGCGACGCCCTTGTACTCCTTCGCCGTCTTGCCGCCCATCACCCAGAGGCTGGCGCCGCCGATGATCGAGTTCTGCGGCGCGCCCTTGACGTCGGGATAATAGGGCAGCTCGCCGAGGCCGAAGGGGAATTTCGCGCCCGCCTTGGCGAGGCCGTAATAGGCCGAGGAGTTGAGCGTCATGCCGCATTCGCCGCTGACGAATTTCTGATCGGGCTCAGTGGTACGGCCGCCATAGTCGAACGTCTTGTCCTTCTCCGCCTCGGCGAGATTCTGGATGTGGCGCACGACCGTCGGGTTGTTGAACTCGAACACGGTGTCGGTGCCTTCCATGCCATTCGCCTTGGTGCCGATCGGCAGGTTGTGCCAAGCGCTGAACTGCTCGATCTGGATCCAGGAGATCCACGAGCTGGTAAAGCCGCAGGGATATCCCGCCGCGCGGATCTTCTTGGCGTCGGCGAAGACCTCGGGCCAGGTCTTGGGCGGCTTCGACGGATCGAGACCCGCTTTGGTGAAGGCGTCTTTGTTGTAATAGAGAATCGCCGTCGAGTTGTTGAAGGGCAGCGACAGCATCTTGCCATCGGCGGTGCTGAAATAGCCGGTGATCGCGGGCAGATAAGCCTTCGGGTCGAATTTCTCCCCGGCGTCGGCCATGAGCTGATAGACCGGCTTCACCGCGCCTTTCGCCGCCATCATCGTCGCCGTGCCGACCTCGAAGATCTGCACGATCGCCGGTGCGTTGCCGGCGCGGTAGGCCGCGATCGCCGCCTGCATCACGTCGGCATAGCCGCCCTTATAGACCGGCACGACCTTGTATTGCTTCTGCGACTGGTTGAATTCGTCGGCCATTTTGTTGACGAGCTCGCCATTGACGCTCGTCATCGCGTGCCACCATTGGATCTCGATCGGCGCCGACTGAGCCAGGGCCGCCGGCGCGGCGAGCAGTGCGAGCGCCACGGCGAACAACGCGCGTTTCACGACAGACATCCTTCCATCCTCCCCCGAATCGCCGCTGCGGCGGCGTCGACGTTCTAATGCGCGGGACCTTGCCGAATTGTGACAGACTTGTGAAATCGGCGTGACGGGCCGCAGTTAAGGAAGTTTACCACGCCTAGCGCGGCTTTTTGTTAAGCGTGTTCGCCACTTGCCGGAGAACCTCGGGACAGGGTATTTACGAAGGTGTGAAGACCGCGGCCCCCTTCCGCATGCCTCTGCCCCGGCAGCTCGCCCAGCGCGTCGGCAAAGTACCGGTGCGGGTGCGGCTGAGTCGGAGGGCGCGGCGGCTGGCGCTCAAGATCGATGCGGTGGGCGATGCCGTCGAGCTGGTGCTGCCGCCCCGCACCTCGCTCCCGCGGGCATTGAATTTTCTCAATTCTAATCGCGAATGGGTTGAAGACCGGCTGGCGGCGCTGCCGCCGCGGGTAACCTTTGCCGAGGGCGAGAAGGTGCCGATCCTCGGCGTGCCCCATCGCATCCGCCGGGTCGCGCGCTCGCGCGACCATGGCCCGGTCTGGCTCGCCGATGGCGAGATCCGCGTCACCGGCGAGGCGGTGCATCTCGCCCGACGGGTGCGCGATTTCCTCAAGGAGCGGGCGCGCGAAGAGTTCGGCCGCCGCGCCCGCCGCCTCGCGCTCCGGCTCGACCGCCAGGTCGGGCGCATCAGCGTGCGCGACACGACGACGCGCTGGGGCAGTTGCTCGGCCAATGGCAACATGGCGTTCTCCTGGCGCCTCGTCATGGCGCCCGAGCCGGTGCTGAACTACGTCGTGGCGCATGAGGTGGCGCATCTCGTCGAGATGAACCACGGGCCACGCTTCTGGAGGCTGGTCGAGAAGCTGGTGCCCGATGTCGAGCGCCATCGCGACTGGCTCAACGAGAACCGCGCCTGGCTGCTCCGGATCGGCTAAGCCTGACCGACGAGGGGGCGAGACGCGCTCATTGCGCCGGCACCGGCGCGCCTTCGCGCCGCCGCATGATCCAGAGCAGCAGAGCGAGACTCGGCAGGCACGCCGCGGTGGCGACGAGGAAGAAGGGAATCCAGTCGAGGCGGTCGACCAGCCAGCCGGCCGGCGCGGCAAGGAGCCGGACCGGCACCGCCGCGATCGAGGAGAACAGCGCGTATTGCGTCGCGGTGAAGGCGAGGCTGCACAGCCCCGAGAGATAGGCGACGAAGGCGGCCGACGCCAAGCCGCCGGTGAAGTTCTCGCCGAAGATCGACAGCGCCAGCATCGCGTCGTTGTGGCCGGACAAGAGCAGCGCGATGTAGAGCAAGTTCGAGAGCATCTGCAGCACGCCGCCGAGCAGGAGCGCCGCGAAGATGCCGAGCCGCGCCACCATCGCGCCGCCCAAGGCGACGCCCGAGAGCGAGGCGGCGAAGCTGACGATCTTGCCGATATTGCCGACTTCGAGCTTGGTGAAGCCGAGCTCTTGGTAGAGCGGGTTCGCCATGGTGCCGGCGAGCGCCTCGCCGCATTTGTAGAGGATGATGAAAGCGAGAATCGCGACCCAGCCGCGCCGCGTCATGAAATCGCCGAAGGGCATGATGATCGCCTGGCGCGACCAGGCGCCGAGCCGCTCGAGCACGCCGCCGCCGCGATGCGCCGTGTGCGCGGGGAGCGCGATCTCGGGTTCGCGCGTCAGCAGCACGGTGACGAGACCCACCGCCATCAGCGCCGCCATCACCGTATAGGAGAAGTGCCAGCCGCCGAACGCCGCGGCATCGAAGGCGCCGGCGCTCGACGCCAGCATGCCGATGCGATAGCCCCATTGCGTCGCCGCCGCGCCGGCGCCTTGCTCATCCGCCTGCAG
>DATIYL010000080.1:0-13195 GCA_035517635.1 Allostellaceae bacterium | reverse complement strand
TGTTGCGGGAGCACCTCACGAAAGCGGGCCGCTGGGTGTGAAGGATTCGCTCAGTCTTTCATACCTTGCCCGCTGGCCGACTATGCATAGAGGATCGAAACTGCACCTGAAGTTTGCCCGGTGTTTGCCAGCGAGGAAGACTATTTCCGCAATATTCTGCCGCGGTTATCAAAGGCATTGATTTTATTGGTGCCCCTGGAGGGACTTGAACCCCCACGCCCTTGCGAGCAACAGATTTTGAGTCTGCCGCGTCTACCATTCCGCCACAGGGGCTAGCGCGGCCGCCACTATAACCGCGCGCCGCGAGGGGTCAATGTCGCGTGCCGCGCGCTTGCGCCGGCGGGGCGCTCTCCGCTACACCCGCGCGCGGCAGCGGCAAGGGATGCGGGATGACGGGGCGCTATTTCGAGGATTTCCGCATCGGCGAGGTGCTGCCGCTCGGCAGTTGCCGGGTCAGCGAGGCGGAGATCATCGCCTTCGCCCGACAGTTCGACCCGCAGCCCTTCCACACCGATCCCGAAGCGGCGAAGAGCAGCGTCTTCGGCGAGCTCGTCGCCAGCGGCTGGCACACCGCTTCCCTCTATATGCGGCTCCTCTGCGACGGCTTCATCAGCACCGTCGCCCACAGCATGGGCTCGCCCGGCGTCGACCGCATCGAGTGGCTGAAGCCGGTGCGCCCCGGCGACACGCTCACCGGCCAGCTCACCATCCTGGATCTCATTCCGTCCGAGAGCCGGGCCGATCGCGGCACGCTCAAGAGTTTGGGCGAGCTGCTCAACCAGCAGGGCGAGGTGGTGCTGCGGATGCAGGGCGTGGGCTTCTTCGGCCGCCGTCCGAGATGAGCCGGCGCTGAGCCCATGCTCGAGCATCTCGTTACCCTGATCGCGGCCTTCGTCATCGCCACCATCTCGGGCCTGGGCTATCTCGGCATCGTGCTGCTGATGGCGATCGAATCCGCCTGCATCCCGCTGCCCTCCGAAGTCATCATGCCGTTTGCCGGCTATCTCGTCTTCACTGGCCGCTTCGATCTCTTGCTGGCGGCGACGGCGGGCGCGCTCGGCTGCAATCTCGGCTCGGCCGCGGCTTATGCCGTCGGCTATTTCGGCGGCCGTCCGCTGGTCGAGCGCTGGGGCCGTTATGTGCTGATGAGCCATCGCGATCTCGATCTCGTCGACCGCTTCTTCGGGCGCTATGGCGGCATCACCGTCTTCCTCTGCCGCGTGCTGCCGGTGGTGCGCACCTTCATCGCGCTTCCCGCCGGCATCGCGCGCATGCCCCAGCTGCGCTTCCACCTCTACACCTTCGTCGGCTCCTGGATCTGGTGCTATGTGCTCGCCTATGTCGGCTTCCGCCTCGGCGAGCGCTGGCATAGCGACCCGGCGCTGCGCCAGGCCTTCCACGATTTCCACGCCGTCATCATCGGCGCGCTGGCGCTGCTCGCCGCCTGGTATGTGTGGCGCCACTGGAAGCATCGCATGCCGCTGCAGGACCGGAGCCGCGTCCCGTGAGCGGAACCCGCCGCTTCCCGCTGCTGCTGCTCGCCGCCAGCATCGCCGTGGTCGGTGCCGCCTGGGCATCACAGCTCTGGGGCGGGCTCCAGCCCTGCGAGCTCTGCCTCTATGAGCGCTGGCCCTATTACGCCGTCATCGCCGCGAGCGCGCTGGCGCTGCTCGCCGGCCGGCGCCGGGTGACGGCGGCGGCTCTGGTCTTCGCCGCGCTGGTGTTCCTCGCCGGCGCCGGGCTCGCCTTCTATCATGTCGGGGTCGAGCAGCACTGGTTCGCCGGGCCCAGCGCCTGCACCGGCGGCGGGCCCGCGGGCAGCATCGAAGAGCTGCGCCGCCGGCTGCTGGCGCAGCAGCCCGTCGCCTGCGACCAGCCGCAATGGGCGCTGTTTGGTGTGACGCTGGCCGGCTGGAATCTGGTGGCCTCGCTGGTGCTCGCCGCGGGCTCGCTTTGGGCGCTCCGGCACGGCGGCGACAGAAGGGCGGCATGACGGTTGAGATCAGCGAGCGACCAGACGTTGGCTCGGGGCCGATGCGTATGTCGGGCTTTACAGTAAGCGATCAGGGCGCGCCCATGCGTCTCACGACCGGGTTTGTTCAGTTGGCTTGGCCGCGCTCACGTCTTTGATCGGTTTGTACCAGGACAGGTTCGCATCGTTGGGCAGTGGTCTCGCAAACCACACCTTGAACCGATCCGGCCGGCGCGGCGACACCGCCTCGATCACAATGGCCTCACCATGCTTGGCGTTGGCCTTCCGCCAGCGTTCGAAATCTTCCAATTCTTCCGACGAAAACGTTACGAAGAGGCCCATGTTTGGTCTCCGCTTCATGTTGCCAGGGAGCGGATGGTCGTGCCTCGGGGTTAAGAGATTCCGGGTAATGTCCCCAATTTTAGGCAATTCAGGGGTTGTCACCGGCAACCGCAAGAAACCTTCGATCGGCGCCGTTCGTCTTGCGAAGACTCCGGGGAGCGCCCATTCTGCAGTCGCTCCGGGATTTCTGATGGACGCGAACGAATGGCGACTCACAAGCTGCGCCGGCTTCCCGGCGACCCCTCGCGCGACGAGCTTATTGCGCGCATGATCCGCGTCGATCAGGCCGGCGAGTATGGCGCCAAGCGCATCTATGACGGCCAGCTCGCTGTGCTTGGCCGTGCGCGCTCGGCGAAAGACATCCGCCGCATGGCCGAGCAGGAGCAACGCCATCTCGCCGCTTTCGACAAGCTCGTCGTCGCGCGTCGCGTGCGGCCGACCCTGCTGTCGCCGCTCTGGCACGCCGCGGGATTCGCGCTCGGGGCCGCTACCGCGCTGCTCGGCGAGCGCGCCGCCATGGCCTGCACGGTTGCGGTCGAGGAGGTCATCGACGAGCATTACCGCCGCCAGAGCGACGCGTTGGGCGAAGCCGAGCCGGCGCTCAAATCGACCCTCGACGAGTTCCGCCGCGACGAGCTCGAGCACCGAGAGATTGCGCTCGGGCATGGCGCCGAAGCGGCGCCCGGCTATGCCGCGCTCAGCGCCGCCATCAAGACCGGCTCCCGCCTCGCCATCTGGCTCTCGACGCGGCTTTAGCGCTAAGTGATTTTCACCACGGAGACACGGAGAAGAGGAGTTTCGGCGCGCAAAGCGCGCCATTATTTTCTTCTCCGTGACCTCCGTGTCTCTGTGGTGAATCTTCTCACTACGCCGCGAGGCGCGGCTCGCCGGCGACGAGTTCGACGATGTCGCCGATGATGGCGGTGAGGTCGTAATCCTTGGGGGTGTAGACGCGGGCGATGCCGAGGCGCTTCAGCTCCGCTTCGTCCTCGGGCGGGATGATGCCGCCGACCACCACCGGCACATGGCCGATGCCCTGCGCCGCCATGCCGCGCAGCACCTCGCTCACCAGCGGCACATGGCTGCCGGAGAGGATCGAGAGCCCGACGACATGGACGCCTTCCTCGAGCGCGGCGTTGACGATCTGCGCCGGCGTCAGGCGAATGCCTTCATAGACCACTTCGAAGCCGGCATCGCGCGCCTTCAGCGCCACTTGCTCGGCGCCGCTGGAATGCCCGTCGAGGCCGGGCTTCCCCACCAGCATCTTGAGTCGCCGGCCGAGACGCTCGGAGACTTCGCCGACGCGGTGGCGCAAGGTGCCGAGCTCGCCGGCGCCGCGCGCCGCCGCGGCCTGGGCGATGCCGGTGGGCGCGCGGTACTCGCCATAGACGCGGCGCAGCGCCTCGGCCCATTCGCCGGTGGTGGCGCCGGCGCGGGCGCAGTCGATCGAAGCGGGCATGACATTGCCGCCCTCGGCGGCGGCGCGGGCGAGCGCGGCGAGCGCCGTCGCCACGGCCGCGCCGTCGCGCATCGCGCGCCAGCCGGCGAGGCGGCGCTGCTGCTCTTCCTCCGCCGACGCGTCGGGCACGAGGAAGCCCGCTTCGCCGCCGGCGAGCAGCGGCGAGGGCGCGCTCTCGGCATAGCGATTGACGCCGACGACGATCTGCTCGCCGCGCTCGATCGCCGCGAGGCGCCGTGCATTCGATTCGACGAGGCGTTGCTTCATATAGCCGCTCTCGACCGCCGCCACGGCGCCGCCGAGGCGACGGACGCGCTCGAGCTCGGCCAGGATCTCGTCTTTCAGCGCGGCGACCTTGCGCTCGATCTCCGGCGCGCCGTCGAAGATGTCGCCGAACTCCAGCAGATCCGTCTCATACGCGACGATCTGCTGCAGCCTGAGGCTCCATTGCTGATCCCAGGGCCGCGGCAGCCCCAGCGCCTCGTTCCAGGTGGGGAGCTGCACGGCGCGCGCCCGCGCCTTCTTCGACAGCACCACCGCCAGCATCTCGATCAGGATGCGATAGACGTTGTTCTCCGGCTGCTGCTCGGTAAGACCCAGCGAGTTCACCTGCACGCCGTAGCGGAAGCGGCGATACTTCTCCTCGGCGACGCCATAGCGCTCGCGCGTCAGCCCGTCCCAGAGCTCGGCGAAGGCGCGCATCTTGCACATCTCGGTGACGAAGCGGATGCCGGCGTTGACGAAGAAGCTGAGGCGCCCGATCACCTGCGGCAGATCCGCGGCCGGCACCTGGCCCGAGCGGATCACGGCATCGAGCACGGCCTCGGCCGTCGCCAGCGCATAGGCCACCTCCTGCACCGGCGTCGCCCCCGCCTCCTGCAGATGGTAGGAGCAGATGTTCATCGGGTTCCATTTCGGCAGCTCGCGATAGGTGTAGGCGACGACATCGGCGGTGAGCTTGAGGCTGGGCCCGGGCGGGAAGATGTACGTGCCGCGCGAAAGATACTCCTTGATGACGTCGTTCTGGGTCGTGCCGGCGAGCTCCCGCGCAGCGGCGCCCTGCGCCTCGGCGGCGGCGATATAGAGCGCCAGCAGCCAGGGCGCGGTGGCGTTGATCGTCATCGACGTGTTCATGCGCCCCAGCGGGATGCCGTCGAACAGCGCGCGCATATCGCCGAGATGCACCACCGGCACGCCGACCTTGCCGACCTCGCCCTGGGCCAAGGGGTGGTCGCTGTCGTAGCCGGTCTGGGTCGGCAGATCGAAAGCGACGGAAAGGCCGGTCTGGCCGCGCTGCAGATTGGTGCGATAGAGCGCGTTCGAGGCCGCCGCCGAGGAATGGCCGGAATAGGTCCGGATGAGCCAGGGCTCGTCGCGCCGCGCCGTCGTCTCGCTCATGCCCGCCTTCCCATTTCCGCGCCGGCTCTGTTGCGACGCAAAATCAATCGCAGCTGCGGCCGCCCGATGCGTGCCCCGGCTGCGCGCTGGACTAACGGCATTTCGGCAACCGCTTCCGCCACAAGAGAAATATTGAAATAAAATATCCTGTCAACGCGAAAAATAGACATGAACAGCCTTTTGTGCGTTGCGGTAAGTAGACATTCCGCCTAAAGAATTGTTCACATTGATGTTGCGTTGCACGCAAGCGGTTTTGTTCAAGCGGTTTTGACGGAGTGCCTACCCCATGAGCGAGCCTGCCCAAGTCATCCCCTTCGAGCCCGCGCCGGGCGCCGCGCGTCCGGTCAAGGACCTCTACGAGATCGGCGAGATCCCGCCCTTGGGCCATGTGCCCCGGCGCATGTATGCCTGGGCGATCCGGCGCGACCGCCACGGTCCGCCGGATTCGGCGATGCAGGTCGAGGTGGTCGCGACCCCGGAGCTGGCGCCGGACGAAGTGCTGGTCCTGGTGATGGCGGCGGGGGTCAACTACAACGGCGTCTGGGCCGCGCTCGGCAAGCCGATCTCGCCCTTCGATGTGCACAAGGCGGAATACCACGTCGCCGGCTCCGACGCCGCCGGCGTGGTCTGGGCAATCGGCTCCAAAGTGAAGCGCTGGAAGGTCGGCGACGAGGTTGTCGTCCACTGCAACCAGGATGACGGCGATGACGAGGAGTGCAACGGCGGCGATCCCATGTTCTCGCCGTCGCAGCGCATCTGGGGCTACGAGACGCCGGACGGCTCCTTCGCCCAATTCGCCCGCGTCCAGGGCCGCCAGCTCATGGAGCGGCCAAAGCATCTCACCTGGGAGGAAAGCGGCTGCTATGTGCTGACCTTGGCGACCGCTTATCGCATGCTGTTCGGCCATCGCCCGCATGTGCTGCGGCCGGGTCAGAACGTTCTGGTCTGGGGCGCTGCGGGCGGTCTCGGCTCGATGGCGATCCAGCTCATCGCCACCGCCGGCGCCAATGCGATCGCCGTCATCTCCGAGGATGAGAAGCGCGATTTCGTGCTGTCGCTCGGCGCCCGCGGCGTCATCAACCGCAAGAAGTTCGATTGCTGGGGCCGGCTTCCCGACATCAACAGCGGCGGCGGCTATGGCGACTACATGAAGAAGGTGCGCGAGTTCGGCAAGGCGATCTGGGAGTTCACCGGCAAGGGCAATGATGTCGATTTCGTCTTCGAGCATCCCGGCGAGCAGACTTTCCCGGTCTCCTGCTTTATCGTGAAGCGCGGCGGCATGGTCGTCTTCTGCGCCGGCACCACCGGCTACAACCTCACCTTCGACGCGCGCTTCGTCTGGATGCGGCAGAAGCGCATCCAGGGCAGCCATTTCGCCAACCTGCTGCAAGCGAGCCAGGCCAATCACCTCGTCGTGCAGCGCCGCATCGATCCCTGCATGTCCGAAGTCTTCGCCTGGAATGACATCCCGCGCGCGCATATGAAGATGTGGCGCAACGAGCACAAGCCCGGAAACATGGCCGTGCTGGTGCAGGCAAAGCGCCCCGGCCTGCGCGGGCTCGAAGAGGCGGTGAACGCGTAGCAATCCCCTCTCTCCCCTTGCGGGAGAGGGAGGGGCCCATTGCGAAGCAATGGGAAGGTGAGGGGGCACCCGCGGCGACATTCCCCTCACCCTCCCGTCGCTGCGCGACGGGTCCCTCCCTCTGCCGCAAGGGGAGAGGGGAAAAATCCGAGGACATCCATTATGGCTCTGACGGCAAGCACCAGCGCGGCGAGCAGGGACGCGCTCCTCTCCGATCTTCTCCCCCTCACCGCTCGCGCGCTCGATGCGGCGGAGGGGTTGGTGGCGGCGGCGAAGCGGCGGCTGCTGGCCGAGCTGGCGCCGGGCGGTGCGATCGATCCGGCGCTCTTGGAGCGGCGGCAATTCGCGGCGCATGGGTTCGCCTGGATGGCAACCTATGTCGAGGCGCTGCGCCGGATGCGGCTCTGGGCGGAGCGGCTCGATGCTGCCGGCACGTTGCGCGAGCTCGACGCGCTGATGCTGCAGATGGCGTTCGGCGAATATCTGGGCCAGCTCGCCGGCGGCATCGCCTTGAGCCAGGGCGAGGTGGTGCGGCCGCATGATCTCGGCCTCGGCGAGGCGGAGCTCGACGCCTTCCGCCGGGCGGAGGTGGTGGCGCTGATCCAGGGCGGGAATACGGAGCCAGCGCGGACCCGACTTGCCGAGCTCATCGCGGCCTCGCTGGAGAGCGGCGATTTCGGCCAGCTCGCGCTCGGCGAAGATGCGCTCGACATGGTGCGGGACCAGTTCCGCCGCTTCGGCGCCGAGCAGGTCGAGCCATTCGCCCATGACTGGCATCTCAGCGACGAGCTCATTCCGCTGCCGGTGATCGAGGCGATGGCCGGGCTCGGCGTCTTCGGCCTGACCATCCCGGAGGACTTCGGCGGTCTCGGCCTCGGCAAGCTCGCCATGTGCATCGTCTCCGAGGAGCTGTCGCGCGCTTATATCGGCGTCGGCTCGCTCGGCACGCGCTCCGAGATCGCCGCCGAGCTCATCCGCCTCGGCGGCACGGCGCAGCAGAAGGAGAAATATCTGCCGCTGATCGCCTCGGGCGCGATCCTGCCCACGGCGGTCTTCACCGAGCCCAATACCGGCTCCGATCTGGGCGCGCTGCGGACGCGCGCGGTGCGCGAGGGGAATCTCTACAAGATCTACGGCGCCAAGACCTGGATCACCCATGCGGCGCGCACCGATCTCATGACGCTGCTGGTGCGCACTGATCCCGCCACCAGCGACTATCGCGGCCTCAGCATGTTTCTGGCGGAGAAGCCGCGCGGCAGCGAGGCGAATCCCTTCCCGGCGCCGGGCATGAGCGGCGGCGAGATCCGCGTGCTCGGCTATCGCGGCATGAAGGAGTACGAGATCGGCTTCGACGGCTTCGCCGTGCCGGCGGAGAATCTGCTCGGCGGCATCGAAGGTCAGGGCTTCAAGCAGCTCATGGCGACCTTCGAAAGCGCGCGCATCCAGACGGCATCGCGCGCCGTCGGCGTGGCGCAGAACGCGCTCGAGCTCGGCCTCAGCTACGCGCTCGAGCGGCGCCAGTTCGGCAAGCCGATCTACGCTTTCCCCCGCGTCTTCGGCAAGCTCGCCTGGATGGCGGTCGAGACCATGATCGCGCGCCAGCTCACCTACTTCGCTGCGCGCGAGAAGGATGGCGAGCGGCGCTGCGACATCGAGGCGGGCATGGCGAAGCTGCTGGCGGCGCGCACCGCTTGGGCCAATGCCGACAACGCGCTGCAGATCCATGGCGGCAACGGCTATGCGCTCGAATACAAGATCAGCCGCGTGCTGTGCGATGCGCGCATCCTCAACATCTTCGAAGGCGCCGCCGAGATCCAGGCGCATGTCATCGCCCGCGGCCTCCTGGCCGGCCGCAACTGAACGAACGCAGGGCGCAAAAAACTCACATATCGGTCACAACCAGAGCGCGCGGCGCCGCCCTAGAGCTGGCAAAACACGCTTTTGCGGTCAGGGGACGGGACGATGCCACTGGGGTACGAAGCAAGTTGGCAGGAGGAGTGGCAGGTGGTGGTGCGGCGGCGCGATGCGCTGCTCGCTCACGCGCGCGAGCTGCAGGCCGAGATCAGCGCCGTGCTGCGCCGGCGGCAGCCGCTGCCGATGGATCTGCTGCGCGCGGCCGAGCGCACCGAGGATGAGCTGAGCGCGCTGAAGCTGCGGCTCCGGGACATCCTGCGCCGAGTCGGCTGACCATTTCCGCCCTTGCCCGGCGGCGGGCAAACAGGCGATTCTAGGGTCCGGCATCTGAACGACGAGCGGGCTCCTGCCCATGCCGGTACCGCCGGTACAGAACTTTGCCCTGCTGCTGGGGCTCTCTTTCTTCTTCGGGCTCGCCTTCGAGGAGTTCTTCCGGCGTAGCGGCGAAGCGCGGCCGGGCGGCGTGCGCACCTTTCCGCTGCTGGCGATGACCGGCGGGGCGCTTTATCTGCTCGACTCGACGCGGCTGCTGCCGATGGCGGCCGGGCTCCTGGTGCTCGGCGCCTGGCTCTTGCTCTATTACCGCGACCGTTTGAGCAGCGTCGATGCGACCGGCGCGCCGGATGCCGGGCTCATCGTTCCCCTCGCCAATGTGCTCGCCTATCTGCTGGGCCCCATCCTTTTGGCGGAGCCGCCCTGGGTCGGCGTCGGCATCACCGTCGCCGCCGTGCTGCTGCTGACCGGGCGCGAGCGGCTCCATGACTTCGCCCGGCGGCTCGAGCTGCGCGAGATCGTCACCGCCGGCGAGTTCCTGATCCTCACCGGGCTGGTCCTGCCGCTGCTGCCCGATCGCCCGGTGACGTCGCTCACCTCGATCACGCCCTACAAGGCCTGGCTGGCGCTGCTCGCCGTCTGCACCATTTCCTATGCGAGCTACCTGCTGCAGCGCTATGTGGCGCCCAAGGGCGGCGATCTCTGGGTGGCGGCGCTGGGCGGGCTCTATTCCTCGACCGCGACCACGGTCGTGCTGGCGCGCCGGGCCGGTGCCGATCCCGCCGCCGCCTCGCGTGCGCAGGCCGGGATCATCCTTGCGACTGCGCTCATGTATCCGCGCATTCTGGTGGTGATCGGCGTCTTCAACGTGAACCTCGCTTTGGGCTTGGCGCCGCCACTGCTCGCGCTCGCCGTGATCGGGTTGGCGCTTGCCGCCTGGCAGTATCGCCGCGCCGGTGCCAGTCACGGCGCCGCCGCGGCGCAGCCGCCGCGCAACCCGCTCGAGCTCAACGCCGCCGCCCTCTTCGCGGTGCTCTTCGTCGTCATCTCGGTTTTGTCGAGCTGGGTGAAGAGCCGCTTCGGCGAGGCCGGCATCGACGTACTGGCCGCCGTCGTCGGTGTCACCGACATCGACCCCTTCGTGCTCAGCATCGCACAGGGCGTGGCGGCACCGCTGTCCGTCGCCGGCGCCGCTACCGCGGTGCTGATCGCCGCCGCCTCGAACAATCTGCTCAAGGCCGGCTATGCTGCGGCCTTTGCCGGGGTCAGGGCGAGCCTGCCCGCAGCAGGCGCGCTCGTCTTCCTGGCGCTGTGCGGCCTTGGCCTTGCCGCATGGCTGGTCCTGCACGGAGCTTGAGGGGAGAGAGGATGGCCAAAAAATCGCGCCGCGCGGCGCGCGAACCCGAGCCGCACGAGTACGCCAAGGCGCTCGTCAAGCTGCAGATCGAGCTGGTCAAGCTGCAACGCGAATTGATCGCCGGCGGCGACCGCATCCTCGTCCTTATCGAAGGCCGCGACGCGGCCGGCAAGGACGGCACCATCAAGCATATCATCGAGCATCTGAGCCCGCGCGAAACGCGCGTCGTCGCGCTCGGACCGCCGTCGGATCGTGAGGAGCATTCCTGGTATTTCCAGCGCTACGTCCATTATCTCCCCGCCGCGGGCGAGATGGTGCTGTTCAATCGCAGCTGGTACAACCGCGCCGGTGTCGAGCCGGTGATGGGCTTCTGCACGCAGAAGGAGGCGCGCGAATTCCTCGAGACGGTGCCGGATTTCGAGCGCATGCTGGTCCGCTCCGGCATCAAGCTTCTCAAATATTATCTCGACATCGACAAGCATGAGCAGCGGCGTCGTCTCGCCGACCGCCGCCGCGATCCGCTGAAGCAGTGGAAGCTGAGTCCCGTCGACGCCAAGGCGCAGCGCCTCTGGCGCGAGTACAGCAAGGCGCGCGACACGATGTTCCGCCGCACGCATACCGAATTCGCGCCTTGGACCGTCGTCCATGCCGACGACAAGCATCTGGCGCGGCTCAATCTTATCCGCGACCTGCTGTCGCGCATCGACTATCCCGGCCGCGACAAGCGTCTCATTGTGCCCGATCGCGACATCGTCTTCCGCTACGAGCCGCAGCTCCTGGAGAGCGGCAAGATCGCGCGCTGAACCTGTTAGAACCACGCGACGCCGAGGAGCGCCAGGCCGCCGAAGAGGGCGAAGAGCGCCGCGGCAGCAAGGCGCGTCCAGCGCGGATCGATCCGCGCTGCCGCGTAGCCGCCGAACAGCACCGTCGGGATGTCGACCGCCAGCATCCCCAAGGTCGAGCCCGCGACCACCGGCAGCACGCTATCGAAGCGCGCCGCAAGGGCGACCGTGGCGAGCTGCGTCTTGTCCCCCATCTCGGCCAGGAAGAAGCTCGCCACCGTCGCGAGATAGGCGCTGCCGGCGGCGCGGCGCGCCATGCGTGTCGCATCGGCCCGGTCCGGGACGAGCATCCAGACGGCCATGCCGAGGAAGGCCGCCGCCAAGCCCCAACGCAGCCAGCGCGGGTCGAGCGCGGCGGCGGCGAGCACGCCGAGAAGCCCGGCCAGCAGATGGTTGGCGATCGTCGCCGTCAGCATGCCGAGGATGATCGGTACGGGTCGGGCGAAGCGCGAGGCGAGGAACAGCGCCAGCAGCTGCGTCTTGTCGCCGAACTCGGAGGCGGCGACCAGAAGGGCGGTAGCGAGAACGGCGTGCATGAGGCTGAGAGGGACCTCGCTGATGGTTCCGCGCGCTTGCCGCGCATGGCCGCGGAGAGAATAGGCTAAGATGCCGGCGGAAAGGAGGCGAGATGCCGGATCGGATCTTCGGCGCGCCGCCGCGCTACATCCAGGGCGCCGGCGCGCTCGCGCAGCTTGCACCGCTTTTCGGCCGCCTCGGCCGGCGCCCGTTCATCGTTGCCGATGCGGCGGCGCCGGAGCCGCTGCGGCAGGAGATCGAGCAGCGCCTCAAGGAGACCACCGACCGCGTCATCTTCGGCGTCGCCGGCGGTCCCTGCAGCGCGGCCGAGATCGAGCGCTTTGTCGAGACGGCGCGCATGCTCGAGGCGGATCTGCTGGCGGGGTTGGGCGGCGCCCTCGCCATCGGCCTCGCCAAAGGGGTTTCCCTGGCGACGCATCTGCCGCTCATCACCGTGCCGACGGCGCCCTGCTGCCACGCCGCGGTGAGCCGCCTCGTCGAGATCGAGGGCGATGGCGAGGCGGCGGCCGAGACTCGGCTTTTGCCGCAACCGCCGGAAGCGGTGCTGGTCGATACCGCGCTTGTCGCCGCCGCGCCGCCGCGCCTCTTCATCGCCGGGCTGGGCGATGCGATCGCGCGTAAGTTTGAGTTGGAGCGCAGCGCTGCTACCGGCGCGCTCAATCTTTTCGAGGGGCGTCCGACGCTGCTGGCGGCCGCTTCGGCCGACGCGTGCTATCGCGCGATCCGCGAACATGCCAGCGCCGCGCTCGCGCTGCGCACGCGGCGCAGCGGCGGCGAAGCGCTGGAGCAGGTCACTGAGGCGATGCTGCTTCTCGGCGGCCTCGCGCATGAAAGCGGCGGTGCCTCGATCGCGCATGCCTTGGCGCGCAGCTTGGCCGCGCTGCCGCCGTGCCGCACCGCGCTGCATGGCGAGCTCGTCGCTTTTGCGCTGTTGGCGCAGCTTGTGTTCGAAAACCGGCCGGCGGCTCTCCTCCGCGATCTCGTCGGCTTCCATCGCTCGCTCGGCCTGCCCACGCGACTCGACGAGATCGGCATCGTCGCCGATGCGACCGCTGCCGCCGAGACGGCGGCACGGCGCAGTCTCCCCACCGAGGGCAAGAAGCTCGCCCGCGCTATCCTCGCGGTGGATTCGCTGCAGGCCGGATAATGCCCCAATTCTGTTCCAATTCTGACTCGGGGCGCTCGCTCGACGGCTTAATAGACTCAAAGAAAAACAACCGCTGGCTTCCGGCGGTTTCTGTCGAGACCGGGTTGGGGACGTATGATGGGCGGGCAAGTTCTTTGGGCGGTATTGATCGGGCTTTGGGTCGCGCTGTTTCTCTCCGAGACATTTCCGGGCCGGCACGGGCCACACGCTTCCGCGATGGCGCGAGTCGAATGGCACATGCCCGGCTCGGCGACGCCGCTTGCGGTCGGCGAAGTCACCGACCTCGCGACCTGTCAGGAAATGCAGCGCCGCATCGCGTTGCAGCGCGACAGCGACAACGGCGTCACCGTCGCCTGCAAGGGCCCGCTCTGA
>DATIYL010000079.1:0-9982 GCA_035517635.1 Allostellaceae bacterium | reverse complement strand
TTCGGCCGCTGCCCTCTTGTTACAGCACGCGCCTCGGCGGAACACAATGTCCCGCCGGCGCGTCTCCGGCGGAGCCAAGCCTAAGCGCCGGCCTCGTCTTTTCGGTCGGGATGATGCGCCAGAAACACCGCCGCCGCGACGGCGCAGGTCCAGCGCCCGCCGGCCTGAGCTTGGGTCGCGGCGGTGATCGACAGGCTCTCGATGATGAGCTGGCTGTGCTCGTAGAGCTTCTTGCGCTCGTTCCAGGCGGCGTCGGGGTCGAAATCGATGCCGAGGGTCGACGCCAGCATGGTCGCGGCCAAATCCTCCGCGTATTCGCCGCTTTCCAAACCGGTCATGCCGAAGCCATGATGCTCGGAGATATAGCCGTAGATCGCGGGATCGGCCGGTCGCGCGAGGCCGATGCTGGCATTGATGAGCCGTCCCGGCTCGTCCGTCTCCGCGCGCGCGAGGACGCAAAACGTGATCTCGCCGGGCTTCAGCCCGCGCACGCCGACCTCGCGCGGGATGAGCTCGCAGCGCGGCGGCAGGATCGACGAGACCGTCACGAGGTTTTGCTGCTCGATATCCGCCTCGCGCAAGGCGAACTCGAAGGCGGTGAGGCGATGGCGATGGACGCCGACGCCGCTGCTGAGGAACACATTCGTCGGAATCACGAAGCACCTCTCCTGCCCGAAATGGGACGCGACCGCCGCGTCATAGCGGATGTTTGTTGCACTCTGGCGACAGCGCGGCTTGAGCGAGAACGCTTGGCGCGGCGATTGGTTTGACCGTCGGCGCCGGTGATCTGTTACCATCGCGGCGCCCGCTGAAGGAACTCCACCGATGGGCTCGACACCCACTTATGCGCTCACCCCAAGCTTCCTCGGGGTGACGCGGACGAACAAGGACGCCGCCTATTGCGTTGCCGGTGCACCCTTCGATATCGGCACGAGCAACCGCAGCGGCGCGCGCTTCGGTCCGCAGGCCATTCGACAGGCGAGCCGAATGCTGGTCGATGGCGATCACCCCACGCGCTGGCTCGAGCCGGCACGGCTCGACCTTGCCGATGTCGGCAATTTCGCACTGGCGCTCGGCGACATTCCGCAAAGCCTCGCCCTGCTCGAAGCCCAGGCCGCCGAGATCGAGCACTTGGTGACGCTGGGCGGCGATCACTCGATCACGCTGGCGCTGCTGCGCGCGCTCGCCCGCAGCACAGGCCCGCTGGGGCTGGTGCATTTCGACGCCCATGTCGACACTTGGCCTGACAGCTTCGGCAATCGCTATGGCCATGCCTCCGTCTTCTACAATGCGATCGAAGAGCGCCTCGTCGATCCCGCCCGCATGGTCCAGATCGGCATCCGCTCGCCGGTCGCGCGATCGATCCATGATTGGGTCACCGGCAAGGGTGTGACCATCCTTTCGGCGCAAGCGGTGCACGAAGCCGGCGCGGCATCAACCGCGGCAAGGATCCGCGACGTGATCGGCGATGCGCCGGCCTATCTCAGCTTCGACATCGATGCGCTCGATCCCGCTTTCGCGCCCGGCACCGGCACGCCGGAAATCGGCGGCCTCGCCACTTGGCAGGCCCAGGCGATCTTGCGCGGGCTTCACGGCATCCGTTTTCGCGGCATGGATGTGGTCGAAGTAGCGCCGCCCTACGACGTCGCCGAGATTACCGCGCTCGCCGCCGCGACCTTGGCCTGGGAATATCTGAGCCTCGTCGCCTAGACAACCTGCGTTCTTCGACGCCTTGCTCCTCACCACGACTGCGTCGGCGGCGGGAGCGGACTACGCCCCTGGTGTACACCGGGAGCGCGCCGTTACGCGTGAAACATCGCTGCACAATGTCAAAGAGCGCGTGGTGTGAGGAGGTTATCACAGGACCCCTCAGGAACGCGGCGGAGAGCCTATTGCTGCATCGCTCTCAGCATGTCCTGGGCATCCCTCGCGTAGCGGCCGTCGGGAGCAAGCTCCAGGTATCGGCGCAGCGTATCCGCGGTGCCCGATGGCACGGTCAGCTTGCCGCCGACGCGCTTGCCGCTGCGATAAAGCGCCGAGCCTTTGAGGAAATAGGCGTCGGCATTGCCCGGCTCGGCGATGATCGCCTGATCGCAAGCTTTGGCAGCGTTGGGCATGTCGCCCTTGTCGTACAGCGATGAACAGGCGGCAAAGAGATCTGCCGCGGATTTGGCGGTTGCCGGCGCGGCTTCGCTCAGCAGCGCGAGCACGATTACGCAAAGCGCAAGCACGAAGATAGGCATCTCTCTCTCGCTTGGAGGGCCGGCAGGCCGACATGCGAGGCTCGGCGGAATCCGGACGAGTCGCCTTGACGTGGATCAAGCACCGAATTCGTGCAGGCTACCGCGCCAAGGGATAGCGGCGCATGAGCTGGCGCTGCTTGAGGAAGAGCAAGATCAGATCGCGGGCCGTCGCCGGTTGGAGGCCGCGTGCCTGGTTGTACTTGCCGATCTCGAAGGCCAGCTCGAGATGCGAGCGCCAGGCGGCATAGGCGGAGGGTAGCTTGGTCGCGCAGTCCCAGATATGGGTCGGCTCGCTGCCGGCACCGTTGAATTCGATGATCTCGAAGCCTTCGCCGCGTTGCAAATGCGCCAGCGAGCGAAAGCGCACGTCGAAGCGGCCATAGTAGAATCCGTGCATCTCGCGGGCGATGCGGTCGAAGCGCTCTGCCATGGCCGGCGTCACGACGGTGGCACCGTCGCGGAAGATGGCGCCCTTGCAATGATTGCCGACGAAGCAGAGACGCACGCTTTCGCCCGGTCGGGGCACGTGGTTGCGCTCGGCCGCGTCATATTTCGCAAGATAGATCGGCGCCATCCGGCCGGCGCGGGGATTGGCGCGGATCAGCTGCTCGAGCGTCGACCGCCCATCGCCCCTCACCGACGGGAAATATTTGAGCGTCAGCGAGGTGATGCGGCCCCGGGCGTCGCCGGGCCGCCGGGCATAGAACACGCCGGCCTCGCCCTCATGCGGCACGAAGCGTTGCAGCAGCAGGCGGGCCGGCCGCGGGAAGCACGCGATGTATTCGGCAAGCTCGGTCGGACTCCCGACCAGCCGGACACCGGCGCCGTGACAACCCACATCCGGCTTCGCCACTGCCGGGAAAGCGATGCCGGCATCGGCCATCCGGCCAAGCGCGCGCGCGAGCACGGAGCCGACGGACCGGTTCGTCGCGACACTGATCCACGGCGCCAACAGGCCCCGCCCTTCCGGACCCAGCCGGCGAAAGCTGCGCCGCTTCGACTCGCCCCAGAGGCCGCCGCCTTCAAGGCCGGGATTGGCAAGGCTCGGCAGCGTCAGGCTGCGGTGGCGCAGGGCGAGCCAGAACCAGTGGGTTGCAACGGGCGCATAGAAGAGCAGCGGCGGCCACAGCTCGAAGCTCGAGAGGAGATCGTCCGGATTGCTCGCGCGGGGCGCGCGGGCGCTCGCATTTTCAGCTTTCGGATGTGTCGGCAAGCTCGCGGCGCTCACGATCGGTTCTCCCAATTCTACGCAGGTTGAGACACCGGAGCGCCCGACCGCAAATGAAAATAAAGACAGCCATCGCCAGACCGGCGAGCCAAGACCAGGGGCCGAGGAGCCTTTCGGCCGATATGCCGAAGAAATAGGCGGCGAAAAACAGCAGGGTCGTCCAGACCAGAACGGCGCCGATCACGGATCGGGCGAAACGGCCGAACGGCAGACCGAGGAAGCCGAAGGCGCTATAGGCGGGCAAGCGCGTCCCCGGCACAAAGCGCGTCGCCCACACCGCCGCCAACATCTCCTTCCCGAGCCAACGCCGCGCATTACGCAAGGGCTCGCGGCCGGCGAGCCAGCGCGAGTGACGGTTCAGCGCCGCGAGGCGGCCAAGCCCGTAGAGCGCCATATCGCCGAGAGCGATTCCGGCGACGAGCGAGGGCAAAGCCAGCTCCGGCGAGAGGATGCCGCCGGCGGCCATCATTCCCGAGAGCAGGGTCGCCGCATCCTCCAGGATGAAGGTCGCGGCGACGATGACGCCGCATTGCAAGGGAGGCGGGGCCGTCGCGGCGGCGTTCATGACCGCGGACAGCGCGCCGATGATCGTCACGAGCTTTCCGGTGCCTTGCGCCAGGACCGCGAGGAGCGGCGGAGCCGCGCGTGCTCTTGCCGCCGCCGTACAAACAGCCGCAGGGTGCGGTGGTTCACCGTCGCGCCGAGATGCCAGCCGCGCGGGCGAAGCCCCAGCTTCCTCTGGAGCGCCGGCAACAACGAGGAGAGCCTATGCCCAGCCCGATCTACCGACTGTTCGCCCGAGCGATGGCAGAGCAGAAGCAAATCCTTTGCCTCTATGGCGGCTACCCGCGCGCGCTCTGCCCGATCATCCTCGGCCACAGCAAGGGACAGGAGGTCGCGCTGACCTTCCAGTTCGCCGGCGACAGCAAAAGCGGCCTGCCGCCGGAAGGCGCGTGGAAATGCCTTCGGCTGTCCAAGATCAGCGATGCTCAGCTCCGTGACGGACCTTGGCACGGGGGCTCCCGTCACACCCGACCGCAGCTCTGCGTAGAGATTGTCGATCTCGACGTCAACCCTGAGAGCCCTTACCACCCGCGGCGGCGCCTTGCCACTTTGCGCCGGCGCCGTCCTGGCAAGCGCCGGCGCTGAAACTAGACTGACTTCACTCGGGTAAGAAGAGCCACAAAGCGCACTTCGCTTGCGCGGCTCTAATGCGGGTTGCAAGAGCCGCGACCACCTCCACTGCTATTACGCGAGGCTACTCCATGTCTCTCTTGAACGTCGCTGCCGCTCCGTTCACCTTAACTCAGGCACGCTTCGGCCTTGTCATATGCATATGGCGGAGAGACGGTGACAATGGACGATCGCCCAGAACGAGCGGCTCGAGTGATGATCGCCAGAACCGATCTGCAGGCGCTCATCGACGCGCTGGCCGATGCTGACTATGAGGTTTTGGGTCCCACGGTGCGGGACGGCGCGATCGTCTATGACGGGATCGCGCGCATCAGCGAACTACCGGCCGGCTGGACCGATCGTCAGGAAGCCGGGCGCTACCGGCTCGAGCGGCGCGACGATGCGGCGCTGTTCGGGTTCTCCGTCGGGCCTCATTCCTGGAAGCGCTTTCTCCATCCGCCGGTCGAAACGCTGTGGACAGCGCGCCAGGGCAAGGACGGAATTGAGGTCGAGACGCCCAGCGAGCCCACGCCGAAATTCGCCTTCATCGGCGTGCGCGCCTGCGAGGTCCACGCGATCGCCGTGCAGGACCGCGTCTTCCTCGAAGGCCCTTATATCGACCGGAGCTATCGGCTGCGGCGGCAGGACGCGTTCATCGTCGCGGTCAATTGCGGGCAGGCCGGCGCAACCTGCTTTTGCGTTTCCATGCAAACCGGACCAAAGGTGGAGTCCGGCTTCGACCTCGCCCTGACCGAGCTGCTCGATGCGGGGCGCCACGAATTTCTGGTCGAAATCGGCAGCGATCGCGGAGCCGAGCTGTTGGCAAAAACACCGCATCGCCCGGCGACCGATGCCGAGCTTGCCGCGGCCGAGGCCGTTGTCGCGCGGACCGCGGGTCAGATGGGACGGCGCCTGGAGACCGACGGCCTCAAGGAGCTGCTCCAGGGCAACCTCAACCATCCGCGCTGGGACCAGGTCGCCGAGCGCTGCCTCAGCTGCGGCAATTGCACCATGGTCTGTCCGACCTGCTTTTGCACGACGGTCGAGGACCATAGCGATCTCGCGGGAGAGTCCGCCGCGCGCGTCCGCACTTGGGACTCCTGCTTCACCCTCGACTTCAGCTACATTCATGGGGGCAGCGTGCGGAAGTCGGCTCGCTCGCGCTATCGGCAATGGATGACCCATAAGCTCGCGAGCTGGATCGACCAGTTCGGCACGTCGGGATGCGTCGGTTGCGGCCGCTGCATCACCTGGTGTCCCGTCGGCATCGACATTACCGAGGAAGCGGCCGCCCTCCGGGCCGCGCCGCGCGCGGCGAAGAGGGAGACGCATGGAGGGAATTGAGCAGATCCTGCGCCGACATCAATTCTTTGCCGATGCGGGCGAGGAGCATCTGCGGCTCGTCGCCGGCTGCGCGCGGAACCACCGCTTCGATGCCGGCGAATACCTCTGCCGCGAGGGCGAGCCCGCCAACGAGTTCTTCCTGATCCGCCATGGCAAGGTCGCGCTCGAAATGGCCGCGCCGGGGCAGTCGCCCATCACCTTTGCGACCATCGGCCCGGGCGAGATCGTCGGCGCGTCATGGCTCATCCCGCCTTACCGTTGGAATTTCGACGCGCGCGCCATGGAGCTCACGCGGGCGATCGGCATCGATGCGGCATGCTTGCGCGGAAAATGCGAAGCAGATCACGATTTGGGCTATGAGATGATGAAGCGCTTCCTGCCGGTGCTGGTGAACCGGCTGCACGCGACCCGGCTCCAGATCCTCGATGTCTATGGCAAGCGCTGAAACCTCCGCGGCAAGCCTCGTCGATCCGTTCACGCCGCAGATCTATCGCGTCGGCCGGGTGCAGCGCGAGCTGTCCGATACGGTGACGCTCGCGCTGGCGCCGCTCTCGGGCGCACGGCCGGCCTTCGATCCCGGACAGTTCAACATGCTCTATGCCTTCGGCGTCGGCGAGGTCGCCATCAGCATGAGCGGCGATCGCGCTGTGCCGGACGTCTTCGTCCACACCGTCCGCGACGTCGGTGCCGTCAGCGGCGCGATCGCGCGGCTCGAAGCGGGCGCGACGCTCGGCCTGCGCGGCCCGTTCGGCACCGGCTGGCCGGTGGCGGCCGCCCAAGGCGCGGATGTCGTCATCGTGGCCGGCGGTCTCGGTCTCGCCCCGCTGCGCCCCGCGATCTACGAGGTTCTGGCGAACCGAAGCCGTTACGGGCGCGTCGTCATCCTGTTCGGCAGCCGCAGCCCTCACGACCTGCTCTATCGCCGCGAGCTCGAGCAGTGGCGGCAGCGTCTCGACATCGACATCGCGGTCACCGTCGATCACGCCGATGCCGATTGGCGCGGCAATGTCGGCGTCGTGCCAGCCCTGATTCCGCGCGCGCCCTTCGACCCGCATGAGGCCGTGGCGCTGGTTTGCGGGCCGGAAGTGATGATGCGCTTCACGATCGCCGCGCTTTGCGATGCCGGGGTCCGCCCCGACCGGATCTTTCTGTCGATGGAGCGCAACATGAAATGCGCCATCGGCCTCTGCGGTCATTGCCAGTTCGGGCCGGCGTTCGTGTGCAAGGACGGACCGGTGATGCGCTACGACCGGATTGCCGGCATCTTCGCCGCGCGCGAGATCTGACATGGCCGAACGCCCACGTCCGCGACTCGCCGTCTGGAAATTCGCCTCCTGCGACGGATGTCAGCTCTCGCTGCTCGACTGCGAGGACGAGCTTTTGGCGCTTGCGGGGGCCATCGAGATCGCCAATTTTCCCGAAGCGTCGAAGGCGGTCGAGGACGGCCCGTATGATCTCTCGCTGGTGGAAGGGTCGATCACCACCGCACACGACGCCGAGCGCGTCCGCAAGGTGCGGGAGCAGTCGAAGCACCTCGTCACGATCGGCGCCTGCGCCACTTCCGGCGGTATCCAAGCGCTGCGCAATTTTGCCGATGTGAAGGACTTCATCGCCGCCGTTTATGCCTCGCCGCAATATATCAGCACGCTGGCGACCTCGACGCCAATTTCGGCGCATGTCCCGGTGGATTTCGAGCTGCGCGGCTGTCCGATCAACAAGGCGCAGCTGCTCGAGGTGATCTCGGCGTTTCTGGCCGGACGCAAGCCGGCGGTCGCCGCACACAGCGTCTGTGTCGAGTGCAAGCAGCGCGGCACCGTCTGCGTCATGGTGCAGGGGACGCCTTGCCTCGGACCCGTGACCCATGCCGGCTGCGGCGCGATCTGCCCGTCCTTCCGCCGCGGCTGCTATGGCTGCTACGGGCCGATGGAAACGCCGAACACGGCAGCGCTGGCGCGCGAATGGCAGGCGCTGGGCGCCGCGCCGCGCGACATTCGCCGCGCCTTCCGCTCTTTCAACGCCGCGGCGGAGCCGTTCCTGAGGGAGAGCGAGGCGCATGGCGACTAAGACGATCCGCGTCGACTACCTCGCCCGCGTCGAGGGCGAAGGCGCGCTCGACCTCGAGGTCAGCGATGGGCGGGTCACTTCGGCCCAGCTCCGCATCTTCGAGCCGCCGCGCTTCTTCGAAGCGTTTCTGCGCGGCCGTTCCTACCTCGAAACGCCGGACATCGTCGCGCGCATCTGCGGGATTTGTCCCATCGCGTATCAGATGAGCGCCGTCCATGCCATCGAGAACGCCTTCGGCGCTTCGGTCGGCGGTCAGCTTCGGGCACTGCGCCGCCTGATCTATTGCGGTGAATGGATCGAGAGTCATGCGCTGCATGTGGTCATGCTGCACGCGCCGGATTTCCTCGGCTATCCCGACGGCATTCGCATGGCGCGCGACCATGGCGACGCCGTCCGCAACGGACTCGCCTTGAAGAAAGCCGGCAACGAGCTCATCCGCGTTCTCGGCGGCCGCGAGATCCATCCGGTCAACGTCAAGCCCGGCGGCTTTCATCGCGTCCCCCATCCGCGCGAGCTTCTGCCCGTCGCCGAAGCCCTGAAGCGCGCCAGCGAGCTTGCGCGCGACCTCATTCGCTGGGTCGCGACGTTTCCCTTCCCGGATTTCACCGCGGATTACGAATTCGTGGCGCTGCGTCATCCCGACGAATATCCCTTCAACGAAGGACGCCTCGTCTCCAGCCGCGGCATCGATATCGATATCGCCGATTACGACAGCGAGTTCGAAGAGCGGCACGTCGCGCACTCGACGGCCCTCCATTCGGTGGTGAAGCGGCGCGGCGCCTATCTCGTCGGTCCCCTCGCCCGCTATGCGCTCAACTTCGATCGCCTGCCGGCGGCCATACAAGCCCTGGCTCGGGAAGCGGGGCTGGCGCCGGTCTGCCGCAACCCGTTTCAGAGCATCATCGTGCGCGCGCTCGAGATCGTCTATGCCTGCGAAGAGGCGTTGCGGCTGATTGCGGGTTACGAGCCGCCCGATGCCGCATCAGTGCCACTCACGCCACGGACATCGACCGGTTTCGGCTGCACCGAGGCGCCGCGCGGCATCTGTTGGCACCGCTATGATTTCGAGGCCGACGGCGCCATCCGCACCGCGCGCATCGTGCCGCCGACCTCGCAGAACCAGCCGAGCATCGAAGCCGATCTCGCTGCTGTCGCGACCGCGGTTCTCGATCAGCCAGACGAGGCGATCCGGGATCGCTGCGAGCAGAGCATCCGCAATTACGATCCGTGCATCTCCTGCTCCGCCCATTTCCTTAAGCTCTCCGTGCATCGGACATGACGGCGCCACACAAGATCCTCGTCATCGGCGCCGGCAATCCCGATCGCGGCGATGACGGCATCGGCGCGATGGTCGCCCGGCGGCTGGCGCAGCTTCTGCCAGCGGACATCGCGGTTCTTACCCGGAGCGGCGACATGCTCTCGCTCATCGATGATTGGGCGGCCTTCGACGCGGTGTTCTCCGTCGACGCGGCGGCAACGATCGGCGCGCCCGGGCGCGTTCACCGAATCGACCTGACGGCGGGCGCGTTGCCGCGGGAGATTGCCCTCACCTCGAGCCATGCTTTCGGCCTGGCCGAGGCGATCGAACTTGCGCAGGCGCTCCGCCTCGCCTTGCCGCGGATCATCGTCTACGCCGTCGAAGGCCATTGCTTCGATGCCGGCGCGGCGATGACGCCCGAAGTCGCCGCCGCGGCCGGCGTGGTCGCGGATCGGATCATTGCTGAGATCGCGACGCTGCGGCAGGAAGCTGGCGAGGTGGCCATGCATGCATGAAAGCGGGATTGTGCGCGACCTGATTCGCCGGCTGGAACGGGCCGCGCGCGATGCCGGCGCCGAGCGGGTGAGCGGCGTGGTCGTGTGGCTCGGCGCGCTGAGCCAGTTCTCGCCCGAGCATTTCCGCGAGCATTTCGCCGACGAGGCGCGCGGGACG
>DATIYL010000078.1:0-2802 GCA_035517635.1 Allostellaceae bacterium | reverse complement strand
CGCGCGGGTCCTTGAGCGGGCGAAACATGCGCTTGAGCTTGCGCATTCGGGTCTCCCTCCGAGGTTGGGAGACATCCAAAGAATCCAGTTCGCGCCGCTATGCAACAGCCGTGTAAGGCCATATGCGATTCCCCTACCCCTCAAGGGGGGAGGGGATTCACAAGCGGCAAACATCCAAAAAGAAATCCCCCTCCCCCCTTGAGGGGCAGGGAGGGGTGGGGGGTGACGCGCCCCGCTCGAAACCAGCCCATACCGAATCTGCGATAGAGACGAAGGCAGCGCGGCTCGTGTACGCTCGCCGCCATGCCCCATGCCGCCGTTGCCGAGCTGCTGAGCCTCGCCGGCCTCTCTGACGCCGCTTCGGCCGATGTCGCCTTCACCGGCGCCGATCCGGTGGTGGGGACGCGATACCGCATCGGCGCCACCGGCGCCGCGGCCATCGCCGCTGCCGCGGTTGCCGCCGCCGAGCTGTGGACCTTGCGCCCTGGCGGCAAGCGCCAGCAGATCGCCGTCGATCTCCGCGCCGCCGTGGCCGCGCTGCGCAGCAGCCGCCTCATTCGCATCGACGGCGCGCCGCCGCGCGACATCTTCGACCCCGTCAGCGGCTTCCACACCGCGCGCGACGGAAGCTGGGTCATGCTGCATTGCAATTTCCCGCACCACCGGGCGGTGGCGCTGCAGGTGCTCGGCCTTGCCGAAGGCGCCACGCGCGAGGCCGTCGCGGCGGCGGTGGCGCGCTGGGATGGCCTCGCGCTCGAGGACGCTATCCACGTGGCGGGCGGCTGCGCGGCGCTGATGCGCAGCGCCGAGGAATGGCAGCGCCATCCGCAATCCGCCGCCATCGCGAGCCTGCCGCTGCTGCAAATCGAGCGCATCGGCGACGCGCCGGCCGAGCCCTTTGGCGCGGGCGACCGGCCGCTCTCGGGCATCCGCGTCCTCGACCTGACGCGCGTCCTCGCCGGCCCGACCGGCGCGCGTGCGCTCGCCGAGCACGGTGCGGATGTGCTGAAGATATCGGCGCCGCACCTGCCGAGCGCCCGCGACATGGACATCGATACCGGGCTCGGCAAGCTCGCCGCCTTTCTCGACCTGCGCCAGGCGCAGGATGCCGCGCGATTGCGCGCGCTCATCGCCGAGGGGCGCTGCGATGTCTTCGTCCAGGGCTACCGCCCGGGGACGCTCGCCCGCCGCGGTTTCGGCGCCGAAGAGCTGGCCGCGCTGCGGCCCGGCATCGTCCTGGTCGAGCTCTCCGCCTGGAGCCGGCGCGGCCCCTGGGCGGCGCGGCGCGGCTTCGACACCATCGTGCAGAGCGCGAGCGGCATGGCGCTGATCGAGGGCGGCGGCAAGCCGCGCCTGATGCCGGTCTCGGCGCTCGACTACATCAGCGGCTATCTCCTGGCGCTGGGCGCGATGGCGGCGCTCCGCCGCCGGGCGCGCGAGGGCGGGAGCTGGCGCGTCACCGTCTCGCTGGCGCGCACCGGGCAATGGCTGTCCGACAAGGGGCTGCTCGACGCCGCCGCCGTGGCCGGGCTTCCGCGCGAGCTGCCGGACGCGGAGATCATCCGGTTGAGCCAGGAGACGCCATCCCCGATGGGCCTCATCCGCCACCTCGCGCCGACCGCCCGGATGTCGCTGACGCCACCGCACTGGGTAAGGCCACCCGTGCCGCTCGGCCACGACGCGCCGGTCTGGCCGGAGCGCTTCAGTGAGTGAGGGAAGGGGGATAAGGGGATGATTGGGATAAGGGGATTGGGGTAAGCGCGCCTTCGGCGCGATAACAAGAATCCCCTATCTCCGATTATCCCTTCATCCCCTTTTCTCTACGCGCGCCGGCAGACGCTCTTCCGCCAGCGCGCGCACCGCGGGGTAGTCCGGCTTGCCCGTCGCGAGCAGCGGCAGTTTCGCCACCGTCATGAGGTTGCGCGGCACCGTCACCTCGGCGGCGCCTTGCGCCCGCGCCGCGGCGAGCAGCGCATCGACGCCGGCATTCTTCTCATCGGTGATGAGCAGGAGCTGCTCGCCCTTGCGCGGATCGGGCAGCGCGATGACCGCGTGATGCGCCTCGGGCCAGAGCGCGGCCGCCAGCGCTTCGGCGGCGCCGAGCGACACCATCTCGCCGCCGATCTTGGCAAAGCGCCGGGCGCGGCCGAGCACGGTGACGTAGCCCTCGGCGTCGATGGCGACGATGTCGCCGGTGTCGTACCAGCCGCCCGGCAGCGCCTGGATCGCGCCGGGATGGTCGGGATCGAGATAGCCCAGCATCACATTGGGGCCGGAGACGATGAGGCGCCCGCCTTCGACGCCTTCGACCGGCTCGAGCCGCCAGGCGATGCCGGGCAGCATGCGGCCGACCGTGCCGGGCTTGAAATGCATGGGCGTGTTGGTCGCGAGCACCGGCCCCGTCTCGGTCGCGCCATAGCCTTCGAGGATGCGCAAGCCGAAGCGCTCGATCCATTGCCGCCGCGTCTCGTCGCGGATCTTCTCGGCGCCGGCGAAAACGTAGCGCACGCTGTAGAAATCATAGGGATTGCCGGCCCGGGCATAGCCGCTGAGGAAGGTGTCGGTGCCGAACAGGATGGTGGCGTTCAAATTGTAGGCGAGGCTCGGCACGATCCGGTAATGCAGCGGCGAGGGATAGAGGAAGATCCGCACGCCATTGATGATCGGCAGCACCATGCCGCCGGTGAGGCCGAAGGCGTGGAAGAGCGGCAGCGCGTTGAACACGAGATCGGCCGGCGAGAAATCGACGCGCGCCGCGAGCTGCTGGCAATTGGCGATGATGTTGCGATGGCTCAGCACGAC
>DATIYL010000077.1:0-8469 GCA_035517635.1 Allostellaceae bacterium | reverse complement strand
GACGATCCCGCCTGGGCGCAGGACAAGGACGTGGCGAGCTATGTCGCGTTCCTGAAGAAATGGGCGCCGAACGAGAGCCCCGAGGATTTCATCGCGCTCTCCGGTTACATCAATGCGGAGGGCGTGGTGATGGTGCTGCAGCGCTGCGGCGACGATCTGACGCGCGCCAATCTGCTCAAGCAGGCGACATCGATCCATGACGCGAGTTTGCCGATGCTGCTGCCCGGCATCGATCTCAACAACTCGGCCGAGGACTACGCGCTCTATCACAAGCTCAGCCTGGCGCGCTTCGACGGCAAGAGCTGGGTTCTGCTCGGGGCGCCGATCTCGGCCACTCGCTAAGCCCCTCCCGCATTTGCGATGAAGAAGGTGAACAGCCGATGTATTTGACCGAGGAACAGATCGCCTTCCGCGACAGCGTGCGCAAGCTGGTGGCAAGGCATGTGGCGCCGATCGCCGACGAGGTCGATCGCAATGATCGCTTTCCCAAGGAGCTGGTGCCGATCTTCGGCGATATGGGTCTGCTTCAGCTCCGCCTGCCCGAGGCCTATGGCGGGCCGGGAGCGAACCTTACGACGGTCTGCATTGCCGCCGAGGAGATCGCGCGCGTCTCCGAGGCCATCGCCTTGATCTCGGGCCAGAACGGCATTGGCCTCATCATGCCGCTCCTCTATTTCGGCACCGAGGAGCAACGCCGCCGCTTCTTCCCCGAGGTGGCGAAGGGCAGGATCCTGACCGCGGTGGCCATCACCGAGCCGCAAGCGGGCTCGGATGTCGGCAGCATGCGTACCCGCGCAACCCGCGACGGCAACTCGTCCTACGTCCTCAACGGTCAGAAATGTTTCATCACCTTCGGCGCCGTCGCCGATTACGTCACCGTCTTCGCCAAGACCGGTGATGCCGACGAACATGGTACGCACAATATCAGCGCCTTCATCGTCGACACCAAATCCTCCGGCTTCAGCGTCGGCAAGAACGAGCGCAAAATGGGGCTCAACGGCGTCCCCGACGCCTCGCTCTATTTCGACAATGTGCGCGTGCCGGTCGAGAACCGTGTCGGCGAGGAGGGCGACGGCTTCAAGATCTGCATGCGCATTCTCGACTTGAACCGGCCCACGATCGGCGCGGTGTCGGTCGGCCTCGCCCAGGGTGCACTGGACGCTGCCATCGGCTACGCCAAAGAGCGCCGTCAGTTCGGCCGATCGATTGCCGAGTTCCAAGGCATCCAGTTCATGCTGGCCGATATGGCGATGCAGGTCGAGGCGGCGCGCTCCCTGGTCTATGAATGCGCGCGGATCGCCGATGCGGGCTTCGCCGACGACGCCGAGTTCAAGCGCTTCGCCGCGACGGCGTCGATGGCGAAATGCTTCGCCAGCGACATGGCGATGAAGGTGACCACCGATGCCGTCCAGATCTTTGGCGGCGCCGGCTACATGAAGGACTTTCCGGTCGAGCGCTATATGCGCGACGCAAAGATCAACCAGATCTTCGAGGGGACGAACCAGATCCAACGTTTGATCATTGCGCGCCAACTGTTGGCATCATGATGCCAAGGAGTCAGCGCAAGCATGCGGAAAGAAATGGCTGTTCTCTGCAAAACTTCCGACATCAACCCAGGCGAATGCAAGCGCGTCGAGATTGACGGGCATCCGCCTTTGGCCATCTTCAATATCGGCGGCAAGTTCTTCGTCACGGACGATACGTGTACCCACGGCCAAGCGTCCCTCTGCGATGGCTTTCTCGAAGGCACGGTCGTCGAATGTCCCTTCCACGCCGGGACATTCGACGTCAGCACCGGCGAGGCCCTGTCTTATCCCGCGACCGATTCGCTCAAGACATATGCCGTTCGCGTCGACGGCGACGACCTCGTGGTTGATCTGGATTTGGGAGCTCACCCGCATTAACAGCCGGTCGCCCGTTTCAAGGGAGCACGAGCAGCCCTAGGTTTCGGGCGTGACAGGTGCGGCGCCGCGCGTAATAATATTGCCTCAGGGAGTGGGCGCGGGGGCGGTCGCGCCGAAGCGCGGAGGCGGCAATGGGTGAGGTCGTGGGCGCGGCGCTCGTCGCGCATTATCCTGGCTTGATGCTGTCGGAAGAGCTGCGCCGCGCGCGCGGCGACGGCGCGGATACGAGCCTCATCGCCGGCTTTGCCGAGCTGCGCCGGCGGATCGACGCGGCGAAGCCCGACACCTTCGTCGTCTTCGACACGCATTGGTTCACCACCGGCCTCCATCTCGTCGCCGGGGCCAAGCGCTATGCGGGCCGCTACACCTCGTCGGAGCTGCCTTTCTCGCTGTCGCGGGTGCCTTACGACTATCCCGGCAAGCCCGAGCTGGCGGCCGCGGTCGAGCGGGTGGCGCTCGAGCGCGGCATCGCAGCGCGCAATGTCGAGGACGACAGCCTGGTGCCGCAATACGCGACGCTCAACATCATCGCCAAGCTGCGCCGCGACGAGAAGGTGATGTCCGTCGGCAGTTGCCAGACCGCCGCATCGCGGCACTATCTCGAGATGGGCGAGGTGATCGGCGAAGCGATCCGGCGCACGCCGTGCCGCGCGATGCTGCTCGCCTCGGGCGCAATGAGCCACAGCTTCAACGATTTGAGCTTCAAGCCGCGGAACCCCAATTACTATCATCCCGACAACGTCTCGAGCCCGGAGCATGTCGCGCTCGACCGCGAGGTGATCGAGCTGCTGCGCCAGGGACGGCACGACAGCGTGCTCGACCGCTATCCCGAGCTTGCGCGCGCGGAATATGAGGGGCGCGGCGCGCATTACGTGCAGATGCTGGGGGCGCTGGGCGGCCGCTCCTGCCGTGCCCGCGGCACGCCCTGCTCGGCCTATGAGAACGCGGCCGGCACCGGCAACATCCATATGTGGTTCGACGTGATGACAGCGGAGGCAGTGCCATGAGCGTGCTGGACGGACCGCGCCGCGAGCTGCGGCGGATCCTCTACCGGGGCAGCGTCTACTGGGTGACCGCGCGCGACGGCCGGCTCGAGCTGCCCGATGGGCGCGGCGTGGCCGAGGCCGAGGTGCAGCACCTGCCGCCTTGCACGCCGTCGAAGATCCTTTGCACGCATATCAATTACCGCTCGCGCTGGCATGAGCAGGGGCGGACCACGCCGCCGGAGACGCCGACCTATTTCCAGAAGCCGGTGTCGGCGCTCAATTGCCATGGCGGCGAGCTGGTGCGGCCCACCGGGTTCAAATACCTCAACTACGAGGGCGAGCTCGCCGCGATCATCGGCCGGGTCACGCGCAATGTGCGGCCCGAAGAGGTCTGGGACCATCTCGCCGGCTTTGCCGTCGCCAATGATGTCGGGCTGCACGATATGCGCGAGACCGATGCCGGCTCGATGCTGCGCGTCAAAGGACCCGACGGGTTCTGCCCGATCGGTCCCGGCATCGTCAGCGGCGTCGATCCGCGGCGCTCGACCTTGCGCACCTACCGCAATGGCCGGCTGGTGCAGGAAGGCAAGCTCGCCGAAGAGATGTTCTTTGGCATCGACTATCTCGTCGCCGATCTGGCGCGGCTCACCACGCTGGAGCCCGGCGACATCATCCTCACCGGGACGCCGGCCAATTCGCGGCCGATGCAGCCAGGCGATCTCATAGAGGTCGAGATCACCGATATCGGCCGGCTCAGCAACCGCGTCGTCGAGGCACCGGCGCTGCGCGCCAAGCTGGGCCACCAGCCGACCGACACCGACAATGTGCGCCGCACCGCTCTCGGCAATGACGAGCGGCTGCCGCCGCAAGTCCGGCCGCGCTGAGCCTCGGCCATGGGTGAGTTCGGCATCGGCCAGCCTCTGAGCCGGTTCGAGGATCGGCGCCTCTTGAGAGGCGCCGGCCGCTATATCGACGATGTCAGCCTGCCGGGCCAGGCTCATGCCTATCTCCTGCGCTCGCCGCACGCCAATGCGCGCCTCGTTCGCGTCGATGTCGCCGCGGCGAAGGCGGCGGCGGGGGTACTCGGCGTCTTCACCGAGGCCGATCTCGCCGCCGACGGGCTCGGGCAGAACGAGCCCAACATCCCGCGCAAGCGTCCGGACGGGTCGCCCATGTTCTGGCGCGCGCATCCCGGCCTCGCGCGCGGCGTGGTGCGCTATGTCGGCGATCCCATCGTGATGGTCGTGGCCGAAAGCTTCGAGCAGGCGAAGGATGCGGCCGAGCTGATCGAGGTCGAGTATGAGGTGCTGCCTGCGGTGACGGCGACGGCCGCGGCGACACAGCCGGGCAGTGCTGCGGTCTGGCCGGAATGCCCGGACAATGTCTCGCATGTCTTCGAGATCGGCGACCGCGCGGCGACCGAGGCGGGATTCTCGCGCGCCGCGCATGTCGTGCGCCGGCGCTATGTCATCACCCGCGTGCATGCGCAATTCATGGAGCCGCGCGGCGCGCTCGGCCATTATGATCCGCGCGAGGAGCGCTTCACCCTTTACGCCGATGTGCAATATCCGCATCGCGTGCGCGAGATGCTGGCCAACCGCATCTTCAAGCTGCCGCTGTCGCAGATCCGCGTCGTCGCCGGCGATATCGGCGGCGCGTTCGGCATCAAGGGCTGGCAATATGTCGAGCACCGGCTGGTGCTGTTCGCGGCGCGGCACCTGGGGCGCCCGGTCAAGTGGCGCTGCGAGCGCAGCGAGGCGATCCTCGCCGACGAGCATGGCCGCGACGTCGTCGCCGATGCCGAGCTGGCGCTCGACCGCGACGGCCGGTTCCTCGGCCTCAAGGTGCGGACCATCTCCAATATCGGCGCCTATCTCTCCGCCGACCGCAACATGCTCGCGACCTTCACCAGCCTGCCGGCGATGGTCGGCGTTTACGCCGTTCCCGCGGCGCATGTGCAGATGACGGCCGCCATCACCAACACCAACCCGACCGCGCCTTATCGCGGCGCCGGCCGGCCCGAGGCGATCTACGTCATCGAGCGGCTCATCGACGATGCGGCGCGCGAGCTGAAGCGCGACCGCATCGAGCTCAGGCGGCGGAACATGATTCCCGCCGCGGCGATGCCGTGCAAGACGGTGCTCGGCTTCACCTATGATTGCGGCGACTTCCCCGCCAATATGGAGCAGGCGCTGGCGCTGGGCGACGTCGCGGGCTTCGCCGCGCGGCGCGAGGCTTCGGCACGGCGCGGGCGGCTGCGCGGCCTCGGCATCGCCAATGCGGTCGAGCGCGCGGCCAGTCCCGGCATGGAATTCGCCGAGATCCGCTTCGACAGCAGCGGCCGCGCCACGCTGCTGATGGGCACGAAGAATCAGGGGCAGGGGCACGAGACCACCTTCCGCCAGATCGCGTCCGAGAAGCTCGGCCTGGCGCCCGAGGACATGCGCTATGTCGACGGCGATACCGATCTCGTCGCCTATGGCATGGGCACGATGGGCTCGCGCTCCACGGTGATCGGCGGCACCGCGCTGAGCCTGGCCGCCGACAAGATCGTGGCCAAGGCGAAGAAGATCGCGGCGCATATGCTCGAGGTGAGCGATGCCGACATCACCTTCGGCGACGGCCGTTTCACCGTCGCCGGCACCGACCGCGCGATTCCGATCAAGGAGGTGGCGCGCGCCGCTTTCGTGCCGGCGAAGCTGCCGCGCGGGACGGAGCCGGGGCTCTTCGAGACCGGCAGCTTCTCGCCGCCGCAGGACACCTTTCCCAATGGCTGCCATGTCTGCGAAGTCGAGATCGATCCCGAGACCGGCGCCGTCTCGCTCGAGCGCTACAGCGTCGTCGACGATGTCGGCACCGTGGTCAATCCCAAGACGCTCAAAGGCCAGATCCATGGCGGAGTGGTGCAGGGGCTGGGCCAAGTGCTGATGGAGGAGGTCGTCTACGACCGCCAATCGGGCCAGCTGCTCACCGCCTCCTTCATGGATTACGCCATGCCGCGCGCCGACGATCTCTGCGCGTTCGAGGTCGAAAGCCGGCCCGTGCCGACGAAGCTCAATCCGCTCGGCGTCAAGGGTGCGGGGGAGGCCGGTACGGTGGGCGCGCTGCCGGCGGTGATGAACGCGATCATGGACGCGCTCGCCGGCGCCGGGGTCGATCAGTTCGACATGCCCGCAAGCCCGACGCGCATCTGGCAGGCGCTCGCCGGCGCCGGGCGGCGCTGACGTTCACCGTCTTGTGCACGGCGAGACGCCGCTCTATCTGCTAAGACGGCAGCGATGCGTACGGTCAATCCCGAACGGTTCGAAGCGCGACGGCGGCATGTCCGCGAGGCGGCGCTCGCCTGCTTCAAGCGCAAGGGCTTCCACCAGGCGAGCATGGCCGATATCTGCGCCGAAGCCTCGATGAGTCCGGGCAACGTCTATCGCTATTACGACAGCAAGGAAGCGATCATCGCGGCGATCTGCGAAGAGGATCGCCGTCAGCTCACGGCGCGGCTCGAGCGCCTCGGCGAAAGCGGCAATCTCTTCGACAGCATGCTGGCGCTGGCCGGCGAGGCGATGAGCGCCCACGACCCGGCGAAGAGCAAGTTCGGCTGCGAGGTGCTCGCCGAGGCGACGCGCAACGAGCGCATCGCCGAGATCGTGCGCCGCCACCACGCCGCCATCGTGGCGCTCTGCGCCGCAGCGATCCGTCGCGCCCAGGAGCTGGGCCAGGTCGATCCCGCGCATGACGCCGAGGCGGCGGCCGCCGTGCTGGTCGCCGCCGCCGAGGGGCTCAACACGCGCCTCGCCCTCTCGCCGGCGCTCGATCCTGCGGCGCCGCTCGCCGCTTTCCGCCAGCTGCTGCAGCGTTTCCTGACCCCGCCCGCGCGCCGGGCGCCACCGTTCGGGTAGGCGGCCGTCGTGGGTTGCTTTATCCTCGGCGCGTCGCGTAGCACTTCTCTGAGGGAGGCGGGCCCATGAGCGTCGTCAGCATGGCCGGGTTGCGGCCGGCCGGATCGAGCGCCGAGCAGGAGCTGAGCGCCACGCTCGAGCGCCAGCGTCAGGCCTTTCTGCAAGCGGGACCGCCGACGCTCGACGAGCGGCGCGCGGATCTCGCCCGGCTCAAAGCCGCGATCCGCGAGAAGGCCGAAGCGCTCGCGCAGGTGATCTCGGAGGATTTCGGCCATCGCTCGCGGCACGAGACTTTGCTCGCCGAAATCTTCACGGCGCTTTCCGGCATCCGCCATGCCGAGAAGCATCTCGGTCAGTGGATGCGTCCCAAGCGCGTGTCGGTGAGTGCGGAGCTGCTGCCGGGCCGCGCGCGCATCCTCTACCAGCCGCTCGGTGTCGTCGGCATCATCAGTCCCTGGAACTATCCCTTCCAGCTCGCGATCATGCCGCTCATCGCCGCGCTTGCCGCCGGCAACCGCGTCATGCTGAAGCCTTCGGAGCTGACGCCGCGCACCGCCGATTTCATCGCCGAGTTTCTCGCCGGCCTGTTCCCCAGCGACAAGGTCGCGACCGTGCTCGGCGGAGCCGAGATCGGGGCCGCTTTCGCACGGCTGCCTTTCGATCATCTCTTCTATACCGGCTCGACCGCGGTGGGCCGCCTCGTCATGCAGGCGGCGGCGGAGACTCTGACGCCGGTGACGCTCGAGCTGGGCGGCAAGTCGCCCTGCATCCTGGGCGAGGACGTGGCGCTCGCCGGCGCGGTCGACAGCATCATCTATGGCAAGCTGCTGAATGCCGGACAGACCTGCATCGCGCCGGACTATGTGCTGCTGCCCGAGGCGAAGCGCGAGGTGTTTATCGCAGAGGCGCAGCGCGCGGTGAAGAAATTCTATCCGCGCCTTGCCGCCAATCGCGACTACACCAGCATCATCAACGACCGCCAGTATCAGCGCCTCCGCCGTTATCTCGACGAAGCCAAGGCGAAGGGCACGCGCATCGTCGAGCTCAACCCGGCCGAGGAGGCGCTCGAAGGAGCGCGCAAGCTGGCGCCGACTCTCGTGATCGAGCCCGGCGACGATCTCGCGCTGATGCGCGAGGAGATCTTCGGTCCGGTGCTGCCGGTCAGGACCTATCGCCGGCTCGACGAGGCCGTCGACTACGTCAACCGCCATCCGCGGCCGCTGGCGCTTTACTATTTCGGTGAGGACGCGGAGAAGCGCGATTGGGTGCTGGCGCGCACCATCTCAGGCGGCGCCTCGATCAACGAGACGCTGATGCATGTGGTGGTGGAGAACCTGCCCTTCGGCGGCGTCGGCGCTTCCGGCATCGGCGCTTATCACGGCGAGATCGGCTTTCAGACCTTCTCGCACCGCAAGGGCGTCTTCCTGCAGAGCCGCTTCAACGGCGCCTTCCTGCTGCGCCCACCCTTCGGCCGCCTGACCGACCTCATGCTGAAGCTGTTGCTGAAGCGGTGAGCAACAGAGTCCACCCCCTCCCCCCTTCGAGGGTAGGGGAATCGCATATGGCCTTACACGGCTGTTGCATAGCGGCGCGAACTGGATTCTTTGGATGTCTCCCAACCTCGGAGGGAGACCCGAATGCGCAAGCTCAAGCGCATGTTTCGCCCGCTCAAGGACCCGCGCG
>DATIYL010000076.1:0-5056 GCA_035517635.1 Allostellaceae bacterium | reverse complement strand
TCAACTATGCGCTGTCGGGGCTCGTCGACTGGCGCATCGCGCTCGAGCTCATCGCCGGCGGCGCCGCCGGTGGCTGGCTCGGCATGCGGCTCGCCGTCAGAATGGCGGCAGAGCGGCGGACGCTCACCTATGTCTTTGCCGCGGTGGTCTTCGCCGTCGCCGCCTATATGCTGGTGCGCACCAGCCTTGCGCTCGGCGCGTAATCCCTAGGCTACGCCGCTGCCTTCAGCCCGAAATCGTATGTCGCCTCCAGCATCTTGCCGCCGGGCTTCGGCGTGAAGGCGACGATGAGCGAGTTCTTGACGCCGAACACCACGTCGCTGTCGAGATAGGGATCGCCCTCGACGAAGAGATGCGTCGTGACGGGCTCGTAACCCGGCGCGCTGACGATGAAGTGGAGATGCGCCGGACGCATGGGGTGCCGGCCCATGGCATTGAGGATGGTGCCGACCGGCCCGTCCGTCGGCACGGGATAGCTGGTCGGCTTGATGGTGCGGAAGAAATAGGTCCCGCTCGCGTCGGTGCGGAAGCGGCCGCGCAGGTTGAAGCGATCCTGGTTCGCGTCCTGGATGCTGTAGAAGCCGTTGGGCGCGGTCTGCCAGACATCGAGAACCGCGTCCTTGATCGGCTTGCCGTCCGGCGTCAGCACGCGGCCCGACACCTCGGTCGGCTCGCCCGGACCGCCATGCGCGATGTCGAAGCCCATGGGCAGGTCGGGCGCGCCTTCGATGTAGAAGGGGCCGAGCACGGTCGATTGCGTGACGCCGCTGCCGCCGCGGTGATTGACGGCGTCGACCAGCATCGAGACGCCGAGCACGTCGGAGAGCAGGATGAATTCCTGCCGATCGCCGACCGAGGCCTGGCCGGTGGCGGTGAGGAAGCGGATCGCCGCCATCCATTCCGCCTCCGTGAGCTCGACCTCGCGCACGAAGGCGTGGAGGTGACGGATCAGCGCCGTCATCACCGCTTTGAAGCGCGCATCCTCGGCGCGCGCGAGCCGCGCCACCACGGCTTCGGTCAGGGTCTCTTCGGTGAACTCGCGCATCCCTTCCTCCTCAGGCGGGCCGGCGCCCGTGCCAGGCATCCTCGATGAGCCGCTTCACGCCAGCATACTCGACCGGGCGCGGGTTTTGGTAAGGGCTCTCGGTCGCGAGCTTTGCGGCGCGCTCGATGCCGTCCTCGGGCATGCCGAGCTCCTTGAGCGAGAGCGGTGTGCCGAGCTTCTTGGCGAGATCGTAGAGGCCTTGCGGCGCATCGCCGAGGCCGAGCGCGCTGGCGATGAGGCGCATCGCGCCCGAGGCGGCGGCACGGTTATAGGCGGCGGCATGCGGCAGGATCACGGTGTGGAGCTCGGCATGCGGCAGGTTGAAGGCGCCGCCCAAGGTGTGGCAGAGCTTGTGATGGAGACCCATCGCCGTGGTGCCCAGCACCGCGCCGGCGAGCCACGCGCCGCACAGCGCCTCGCCGCGCGCCTCGAGATTGAGCGGGTCCTTGATCACCAGCGGCAGGGCGCGGCCGAGCGCGCGGATGCCTTGCGCCGCCATCAGCGCGGTGATGGGATTGCCGTCCGGCGCATAGAGCGCCTCGACGCAATGGGCGAGCGCGTTCATGCCCGACGGGCCCGAGACTTTCGCCGGCAAGCCGACGGTGAGCGCGGCGTCATAGAGCACGACCCGGGGCAGCACCTTGCGGTCGCGTCCGGTCCGTTTCACCCCGCCATCGGTGAGGCCGAAGATCGGCGTCATCTCCGAGCCGGAATAGGTCGTCGGCACGGCGACGATCGGGAGGCCCGTGTCGAGCGCCACCGCCTTGGCAAGGCCGATGGTCGAGCCGCCGCCGATCGCGACCAGACAATCGGCGGCGAGCCGCCGCGCCGTCTCGCGTGCGAGCCGCGCGGTCTCAACCGGCACATGCATCACCGCTTCCGCATGGATGCCGGCGGTGGCGACGCCGAGGCGCTTTGCCGCCTCTTCGGCGAGCCGCCGCTGGCCCGGCGTCGACAGCACCATGGCCCGCTTCAGGCCGAGGCGCTCCACCTCTTCCGCCAGCCGGTCGAAGCTGCCGGCGGCGAAGACGACGCGCACGGGTAGTTGCTCATAGATGAAGTTCAGCATGTCTCACTCTTGTCGCAGCGTGCCGCGGCACCCCCCTCCCTACCCTCTCCCTCAAGGGGGGAGGGGCAGTTTTCCTCTGAAGCATCTTTCGCAAACAACAGAATGAAAACCCCTCCCCCCTTGAGGAGGGGGAGGGAGGGGTGGGGGGTGCAGCTGCGCTCGCTCTCTCAGGCCTGCACCACCAGTTTCTTCTGCGTATAAGCTTCGAGGCCTTCGATGCCGCCTTCATGGCCGTAGCCGCTTTCCTTCATGCCGCCGAACGGCGTCTCCGGCGTCGAGATGGCGAGGCTGTTGACCCCGACCATGCCGGATTCGAGCGCATCGGAGATGAGGTTCGCCGTGCGGGTCGAGCTGGTGAAGGTGTAGGCGGCAAGGCCGAAGGGCAACGCATTGGCGCGCGCCACCACCTCGTCGAAAGTCTTGAACGGCGTGATCGGCGCCACCGGCCCGAACGGCTCCTCGGTCATGAGGCGCGAATCATCGGGGATGTTCGTCACCACCGTCGGCGCGAAGAAGAAGCCCTGATTGCCGTGGCGCGCACCGCCCGCGAGGATCTCGGCGCCGCGCTTCTTGGCATCGGCGACGAAACCTTCCATGGCGTCGAGCCGGCGCGGATTGGCGAGCGGCCCCATGCTTGTGCCGTCGACGAGCCCGTCGCCGAGCTTGAGGCCCTTGGCGTAATCGGCGAAGCGCTTCACGAAGCGGTCGTAATTGTTCTCCTGCACGTAAAAGCGCGTCGGCGAGATGCAGACCTGGCCGGCATTGCGGAACTTGCCGGCAGCGGCGATCTCGGCGGATTTCTCGGGATCGGCATCGCCGAAGACGATCACCGGCGAATGGCCGCCGAGCTCCATGGTGGTGCGCTTCATGCCCTCGGCGGCGAGCTTGGTGAGATGCTTGCCGACCGGCACCGAGCCGGTGAAGGAGACCTTGCGGACGATATCGGAAGCGATGATATGCTCCGAGATGCGCGCCGGCACGCCGAAGACCAGGTTGAGCACACCTTTGGGCAGGCCCGCTTCATGGAAGGCGCGCACCAGCTCGACGCAGGTGCCAGGCGTCTCCTCCGACGCCTTGATGATGAGCGAGCAGCCGGCGCCGAGCGCGCCGCCGATCTTGCGTGCCGGCGTCACGCCCGGGAAGTTCCACGGCGTAAACGCGGCGCACACACCGACCGGCTCCTGCACGGTCATCTGCCGCACGCCCGCGACGCGGCCCGGAATGATGCGGCCATAGGTGCGCTTTCCCTCCTCGGCATACCATTCGATGATGTCGGCGGAGACGGCGACCTCGACGCGCGCTTCGGCGAAGACCTTGCCCTGCTCCATCGTCAGGATGCGGGCGATCGGCTCGAGCCGCTCGCGGATGATGTCGGCGGCCTTGCGCATGATGCGGGCGCGCTCATAGGGCGCGGTGGCGCGCCAGACCTTGTAGCCGCGCTCAGCCGCTGCGAGGGCGCGGTCGAGATCGGCCTTGCTCGCATGGGTCAAGGCGGCAAGCGGCTTCTCGGTCGCGGGGTTGATCACCGGCTCGCTCTCGCGCCCGCCGCCCGAGATCCATTCGCCATCGATGTAAAGCGCCAGATTCGCATACATGCTTTTGCCTCCGCTTGAATTCATGGAAACCGCCTAGAACGACGCGGCGCGCGCCAGAGCGGGCCGCCTCATCGCATCCTCGAGGATCATCTCGGCGCCCTTCTCGCCGATCATGATGATCGCCGCGTTGGTATTGCCCGAGACCACGCTCGGCATCACCGAGCCGTCGACGATGCGCAGCCGCCCCACGCCGTGCACGCGCAGCCGCGCATCGACCACCGCCATGCCATCCTCGCCCATGCGGCAGGTGCAGGTCGGATGATAGATCGTGCTGGCGCGCTCGCGAATATAACGCAGCAGATCCGCCTCGCTGACACAGCCGGGGCCGGGCTCGTATTCGCTGTCGATATAGGGGCGCAGCGCCGGCGCCTGCATGATCCGGCGCAGCAGCGCCAGCCCCGCCACCATGGTGCGGCGGTCGGTCTCGGCGCTGAGATAGTTGAGCTGGATCGCCGGCCGCGCCGTGGGATCGGCGCTCTGGAGGCGGACATGGCCGCGGCTTTCCGGCCGCAGCTGGCAAATCGATGCGGTGAAGCCCGAGAAAGGATGGAGCTTGTCGCCCATCTTGGTCGTGCTGAAGGTGATGAAATGCGCCTGGACGTCGGGGGTCGCGAGGCGCGGATCGGTGCGGAAGAAGCCGCCGGCATAACCGGCGCTCACCGCGAGCGGCCCCTTGCGCCAGAGCGCGTAGCGCAGGCCGATGCCAAGCTGTCCCGCCAGGCTCGCGACATCGTCGTTGAGCGTGATCGGCTGGGTACAGCGATAGACGAGGCGCGATTGCAAGTGATCCTGCAAATTCTCGCCGACGCCGGGGAGATCCTTCACGATGGGGATGCCGAAGCGCTGCAGCAGCGCGCCCGGCCCGATGCCCGAGAGCTGCAGCAGCGGCGGCGTTGCGATGGCGCCGGCAGCAAGGATCACCTCGCCTTCTGCCTGCGCCCGGCAAGTCTCGCCCTGATGCGCGAAGATCACCCCTGTGGCTGCGCCGTCCTCGATCACGAGCTTGAGGCTCGGCGCCTCGGTCATGACGCGGAGATTGGCGCGCTGCCGCGCCGGGCGGAGATAGCCCACGGCGGCGCTGCAGCGGCGGCCGCGGCGCGACGTGGTCTGGAAATAGCCGACGCCTTCCTGGCGCGCGCCGTTGAAATCGTCGTTGCGGGGAATCCCCGTCTCTTGCGCCGCGGCGATGAAGGCATCGCAGAGCGCGTGCGGCTCGCGCTGATCGGAGACACAGAGCGGACCGCCGGCGCCATGGAAAGCATCGGCGCCGCGCTGCTGGTCCTCGGCGCGACGGAAATAGGGCAGCACATCCTCGAAGCTCCAGCCGACATTGCCGAGCTGGCGCCA
>DATIYL010000075.1:0-3913 GCA_035517635.1 Allostellaceae bacterium | reverse complement strand
TCGAGCGACCGGGCCTGACCCTAGCCGGCGTCACCGCGCCAGGCGAGCCTTTCGTCGTGATCGGCCACAATCAGCGCATCGCCTGGGGCTTCACCAACACCGAAAGCGACGTCGAGGACCTCTTCATCGAGCGCATCGATCCCGCCGATCCCGCGCGCTATCTGGCGCCCGGCGGCAATGCGCCGTTCACGACGCGGCAGGAACGGATCCTGGTGCGCGGCGGCCCGCCGGTGGCGTTCACCGTGCGCGAGACCCGGCACGGCCCGGTGGTCTCCGATCTCGGCGGCGGCTACGCCCCCAACCTCGCCGCCGGCACCGTTCTGGCGCTGGAGGCAACCTTTCTCGAAGACGACGACCTGACGCCGCAAGCGCTCTGGGGGATGAACCGCGCCGGCAATTGGAACGAGTTCCGCGCCGCGCTGCGCGACTTCGTCGCGCCCGAGCAGAACATGGTCTATGCCGATATCGACGGGAATATCGGCTTCTTCGCGCCGGCGCGCGTGCCGATCCGCGGCAAGGGCGATGGCTGGATGCCGGCGCCCGGCTGGAGCGGCGAGTACGACTGGACCGGCTACATTCCCTTCGACAAGCTGCCCAGCGCCTTCAACCCGCCGAGCGGCCGCATCGTCAGCGCCAACAACAAGATCGTGCCGGAGAGCTATCCCTATTTCCTCGGCCGCGGCTGGGACCTGCCCAACCGCGCGCTGCGCATCAATGCGCTGCTCGACCGCACGCCGCAGCAATCGCCGGATGCTTCCGCGGCGATCCAGGCCGATACGCTGTCGCTGATGGCGCGCGACCTGCTGCCGCTGATGCTCGCCGTCAAGCCGTCCTCGCCGCTCGCGGCCAAGGCGCTCGATCGGCTCAAGGCCTGGAACGACAGGATGGACCGCGACGACGTCGCGCCGCTGCTCTTCGCCGCCTGGCTGCGCGAGCTCAACCGCACCCTCTTCGCCGACCGGCTCGGCGATGCCTTCGAGGATTATTGGGGGATGCATCCCGACGTCATCCGCCTCATCCTCACCAAGCATCCCGATTGGTGCGACGATCGCACGACGCCGCAGGTCGAGAGCTGCGCCGATCAGCTCGCCGCCTCGCTCGGACGCGCCGTCGACGAGCTGCGCCACCGCTACGGCGATGACATGTCCGACTGGCGCTGGGGCCGCGCGCATCAGGCGCAATTCACCAACCGCTTCTGGGCGAACGTGCCGGTGCTGCGCGAGCTCTTCGCCACGACGATCCCCGCCGATGGCGGCTACGACACCATCGATCGCGGCGTGACGCCGCTCGCCAGCGCCCAGCCCTATGCCGATGTGCTCGGGCCCAGTTTGCGCATGATCGTCGATCTCGGCGATATCGCGGGCGCGCGCTTCATGATCTCGCCCGGCGAATCCGGCAATGTGCTGTCGCCGCATTACGAGGATCTCATGCGCTCCTGGCGCGATGACGCCTATGTCACGCTGGGCGGCGCGCCGGTCGGCGGCACGCTGGAGCTGGCGCCGCCATGAGCTTCGCCGTCACCGCCGCCGACATCCACGCCGCCGCCGCTGCGATTGCCGGCGCGGTGCTGCGTACGCCTTCCGTCCTGGCGCCGGCGCTCGCCGAGATGACCGGCGCCGAGATCGTGCTGAAGCTCGAGACCTTGCATCCCACCGGCTCCTTCAAGGAGCGCGGCGCGCTCAACAAGCTCTTGAGCCTCGACATCGGCCAGCGCCAGGCCGGCGTCATCGCCATGTCGGCCGGCAACCACGCGCAGGGCGTCGCCTATCACGCGCGCCGCCTCGGCATCCCCGCCACCATCGTCATGCCGGCCGACACGCCCTTCACCAAGGTCGAGCGCACCGAGGCCTGCGGCGCGCGGGTCATCCTGCGCGGCGCCGGCCTCGCCGAGGCGCGGCTCGCCGCGGACGAGACGGCGCGCGCCGAAGGGCTCACCCTGGTCCATCCCTATGACGATGCCAAGGTGATCGCCGGCCAAGGGACCATCGCGCTCGAGCTGCTCGCCGACCACCCCGCGCTCGATGCGCTCATCGTGCCGATCGGCGGCGGCGGGCTCATCTCGGGCATCGCCGTCGCCGCCAAGGCGATCAATCCCGGCATTGCCATCATCGGCGCGCAATGCGCGCTCTACGCCGCGATGCTGCACGTGCTCGGGCGCTGCCCCGCGCCGCACGGCGGCACCACGCTCGCCGAAGGCATCGCCGTCAAGGAGCCGGGCGTGCTCACCCGGCCGATCATCGAAGCGCTGGTCGACGACATCCTGCTCGCCGACGAGGTCGCGCTCGAGCGCGCCATCGCCACGCTCGTCGATGTCGAAAAGCTCGTCGTCGAAGGCGCCGGCGCGGCGCCGCTCGCCGCGCTGCTGGCGGAGCCGGGACGCTTTCGCGGCAAGCGCGTCGCCCTCGTGCTCTCCGGCGGCAATATCGATGCACGGCTTCTCGCCTCGATCCTGCAGCGTCAGCTGGTGCGCGCCGGCCGCCTCGTGCGGCTGCGCATCGAAATCTCCGACGCGCCCGGCGCCCTCGCCAAGATCGCCGCCATCATCGGCGAGAAAGGCGGCAACATCGTCGAGATCTATCACCAGCGCCTGTTCCAGGACGTGCCGGTGAAGCTCGCCGAAGTCGATGCCGTGATCGAGACGCGCAATCCGCGCCATGTCGGCGAGCTCATTGCCGCGCTCAGCGCCGCCGGCTTCCCGACGCGGCTCTTGTCGAGCACCGCGCTCGAAGGCTCGTGATCGCGCAATAGGGTTAATGCCGCTTAACCCGCGCTCACTCTTTTGTGCCGGCGCCTCCAAAAATTGCCACGCGTTGGGCCTCCGAGCGGGAGCGATACTGAGTGCTCGATCTTCGCCAGAGCAGAGACGTCATGCACAGCATCCTCTTCGTCGATGACGACGCCGCGCTCCGCGATCTCATGCGCCGCGTGCTGCAGCACCAGGGCTTTTTCGTTCATGCGGTGCCGACGGCGGAAGTCGCGCTCCTGCTGCTGCAAGAGGGCATCCACTTCGATCTCTTGATCACCGATATCGTCATGCCCGGCGGCATGAACGGCTTCGAGCTCGCCGACCGCGCCAAGGCGCTGCAGCCGCCGCTCAACATCATGTACCTCACCGGCTTCGTCAATCTGCCGCGCCGCCGCCTCGCCGAGCTGCGCGGCAAGCTCGTCGCCAAGCCGGTGCGCCCCAGCCAGCTCGAACGCGAAGTCCGCATCATGCTGGCCGCGTGAGCGAGGGCGGCGGGTAATAAGGTTCACCACGGAGACACGGAGAGCACGGAGAAGAAAAGATTGGCGCGCGAAGCGCGCCATTACTTACGCTCCGTGTCCTCCGTGCCTCCGTGGTTCATCTTCTCTCTTTGGCACCAAGCTTTGAGCTACGCCGCTGCTTCGATGTCGAGCACTTCGACCGCGGTCACCTCGTCGGGGTCGCCGGTATAGACGACGAAGGCCGTGGTCTCGGCGGCGATGAAGGCGCTGTGCGGCTGCCCGTCCGTGTTGAGGACATAGTCGACCGGTGCGCGCAGAGGCTGCCCGGCCTTGGTGCTGCGGCCCCCTTGCAACGTGTACGCGTGCTCGTCCGAGCGCGCCACCGCCACGATCTTGATGACCTTGCCCGGCGGCGGCGAGAATTTGAAGAGATAAGCGATCCCGCCGCCTTCGCTGCGCCGATCGCTCAGCACCTTGATCTGCACCAGTTCGCGCCCGCCATAGATCGAGCCCGCGCCGAACAGCGGACTGCCCGGCGACCACGGGGTCTGGTCGGAATCGATTCGGATCGACGACATGCGACCTCCTGTCATTGCCCTATCACGCATTGCTCGTGTCACCCTACGCCACCCTCGCTGACAGGCGCTGTCAGCAGCCTGCAGACACCCCGCGGCGGCCTTGCTCCGGCCCGGCCGCAGGGCGTAGG
>DATIYL010000074.1:0-35613 GCA_035517635.1 Allostellaceae bacterium | reverse complement strand
CACCGCGGACCTCGCGGCGCTCAGCAGCGCGCTGGCGGAGACGCCGGCACGCCAGACGCTGGTCGCGGCGCCGCCGGGCTATGCCTGGAGCGTGCCGGAGCCGGCGCCTGGCGCGAGCGCGCTGCTGACGCCGATCCTATGGTCGGCGGGGGACCTGCTGGCGAGCGGCCGCCTCGAGCGGGTGCGCCAATGCGCGAACTCGCAATGCCTCTGGCTCTTTCTCGACGACAGCAAGAGCGGCAACCGCCGCTGGTGCTCGATGAGCGCCTGCGGCAACCGCGCCAAGGCGCATCGCCACTACGCGCGCAAGAAAGGCAGGACGGTGTGACGAAGGCGCGTTGCCGCCTCTTGCCGCGGGACGGCCGTGGCGCAAGGATCACGCCATGTCGCGCTCCGAGCGGCTGCTTGCGCTGATCCAGATTCTGCGGCGGCATCGCCGGCCGGTGGCCGGCGCCGTGCTGGCCTCGGAGCTCGGCGTCTCGCTGCGCACCATCTACCGCGACATCGGCAGCCTCGCCGCGACCGGCGCGCCGGTCGAAGGCGAGGCCGGTGTCGGCTTCGTGCTGCGCGAGGGCTACACCCTGCCGCCGCTCATGTTCAACGCCGAGGAGATCGAAGCGGTCGTCCTCGGCTCGCGCATGGTGGCGCAATCCGCCGATGCGCCGCTCGCCCGCGCGGCGCGCGATGCGCTTGCCAAGATCACCGCGGTGCTGCCGGAGAATCGGCGCGACGATGTGGCGAGCTTGGGGCTGCTGTCGGCACCGCGCCGGCCGGCGGCACCGGACGGTGTCGATCTCGCGCTGCTGCGCCAGGCGATTCGCGCCGAGCGCAAGATCTGGATCAGCTATGGCGACGAAACCGGCAACCGCACCGAGCGGCGCATCTGGCCGATCGCGCTCACCTTCTACGAGCGCGTGCGGCTGCTCGCCGCCTGGTGCGAGCTGCGCCAGGCCTACCGCCACTTCCGCACCGATCGCATCCTCGGGCTGGCCGAGACGGGAGAGCCCTTTCCGCGCCGGCGCCGCGCGCTGATGCGCGAGTGGCGCGCGACCGAAGGGCTGCCGGAATTCGACTAACGCGGCTGCTGACAGGATCTGTCAGCGCCGCGGCCTAGAGTGCGGACTTCCGTTCTCCGATCGGGAGTCTCGCGATGAGCACGCTTCGAGATCGCTCGGCTGCGCCGCGGCGGCAGAGGCTGTGGTGGCTCGTGGTCTTTGCCGTCACGCGCCTCGTGGCAGTGCTGGCGGAGTGGCGGCGGCGCGCCCGTTCGCGCCGCGCCCTCGCCTGCCTCGGCGCGTATGAGCTGCGCGACATCGGCATCAGCGACGCCGAGCGCCGGCATGAATGCGCGAAGCCGTTTTGGCGGAGTTAGCGCTGCGGCTAGTCCGAATGGTGCGGCTCTCGCGATTGCTGCGCAATCGCTGTCGCCGCCAAGGACGAACGCGCTGCGCGCGTTCGCCTTAGGCCCTTGGGCCCTTGGGCAGGTTATCGGTAATACCCGGGCCAGGGCGCAGGCCGTCGGAGATGTCGGTCTTCGGCGGCTGGCTCGCGGCGGCGAGCTGCTTCAGCGGCGTTTCGATGCCGTGCTTGATCTTGCCGTAGACGGCGGCGACGCTGTGCGGCGTGTGGTCGCCGCGATCGAAGAAGAGCTGCGGGTTCTGCCGCGCCGCGGCCGGCACGACGTCGGCGGCGGGCTGCTCGGCGTCGGCGGCGCGGGCGCGCAGGAAGCGGATCGCGCCGGTCGCGCCGAGGAGATGGGCCAGATGCAGCTCGGCGGGGCTCGCCTTGCGGTGAAAGGCGTGCTGCAGCGCCGCCGCGTTCTGCTTGGCGAACTCTCCCGCCATGATGCCGGAAAGCTTCACATCCTTGCGCAGGTCCAGGATCTGCCGCTCGGTGCCGCGGTCGGTGACGCCGAGATGGCCGTTCGGCAGGGTAATGATCTGCTTCGCGAGGTCGCCATAGCCGAACTGGGCGCCGTGATCGCGCATCATCTGCAGCCAGGTCTGCGCCGTGAACTGGAAAAGGCCGGAGGCGCTGGAGTGGCGCTGGCGCGCGTGGATGCTGCCGCGCAGCCCGCTTTCGGCGCTGGCCTGCGCCACCAGGAAGTCGAAATCGACGCCGGTGGCGGCGCTCGCCTGCTTCAGCGAATCGACGATCTCGGGCGAGAGCGGCCGCCCCGCCACCATCAATCCCGCGAGCTGCTCCTCGGCCATTACCGACTTCCCCTGCGCATCAGACGCGGCAGCGCGTCACGCCGATCATGCTGTCGCGGCTGACCAGCGCGGCGAGCCGCTCCTCGCTCCAGCCTTCGGTCCCCGCCGGCCGCTCGGGCAGGACGAGGTAGCGCATATCGGCCGTCGAATCATGGACGCGCAGCTCGACGTCGTCGCCGAGAACCGTGCCGAATTCCTTCAACACCGCCCGCGGCTCGCGCACGGCGCGGCTGCGATAGGCGCGGCTCTTGTACCAGTCGGGCGGCAATCCCAGCAGCATGCGCGGATAGCAGGAGCACAGCGTGCAGACGATCAGGTTGTGGAGCGTCGCCGTATTCTCGACGACGAGGAGGTGGAACGTTGCCATGTCGTAGCCGAGCTCGCGCACCGCCGCCCTTCCATCGGCGAGGAGGCGCGCCTTGAAGGCAGGATCGGTCCAGGCGCGCGCGACGACGCGCGCACCCTGCGCCGGGTCACGCGCATCCATCGCCTCGACGGCGCGGCGCACATCATCCGCAGTGAACACGTTTTTGGCGATCAGCAGCTCGCGGACCGCGATCTCCATCACCTGGTAATAGCTGAGCCGCTCCGGCGCTTCCTCATGCGGCGGGTGGGCATGGCCGTGGCGGTGATCATGCGCCGGGTCGTGGGTGTGGACGTCGCTGCTCATCCCTGTCCTTCCCTCAGCGCGCAGGCTCGAGCCAGTGCTGATAGATCTCGACTTCGATCGTGTCCGCGGCCGCACCGGCATAATCCGGCCACAGCTCGCGCTGACGGAAGCGCACGCGGTAAAGCGGCTGCGCCGGCAAGCCGGGCCGATTGTAGGCGAGCTCTTCGGGGTTGGGAAACGCGCCGCACACCCGCTCGATCTCGCCGGAATGGCCGCGAATATACCAGGGGGTACGGATATGGCCGGGCGGATCGGCACGGCGCACCCGAACGCGCGCGCCCGGCGCAAAGCGCGGCTCGACCGCGCTCACCGCCCCGCCTCGCGCGCCTCGACCGCGGCCATCGCGCGGCCGAGCTCGTCGCTGGTGACGACGCCGCGCTGCAGCAGCGTATGCGTGATGGCGGAGATCCAGCGCTCGTAATAGCTCATCTTGTCATAGGCGTCGGGCGCCAGCGCTTCGATATTGCGCCGGAGCTCGTCGACGCGCAGCAGCTGCCGCTGCGACAGCAGCACCATCAGCGCATCGACGCGCTTCTCCCAAAGCGCGTAATCGTGCTCCTGCCGCGCGACCGGGCCCCCCGGCAAGCCGCCCATGTCGTGATGTTGGCGCATCCGGCTCTCCTCCGCGCCCATATTGTCGGCGACCGCCGCGCCGCGGGCAAGGGGCATCAGCGCCGGTCAGCCCGCGTTAAGCATTCCCCCGGGCTTTAACCTGTCCTTCAGCGCTCCTCCCCTATCGCTTCCGTATGCGCCCGGACAAGGCGAAGAAGCTGCAGCAATTGCTGGCATCACTGTCCTCGCGGCAGGCGACAGCGGTGGCGCGCGGCATCGAGACGGAGCGCGCGCTCGGCCGGAACGCGCTGCCGAGCGAGGCCATCCTCGCCGCGCTTCGGCCGCAGCTCCGCCTCACCGGCGCCAAGCGCGTGCCGACCTTGCAGCGCCTCGCCTGCCTCGCTTTCGAGGATTTCCTTACCGACCGCACCGACGATCCGCGCCCGCCGGGGCTTATCGCCCGCATCGCCGTCGAGCCGTGGTGGCAGGCATTGCTGCTGATCGCCGGCGCCGAGATCGCCGGCTTCGAAGCGGAACTGAAAGAGCTGGTGGCGCGCAACGACGAAGCCAGGATCGCCCTGCTCGGCGATACCGTGGCGCGCGCGGCGCGCGGCTGGACCGAAGGCGTGCTCGCGCAGCTCCAATCGCGCAAGGGCGACCCTAAGCTGAAGAAGCTCTTCACCGATCCGCTGCTGCTCGTGGATCTGCGCGAGATCGCCCGGGTGCTGCCCTTGGGCGGCGCGGTGCGCAGCGGCATCGATGCCGTCATCCGCGTCGCCAGCAGGAACGGCGAGGCACAAGGCCGCCGGTTGCTCGATCTTGGACCCGCGACGGTGACCGAGGCAAAGCAGCAATACGAGCGTTTGAGCGATGCCTTCGGCATCGATGCCAGCTACTTCGCCCTCGGCCTCCTCAACAAGCTCGAGCGCGCCTGGGCCATCCTGCGCCTCGGCCGCGCGCTCTCCTGGAAGCCGAACGATGCGATGGTGCGCGATACCGAGTTCGGCGTCATCGGCGAGCGCCTCATCGCCGATCTGCGCCATGAGGCGCGCGCCGTCGTGACTCTGGCGCGGGCGCGCGATGCACTCGACAAGCTGCAAGCGCTGCAGGCGAAACTCGCCGACTACATCGAGGATGCCGAAGGACTGCTCGGCGAATTCGGCTTCCGTCGCGACAGCGCCTGGGGCGAAGCCATTCTGGCGACGCGCGCCGAAGTGGCGCGCGCGGTTGCCGACGAGCTCGTGCCGCGCATCGGCGAAGCGGTGCTGGAGGTGCTGCCGCAGACGCAGCGTCCGGGCTCGCGGCGCGTGGTGTCGGTGCCGGATCTGACGCGCGCGCCGGAATGGCGCGTCACCGCGCGCGCCACCGAGGCGGCACGCTTCCTGCGGTTCCTGCTCCAGCGCGGCGCGCGCCACGGGCTCGGTGTCGCCGCACGCGAGATCTCCGAGCATATCGGCGCCGAGGTGGATCGGCGCGCAACCCAGCTCCTCGACGAGCTTCGCGCCGCGCCGCAGAACCCGGTCATCCCCGCGCAGATCACTGCCGCGCAGCAGGTCATGGATGCGCTTTTCGATGACGGCAGCGGCGATCTGCTGGCACGGCGCCTGCGCAACGCCCAAGCCGCCGGGCAATCCGGCAGCCGCGTCTACGGGCTGAAGAGCTGACGCTTCGCGCCGAAGCCGCTACAGCGTCTTCAGGATCGCGGCGCGCTTCGACTGATACTCTTCCGGCGTGATCAGCTTCTGGTCGAACAGCAGCTTCAGCCGGCGCAGGCGCTGCACCGTTTCGTCGACGCCGGCAGCGGGCGCGACGGAGGAGCCGACATTGACCGCGGCCGGCGTACTCTCCGCAGCCGGCTTGGCGACGGCCGCGACGTTCGTGGTTGCCGGGGCCGGATTGTCCGCCGCCGCACGGGCGGAAGCCGATTTGTCGGCCGATGGCATCGCCGCCGGCTTTTCCGGCGGTGGCGGCGGCGCGGCCTCTCCATCGGCGGCATCGCCATCGGCATCAGCCGCGTCGGCGGCCGGCTTGTCGGCGGCCGCGACCTTCGCCGTGTCGACCGGCGTCACGGGCACCGCCGGCGGCGCTGCATCCTGCGCCTGGTTCCCGGCGCTGTTGGTCACCGTCACGTCGTAGACCCCTTCCGTCGTCTCGGACGGCGCGGGCGCCGGCTTCGCTGCGACGGAGCCGATGAAGCGCTGCGCTTTCAACAGTTCCGCATAAGACGTGCCGGTGGCGAGGACGGAGAAGCGGCATTCGCCGTAGAAGCTGCGGCCGATGAGGAATTCCTTGCCGGCATGCTTGCCGGCGACGCCCTCGAAGGCCAGCTCCTTGCCGAGATCCGAGCTCTTGTCGAAAGTCGCCTTCTGCAGCTTGAAACCCTGCGCCTCGGCGTCGCGCCGCACAGTGTCGATGGCGTCGAACTGACTCATCTTGGCGTAGCTGAGATCGTGCGCGCAGGAGCAGCTCGCCTTCTCGCTATAGCCGCCCTCGGCATAGGCGTAGTCGGTCCCGCCTTTCTTGCTCTCCGCGTCGGGCGGGGCGCTGAAGTTCACGCTATAGGGGCAGCGATCGGGGCTGACGATCGAGGATGACGACGCCGGCACGACGGCTTCAGGATGGGGGGCAGCGGGAGCCGCGGCGGCCATGGGGACGGCGGCGGCGGCGAGCGTCGTGCCCTGGCCTTTGCCGAAGCGCGCATGCTTCAGGAGATCGAGCATCTCCGCCTTGACCGCGGCGAGGTCCTTCGTCGCGTGGGGATAGCAGACATTGCCATAAGCCTCGGACCGCGCCGGCGCGCCGGCCTCGGCGTAGAACTTGCCGCGGAAGATAAAGCAATTGTATTCGGCGGAGGCCTGCGCGAGGTAGGTGAAGGGGCCGAGCCGCTCGAGCTGCGCCGGCTCGAACATGATGCCGCGCGCGCGGAACGGCGGCAGGTCGAGATCCTCGCGGATCAGGTCGGCGTCGCTTTCATCGGAGAAGGTGCCGCGCTGCAGCACCTCATAGGTGATGGCGCCGCCGTTCGTGAGATCGATGCGCTCGACATAGCGGTCGCCATAGGTGGCGACCTCGCGCCGCAGCACGGGGTCCTCGTTCCAGAAGCCGATTTCGCCGCCATGGCGATCGATTTCCTCGAACGCACCGCCGGGTCCGGCGGGCGGCGGCTTTGCCGAGAGGGTCGGCGTGAACACGGCCGGCGTGATGCCGCCCGCATCGTAGACCGAGCTCGTGGACCGCACCGGGCTGAAGGACCCATAGCTCTGCCGCGTATCGGAGGCGGTGCCGGTGCCGCCGCTCAGCACGGGGCCATGCGCCGGGGTATAGGGCGGGTAGTAGGGCTGGCAACCCATTAGGGCCACCAGCGAAACAGCGGGCAGCATCCTGTGCACCATGGGAGTCCTCACCTTTCCGCACCCCCGATTGCGTAAACGCCGTCGCGCTATCGTGAGTTGCGCAGGCATCGGCCTGATCTTTGTAGTGAGGCGAGCAAAGACTTTGTGATTACTTCGCCAGCGCAGTGGAGCGCCGGGACATTTTCTTGCCACAGCAGTCTTAACGCAGCGCCGCCCAAAACATCGGAACGAACCAGGAGGTTGGGACGGTTGGGGCCGCCGGGCCTTGGCACGGGTCCGCCTTCCCGCTTTAAGTCGGTGACGGCGAGGCCAGGCGGCGGCGATCGCTCCGCCGGAACCCGAGGAGAGTAACGAATGGATATCGGCTTTTGCGGTGCCGGGCGGATGGGCTCGGCGATGGTGCTGCGGCTCTTGGATCAGGGACATCGTCCGACCATCTGGAACCGCACCGCGGCGAAGGCGGAGCCGCTGCTGCAACGCGGCGCGCGCTGGGCGAAGAGTCCGGCCGAGATCGCGCACGGGCACGACGTCACCATCACCATCCTCACCGATACAAGCGGCGTCGAGGCGGTTTACCTCGGTCCCGACGGGCTCCTCGCCGGCGCGGTGCAAGGCAAGCTCTTCATCGAGATGAGCACGGTGCCGCCCGAGACCATCCGGAGCCTTGCGGCACGGGTCCGGGCCGCCGGCGCGGCGCTCGTCGAATGTCCGGTCGGCGGCACGGTCGGACCCGCGCGCGAGGGCAAGCTGCTGGGGCTCGCCGGCGGCGATGCCGCCGATTTCGCGCGCGCCAGGCCGATCCTCGAGCAGCTCTGCCGGCGCGTCGAGCATCTCGGCGCCAATGGCAACGGCTCGGCGATGAAGCTCGCCATCAACCTGCCGCTCGCCGTCTATTGGGAAGCGCTGCGCGAGGCCATGTCGCTCATCGCCGGCACGGGCATCGATCCTGCGAAGGCGCTCGACATCATGGGCGAGAGCTCCGGCGGCGCCAACGCGCTGAAGAGCCGCGCCGGCAAGATCGTCACGGCGCTTGCCGGCGGCAGCCCCGATGTCGGCTTCGACATCGACGGCATCCGCAAGGATCTCCGCATCATGGCGGCCGTGGCGAAGGCCGCCGGGCGCGCGCTCCCCATCGCGGCGACGGCGCTCGAGAACTATGACGCGGCCGCGCGCGAAGGCTGGGGCGGGCGCGACGGCTCCTCGCTCGTCGCCTGGCGCGCGGGCAGGTCGGTGAAATGAGTCCTCAGTTTTCAGTTCTCAGTTGTCAGTCACAGTTCTCACCGAACTGAACACTGAGAACTGAGAACTGACGGCGCTCGCAACTATCGCCTGCGCCAAACGGGAGAATGCTATTGAAACTAATAGCTCCTGCAATCTGTTGCACGCAGGTTTAGGCGAATCTCAATAAATTTGCGCAATAAATAGCCACGGGCAAAGCAATTGTTGTGTGAGGCCAATGAAACGGAGCATCGTTTGGCAGATGCTGCTGCCGATCCCGGTGATTTCGGGCATCGCGATCGTCGGCGCCGCTTTTCTCGTACCGCCGCTCATCGCCAGCGACGCGACCGACAATGCGGTCGAGCAGGCGCGCGCGACGGTGAGCGAGCTCCAGACGCTGCGCGCCTATTACACACGCGAGATCGTCGCCAAGGTGAAGGGCGTCGGCGGGGTGAAGATCGGCTTCGACCATGAAGGCAAGACCGACACCATTCCCTTGCCCGCCACCATGATCCTGGACCTGAGCGCGCTGGTGAAGCAGGAGGGCGCGATCTTCAAGCTTTACAGCCCCTACCCCTTCCCCAATCGCGCCGGCCGCCAGCTCGACGCCTTTGGCAAGGCGGCCTGGGATTACCTCTCGAAGAATCCCGACAGCGTCTTTCAACGCCGCGAGACGATCGACGGCAAGGAGATGGTACGCGTTGCCGTCGCCGACCGGATGGTCGATCAGGCGTGCGTCAACTGCCACAACACATTCCCGGGCTCGCCCAAGACCGATTGGAAGCTCGGCGATGTCCGCGGCGTGCTCGAAGTCGACAATGATCTGGGCCCCGCTCTCGCCCGCGGCAGCTCGCTCACGCATATCATCCTGCTCGGCGCCGGCCTCGTCGCCGGCCTGCTGGCGCTCGCCGCGGCCTTCCTCGCGCGCCGCATCAGCGTGCCGATCCAGCGCATCACCACCGCGATGCAGCGCCTCGCCGCGGGCGACGATGAGGGCGAGATCCCGGCCTTGGAGCGCAACGACGAAGTCGGCACCATGGCCTCGGCTGTCGTCGTCTTCAAAGAGAATGCGCAGAAGGCGAAGGCGCTCGAGGCGCAGCGCCGCGAGGAAGAGGCGCGCAAGACGGCGCGGCAGGAGCGGATCGAGGAACACATCGCCGCCTTCGAGCGTAAGGTCGGCGACGCGCTCGCCGCTTTGACCTCCGCTTCGAGCGAGATGCAGGCGACGGCCGAGGGCATGTCCGCCACGGCCGAGCAGACCAGCCGGCAGGCTTCCGCCGTGTCCGCGGCCTCGGAGCAGGCGGCGGCCAATGTCTCGACCGTTGCGGCCGCGAGCGAGGAGATGACATCCTCGATCGCCGAGATCGGCCGCCAGATCGCGCAATCCGGCGCGATCGCCGCGCAGGCGGTCGAAGAGGCGGCGCGCACCGGGGCGACGATGCAGGCGCTCGACGGCACCGCGCAGAAGATCGGCGAGGTGGTGCAGCTCATCAACGACATTGCCTCGCAGACCAATCTTCTCGCCCTCAACGCGACGATCGAAGCCGCGCGCGCCGGCGACGCGGGCAAGGGCTTCGCCGTCGTGGCTTCCGAAGTCAAAGGGCTTGCGGCGCAGACCGCCAGGGCGACCGAGGAGATCGGTGCCCAGATCGCCGCGATGCAGAACGCGTCGAAGGGCGCGGTCGAGGCGATGCGCCGCATCGACCAGACGATCGCCCGCATCAACGAGATCGCCGGCTCGATCGCCGCGGCGATCGAGCAGCAGGGCGCGACGACGCAGGACATCACGCGCAACACTCAGGAGGCGGCTCGCGGCGCCGGCGAAGTCACGCGCAACATCGGCGGCGTCGACCAAGCGGCGGGCGCAACCGGCACCGCCGCGACCCGGGTGCTCGCCTCGGCCGGCGGCCTCGCCGAACAAGCGCAAAGGCTGCGCGGCGAAGTCGACCAATTCCTGGCGAATATCCGCGCCGCTTAGCGGCGGCCCGAGCGGCTATCGCATCCACACATCTTTTGTCCCCTCCCCCCTTGAGGGGGAGGGTTAGGGTGGGGGGTCCGCTGCACGGTGTTCGCCGAGCGAGACCGTGATGATTTCTCCACCATCGCGCCCGGCCTCGCCCCCCTCCCAACCCTCCCCCTCAAGGGGGGAGGGGCTATTTTTTGGTGAGAGGGAGCATCGGTGGAAGCGGCCTGGCGAAGAAGTGATCGCCGCCTGCATCGAGCGCTGTCGCCGGGTCTGCTAGCATCTTTCCGAGAGAGACCGGCGCATTATCTCCACGCGACACCACAGGGGACGCGCATGCGGCAAATTCTCCTCGCCCTCGCCATTCTCGCGCCAACCGCACTCGCCGGCTGCGGCTCCGGCGCGCCGGTCTGCCAATATCTGGCGCCGTCGCAAATGCCCGAGGCCGGGATCATCGGCAGGCTCGCCGATCAATCGCAGCAGCCGATGCTGCCCTACAATCCCGATTGGGTCTCGTCCGATCCGTCGCTGCCGCTCATCGGTTCGCCCGGGAATCCGTGCGCCGGCCAGCCTGGCCATCCGGGCCGGCTGTCTTAGTCCAGCCGCGGCGGCGCGCGACGGCAAGCCAAAGCAGCAGCAGCGCCGCGGCGATCGCAGCCGAGAGCCAGAGCGGCGCGCGCAACATCGCAGCGCCAAGCAATACCATCGCCACCGTGAGCGGCAGGATGCCGAGCGCCGTCGTCCAGAGGAAAGTCCACCACGGCACGTCCATGAGCCCGGCCGCGTAATTGACCAGGTTGAACGAGATCAGCGGCACCAGGCGCACATAGAGCAACGTGCCGGGACGCGGCACGATATGCGCAAGGCGCTGAAACCGCGCTTCGGACAGAACGAGGCGGACGAAGCCGCGGCCGAGCCAGCGTGCCAGCGCGAAGGAAAGCGCGGCGCCGAGCATGGCGCCGGCCCAGGTGAGCGCAATGCCGATGAGCGGGCCGAACAGCATGCCATTGGCGATCGGGATGATCTCGGCCGGCAGCGGCACGAAGGAGTGCAGCACCATGAGCGCGACCGAAGCGAGCGCGCTCCACGCGCCCCAGGCGCGAACGAAGCGCTCCACCGCGGCTTCGTCGAGCGCGGCGAGGTCGATGCCATGGCGCTTGAGCAAGTGCCAGAGCGCGAAGCTCACGGCGCCGAGCAGGAGGGCCGCGGCGACGAGGATCGCGGTGTCGCGGCGCGAGCTCTTGTTCATCCCCATCGCGTGCAGCGCAGTCGCACCCCTCACCCTCCCGCCTGCGGCGGGTCCCTCCCTCTCCCGCAAGGGGAGAGGGCCTCTCCCGGCGAAGGGAATATGATGTCAGGCTAGCGGCTGGTACGGCAGCGGAGCAATGGCGCTCAGGCTGGGGAGAGCGTCGCGGTCTCCGCCGGCGCGGCGACGGCTTCGGCGGAGGGCGAAGGCTCGGCCGCGTCTTGCGTCTCGCTCGCGGCGTCGGGCTTGGGCTTGCGGTCGAAGCTCGCGAGCGAGGGCGATTTGTCGATGATCTCCTCGAGAATCATGCGCGCCGTATCGAGATCGTCGAGCAGGGCCTGCGGCACCTTGTCGGGCGTCTTCTCGAGAACGGCGCGTGCCTGGTTGAGCGCGTCGATCTCGTGAATGAAGGTCTCGCGCGCGCCGATCGGCAGCCACGGATTGGCCGACAGCGCGAAGCAGAATTTAAGGCAGGCCTTGACGGTGAGGATCAGGATCTCCTGCTCCTCGCGATCGACCGCGGCGGCGACGATGCCGGCCTGGCGCGAGCGCAGGTCCTTCAGCTGCTGGACGCGGCCGCGGATGACCGCGACGAGCGCCGCATGCTCGTTGATCTTGGCGCGAAACGTCCAGTAGGGCTCGAAGGAATGCTGTTGAATCGCGATATAGGCATGCTCAGCCAGCGACGCCGCCTCGGCCCAGAGACGTTTCAGCGCCTGCACCAGATCGGCCATCGAGGCCGGCACCGAATGGCGCAGGCTCTCCTGCCAACGGAAGCTTGCCGCGCGTGCGGTCGTCGCCATGGCTCTGCCCTGTTCGACCCTGACCCGGATCGTCGCTCAGCAAAGCTTGCGAAGCACATAAAATTGTCTGCAATTTTAGCGATCAGCGGGCCAGGTATTCGGCGATCGCGCGCGACAGCGCGGGAAATTGGCGGCAGAGCTCGATCATCACCTCGTCGCCCTCCTCGGCCGCAATCAATTCGGCCTCGGCGACCGGCAGGGAGAGCCCGCGCGCTTGGTCGGCTTCGGTCAGCTCCGCCCGCCAGATCTCAATGGAATGCGTCATCGGCGGGCCTCTCTACACGATCTAGAGTGGCATAATGACCGATGCTGGTTAACCAATGGTTAGGACGGCGAATTCGAGCGGCCGAGGAACCAGCGCGCGATGAGGCGGTCGAGCGCGATCGGCCCCGGGCCGCGCGTCAGAATGAAAATCAGGAAAGCCGCCCAGCCGAGATGCTCGATCCAGTCCTCGGGATAGACGAAGGTCTCGATGACGAAGGTCATGCCGAGCATCGGCAGGGTGGCGAGGCGCGAGGCCAGTCCGAGCACGAGCAGCACCGGGCAGGTGAGCTCGACGCTGGCCGCCAGGGTTGCGGCGAGCTCTGGCGGCAACACCGGTACTTTGTATTCGTCGCGGAACAGCACGATCGTGGTTTGCCAGCTCGCCAGCTTGGTGAGGCCGGAGTTCCAGAACACCGCCGCGATGCTGACGCGGAAGAGCAGCTGCAGCAGCGCCAGCGGAAAGCGCTCGAGCCAGGCGAGCAGCGCCGCGACACGATCGCGCCAGGAGGTGGTGAGCGGAAGAGTGTGCGCATTCATGACGGAGCCTCGCAATTTGCCGGAGTACCGGTGACGCCGATGACGGCGCCCTCGCGAAAAAGCGCGCCGAGCGCGCCGGTAAGATCGAAGGCCCGATCCTCGGCGAGCGCGGCGGTGGCCGCGGCCTCGAGCGTGCCGCCCTGCCGCAGCGTCTGACGGAAAGCAAAGCCGGGTGGGTCGAGCGCGCGCATCACCACCTCGCTGCCGGCGCGATGGACTTCGAGCCGGACGCCGCCCGCCGCGAGGTCGATCGGCGCGTCGTCCAGGGGAGCGCCGTGCCGATTGGCGCGCCAGATGCGATCGATCGGAAAGGCTGACGCGAGGAGCCCGAGCGCGGGATAGAGCGTGAACCGCAGTAAGGGCGTTGCTTCGGGAGCAAAGTCCGCGAGCGCGGCAACGCTCAGCGGCGCCGCATCGGCCGCGGTGGCGGCAACACACATCAGCCATTCCAGCCGTGCGACATCGGCGAGATAGGGCAAGTGCCGGCAGGGTGGGAAATCGGCAAGGAAATCGGCAAAGCTGCCACCATATTCCGCCAGCACCGCGCGCGCGGGCGGATGATGGCGGATGAATTCGTGCGCGGCATAAGCGAAGAAGCGCTCGTCCACCAGGCGGCAGACGGCAGGGAAACCGTCACGCAGCACCTCGCCGAGCGATGCGAAGAGATTGTTGCGATGAACATCGATGCGCGCGGCGCCGCCGTCGACGAACGCGGCGAGCGCGGTCTCGTCCTCGGCGAGGAGCGCGCGGCGGAAGGCCGCTTGCACGTCACGAAGCGGCAACATGATCGCCCAGCGTCGCAAGCGCGGCGCGCTCGGCCTTGCGCGCCTCCGCGAGCAGAACCGGCAGCCCCGGCAGGTTCTTGTCCCATTCGACGAGCGTCGCGACGGCGCCGAAGCGCCGGAGCGCGCTGCAATAGAGCGCCCAGACCGGCGGCGGCACCGCCGAGCCATGATCGTCGATGAGAAGCGCCACGTCCGCGCGCATCACTGCGGCATGGCCGGCGAGATGGATCTCGCCCACGGCCGTCGGCGGCAGCGCGTCGAGATAGTGGGACGCATCGAAGCCGAGATTGGTGGCGCTGACATGGATATTGTTGACGTCGCAGAGCAGGCCGCAGCCGGTGCGCCGCACCAGCTCGGCGAGGAAATCGGGCTCGGCGATCGTCGAATGGCGAAAGCGCAAATAGCTCGACGGATTCTCGACGAGCAGCTTGCGGCCCAGCACTTCCTGCACACGCGCGACATGGCGCGCGACAATGGCCAGCGACTCCTCCGTGTAAGGCAGCGGCAGCAGGTCGTTGAGATACGTCCCGCCGGCAATGCTCCAGGAGAGATGCTCGGAAACGCGGCAAGGCTGGTAGCGCTCGACGAGTCCCTTGAGACGCAGGAGATGCGCTTCGTCGATACCCTCGGCGCTGCCCAGTGACAGACCGACGCCGTGCAGGCTGAGGGGATAGTCGCGGCGGATCCTGTCGAGCTGCGCCGGCGCGGCGCCGCCGCCCATGTAGTTCTCGGCATGCACTTCGAGCCAGCCGATGGCGGGGCGGTCGGCGATGAAAGCAGCGAGATGCGGCGCGCGCAACCCGACGCCGATAGCGCCGGCGATGCCACGCTCCACAGTCTCGCTCGCGATCATCGCTCCGCCCCGCCGCGCGCTGCTCAGGCCTTGGGTGAGGTGCTGCCGCCCTGGATCTTGCTGCAGGTGCCGACCGGCACGTAGATCCAGGACTTCGGATCCGACGCCCGCTTCGCCTCGCCGGCGCAGGAATGGCTGTTGGAGGCGGCGCAGTCATTCTTGCCGGCGGCGTTGATGCCATAGCATTTCTCGGCCTGGAAGCTCGGCGTCGGCGCGGGGCCGGCATTGGCGAACAGCGGCAGCGCGACGGTGGCGGCAACGGCCGAGGCGACGAGGAGGCCGGTCTTGTTCAGGCTGTGCATCGGTATTCTCCCGTAGGGTTGCTCTCAATGCGGATCAGGACCGGCATATCGGCCTGCCGCATGCCCCTGTTCGTCACCACAGCCCACTGGTTACACTGCGCCGCGCGGCATTGCGATCACGAGGTCGAGAGGTGAGCGACGCGGCGGCGACGGAGCGGCTCTGGTCGGAGCTCATGGCGGCGGCGCAGGATGGCGACCGCGCCGCCTATGAGCGGCTGCTGCGTGCGATCGTGCCGTTCGTGCGCGCCCTCGTCCTGCCGCAACACCGCGCCGGCGATCGCGCCGAGGAGGTCGTGCAGGACGTTCTTCTCACCATCCATCGCGTCCGCCACACCTATGATCCGGCGCGGCCGATCCGCCCCTGGCTCGCCGCCATCGCCCGGCGGCGCTCGATCGACGCGTTGCGCCGGCACGGCCGCAGCGCGGCGCATGAGGTGTTCGACGAGACCGCCTATGAAACCTTTGCCGACCCGCGAGCGAACCGCTCCCTGGAGGTGTCGGCGGCGACCGAGGGGCTGAGCGAGGCGATCGCGACGCTCTCGCCGCCGCAGCGTGAGGCGATCGAGCTGTTGAAGCTGCGCGAGCTCAGTCTCGCCGAGGCGTCGAGCCTCAGCGGCAAGTCGGTCGCGGCGCTGAAGGTGAACGTCCACCGCGCGATCAAGGCGTTGCGGCGGCGGCTGCAAGGAGGCGAGGAATGAGCAGCGGCAGCGACACGGACAGGCTGATCGGGCGGCTCGCCGCCTCGGCCGAGCCGGTGCGCCGCCTGCGTCCGCCGCTGCTGCGCGCCGCGCTCTGGCTGGCCGCCGTCGCCGCGGCGGTTTCCGCGGCGATCCTGATCTTCGCCGATCTTCACGTTTTCGCCGTCCGCGCCGCCAATCCAAAGCTCGCGCTCGAGCTCACCGGGACGCTGCTGACCGGCATTCTGGCCGTCATCGCCGCCTTCGAGCTCAGCCTCCCCGACCGGTCGCGCGCCTGGGCGCTGTTGCCGCTGCCGAGCCTCGCGCTCTGGATCGCCGCCAGCGGCTATAGCTGCTGGCGGCATTGGCTCGTCCACGGCCCCGATGGCTGGGCGATCGGCGAGAGCGCCAATTGCTTCCGCTTCATCCTCGGCGTCAGCGTGCCGCTGGCGGCGAGCCTCGTCGTGGTGCTGCGCCGCGCCGCGCCGCTGGCGCCGGTACCGGTGGCGGCCATGGGCGGACTGGGCGTGGCGGGGATTGCCGCCTTCGCGCTGCAATTCTTCCACCCCTTCGACGTCACCTTCATGGATCTCGGCGTCCATGCCGTGGCGGTCGCGATCGTCGTCGCTTCCGTCGCGGCGTTCGAGCGCACAGCGGAGCGACGGCGCAGGCGCCCGTCGCTCTGATGCCAGCACTTTATCGGGATTTGCTTTAGCGGCGGACGCGGACGAGACGGCGGCTCGGCGTTACCGTCACCATGGCGATCGGGAGCGCGGCGAGCTCGAGCGCGATCGGCCGGTGATCGGACGGCCCCTGATCCAAGGCGCGCGACTCCACGCAATAGAGGTCGCGGACGAGGCAGCGGTCGAGCCGGAAGGGCAGCACCTTGCGCGCACGGTGGGTGGGCTCGCGCGGGCCGACATCGCGGAAGCCGGGCAACACGGTGGGACCGACCGCGTTGTAATCGCCGATGACCGCGGCCGGACCGTCGAGCGCGCGGATGAGATGCAGCAACTGCCAGCGATTGAGCAGCTGTCCGTGCGAGAGATGGACATTCGCCACCGTGATCCCGCCCAGTCGGATGATCTGAGCGATGCGCGGCGGCACCCGGCCCGGCATGCGCGAGACCGGCAGCGGCAGCGTTTTGGGCGGCGGCAGGGCGTGCGGGCTCCAGGCTGCGAGGCCGTGGATTCGCTCCGGCAGCTTTTCCCAGTAGACATGGCCGCCGACCAGCCCGGGCAGCGCCTCCATCTCGCCGGTGGCTTCCTGCATGAGCAGGAGATCAGGCTGTTCGCGGCGCACCAGCGCCGCAACGTCCTCCACTGCAGCGCCTTCGAGGCGCAGCAGGTTCCAACTGACGACCTTCACTCCAATGTTCCCCCGAGACCGGTCCGGCAATGGCGCGCCCCGCAACGTGGCGAGGACCGGAGCGGCAGCGGCATCGCGGGCAGAGGGCAGAACTTCCTCCAACATTGTTAGCCAGCCCCCAAGCGTTCGAAGTCGAGGCTCGACGCCGTCCGATCGGCTGATACGATGGTGATCGCCGGTGGATTTCGCAAGGGGCGGGGTGACGCGGGCGGTGCCAGGCCGAGCGACCGGGACGGCGGCCCGCCGCTCGTTACCCAGCCGGAACGGATTCGGAGGGAGAGATGGCCGGGCGGGTGCTCCCCATGGTGGTCGGCAGCGAGGCCGAGCCGCAAGACATGCCGCTCATTGCGGCGGCGCTCGCCGCCGAGGGGCTGCCGAGCGCAGATTTGCCAGGGCGTGTGCTGCTCTTTGTCTTTCGCGAGCCGGGCGGCGGGACCATCGGCTTTGCCGGGCTCGAACCCTTCGGCGCGGCGGCGCTGCTGCGCTCGCTCGTCGTGCTGCCGCCGGCGCGCGCCCGGGCGCAGGGCTCGGCGATCGTCGCCTGGATGGCGGAAGAAGCGCGGCGGCGCGGCATCGGCGAGATTTTTCTGCTGACGACCACGGCCGCAGCCTTCTTCGAGAAACTGGGCTTCCGCCGCATCGCGCGCGACGCGGTGCCGCCTTCGGTGGCAGCGAGCCCGGAGTTCACCACCCTTTGCCCGAACAACGCGGTGGCCATGGCGCGGCGGCTGCGGCCCGAGCCGGGCTAGCTGCTTCAGCCCCGCGTCGGACAAAGCGCAGCGATCTGGCGCACGGCCAGGGTGGGATCGACGATGGAGACGGCGAAGGTCGTGCCCTGCGTCTGCCAACCGCCTTGGCTCCAATGCGGCAGGTTCTGGACGGCGACGTAGGTGGTGCTGCCAGGCGCGACGACGACGGTCTTGAACTGGTTGGGATAGAGCTTGTCGCTGCGCACCTCGATCTCGTAGCGGCCGGGCGGCACGTCGCGATAGAAGACGCCGCCCGGCGCCGAATCGCCGACCTTTTGGCGATTGAGCGACACCGCCGTCCATTGCTGCGAATCGTAGACCGAGCCCGAACGGAAAAAGTAGAACCGCGCCAAGCCGGCGGGCGGTGACGCCGAGCTCGGCCGCTCGCATTGCATGGTGGTGCAGGAGAGAAGCGAGAGCGCGCTCAGCGCCAGCACGGCAAGCAAGCAAAGTTTCATAGGTTTTCTCCTGCGCCGCGGGCACGCCTGTGATCGCGCCTGGACCGACTTGCCGGGTTCCTATCCGCCACATCGACCTGGCGCAATCCCGGCCCCTGGGGTCGGCCCGAACGGCGGCGCTCGCGCCTCGTCAGCCTCTCATAGCGTCCGCTGCGCAACCAACGTCTCGCTCGTGCGTTGATCGTTCGAGCCGATTCCCTACTGCAATGGCCGATCCCAACCCCGTTCCCGCGCCCGGCTGGCCCGGCACAGCGCCGACCTGGACGTCCAGCGCCAAAGACGTGGTCACGACCGCGATCGGCGCGAGCCGCGTCTGGGCGACGCTCGGCTTCGGCATCGTCAACGAGATCTACTGGCCCTCCGGCGGCGAGCCGCAGCTCCGCGATCTCGGCTTCATCGTCGCCGGCCGCTCGGGCTGGCACGAGCTGAAGCGCATCAATCGCTATACCCTGTCACGGCCCAAGCCCTACATTCCGCTGCCGCGCATCGTGCATGAGGGCGTGGATTATCGCCTGACGCTGGAGCTCGTACCGGACCCGCTGCGCGATGTCGTGCTCGTCGACTTCCACCTCGAGGGCAAGGACGTTCGGCTCTATGCCCTGCTCGCGCCGCATCTCGGCGGCAGCGGCGAGCACAACAACGCCAGCGCCGGCGCCGATCTCGTCGCCTGGAAAGATCACTACGCGCTTTTCGCCCGGGCCGATTGCGGCTTCTCGCAGAGCAGCGCCGGCTTCGTCGGCAGCTCGGATGGCTGGCAGGATTTCGCGCGCAACGGCCGCATGAGCTGGCGTTACACCGAGGCGCGCGACGGCAATGTCGCGCTGATGGCCGAGCTCGCCGAGACTTCCGGCACGCTGGCCATCGGTTTCTCCAGCACCATCGAAGGCGCTGAAACGCTGGCCCGGTCGAGCCTCGCGGAAGGCGTGGCGGCAGCGCGCGAGCGCTTCACCGCGGATTGGGAACGCTGGGCGGAGGATCTCGACATTCCCGAAGCGCCCGAGGCGGTGGTCTCCGAGGCCTACATCTCCGCGACGGTGCTGAGGGTCCATGACGGCAAGAGCTTTCCCGGCGCGCTGGTTGCAAGCCTCAGCATTCCCTGGGGCAACACCAGCAACAGCATCGGCGGCTACCATCTGATCTGGACGCGCGATGCGGTCGAGGCCGGCTTGGCGATGGCCGCGATCGGCAAGGTCCGGGCCGCGCGCCATATGCTCTCCTATCTCGTCGCGACGCAGCACGCGTATGGCGGCTGGTGCCAGAACTACTTTCCCGACGGAAGACCGTTCTGGACCGGCGTCCAGCTCGACGAGGTGTGCTTTCCGATCCTGCTTGCGGCAAGGCTCGGCGAGCAGAATGCGCTCGACGGCCTTGCCGGCGTGCCGGACATGATCTGCCGCGCCGCCGGCTACATCGTCCAGCGCGGCCCGGGATCGCCGCAGGACCGCTGGGAAGAGAATACCGGCATCAGCCCCTTCACCCTTGCCGTCGAGATCGCAGCGCTCGTCGCCGCCGCCGAGCATCTCCCGCCGCCGCAGGCGAGCTATGTGCTGTCGCTGGCGGATTACTGGAACGAGCGCATCGAAGACTGGACTTATGTCGAGGGCGGGCCGCTCGCGGCCGGAAACGGCATCGACGGCTATTACGTAAGGCTGGCACCGCCAGCCGATGGCGGCGGGCTGCGCGGTCGGATCGATCTGCGCAACCGGGGCGGCGAGACGATCGATGCCGCGGCGCTTGTCGGCATGGAGTATCTCTATCTGGCGCGGGTCGGTCTGCGCGAGGCGGGCGATCGGCGCATTCAGAACACGCTCGCCCTCACCGAGCGGCTGCTCAAGGTCGAGACGCCGCTGGGAACGGCGTATCACCGCTACAACGACGATGGCTATGGCGAGCACGCGGACGGCGCGCCCTTCGATGGCGAAGGCATCGGTCGCGCCTGGCCCTTGCTCACCGGCGAGCGCGGTCATCTCGAGGTGTTGCTGGGCCGGGATCCCCTGCCTTACCTCGAGGCGATGGCGCGCATGACCGGCCCGGGCGGGCTCATTCCGGAGCAGGTCTGGGACAGCGCGTCGATTCCCGACCGCTGGCTGTTTCCGGGCAAGCCGACGGGCAGCGCCATGCCGCTGGTCTGGGCGCATGCCGAATTCCTGAAGCTGCTCTGGGCGCGCCGGCACGGGCGGCCGATCGAATTGCTGGCCAGCGTCGAGCGACGCTATCACGCACAGCGCCCCGCCGCGCCGACCTGGCATTGGCGCGCCGACGCGCCGATCGAGGCTCTGCCGCCGGGCCGCGCGCTGCTCATCGAGCAGCTCGAGCCGTTCCGACTGCACTACGGTTTCGATGGCTGGCGCGCACCGAGCGATATCGACTCGCGGCCGCTCGGGCTCGGTATGCATGGCGTCCGGCTCGACGCATCGCACCTCGAAGGTCGCGCCGCGCTCGACTTCACCTGCTATTTCTCCGAGCGCGGCGTTTGGCAGGGCCTCGACTATCGCATCGCGCTGCATCGCGAAACGTAAGCGATCGGCCAGAGCATGTTGCAGCGCCGCAATCGCCGGCAGCGGCGAGTTGTCCACAGCCCGCGCCCAGCGCGACTGTTCGCCGTCATTATCGAGCATAACGAACAAGCACCCGCCAACCTCAGCTGCTAGGCTTTCTCTTTGTCGACCAGGGGAAGGGTGATGACGCTCGAGGTTTGGAGAGATCGCATAGCGGAGCTGCGCGAGCTGGCTGCGTCGACAACGGATCTGCACCGCAAGCAGCGCTATCTGGAACTTGTCGAGAGATGGGAAGAATTCGCCCATGCGCTCGAGCATGCGCGCGACGACGAGAGAATCCGCATCGGCGCATGACGCCCACGGGCCGATGAGTTCGCCAAAGCAACGCGATCCGCGGCGCGAGCACTATCGCATATGGATTCACCACGGAGACACGGAGGGCACGGAGGAGAAATGTTGAGTGCGCGAAGCGCGACTTTCTTCGGTCTCCGTGATCTCCGTGCCTCCGTGGTCAATCTTTCCTGAGGCAGGCATCGTCAGCCTGACCCAGGATTCGACGATCATGCGAGCGACGCCGCCGGGGCGACCATGCCGCATGGTCATCCCCGGCGTGCGCCCGCCGATCGCATCCAGAGCGTTTCCTCACTGCACGATGATCGTTCCCTGCATATGCGGATGGATCGAGCAGATATATTGATAGGTTCCAGCCTTATCGAAGGTGACGCTGAAGCTGTCGCCGGTGTCGAGCGCCGACGACTTGAAGGTCTGCGGGCCCTCGTCGCTCTTGACGGTGTGCACGTCGTCGTCCTTGTTGGTCCAGACTACCGTGGTGCCGCGCTTCACCGTCAGCGTGCGCGGACCGAAGGCGTAGTTGTCAATCGTCACCGCCGCTTTCGCATCTGACGCCGCGAGCCCTGGACGCAGGTAGAGCGCACCGCAGAGGAGCGCCGCCAGGATGGTCGCGAACAGCAGCGTCGTTGCCAGGTTCTTCCGATACATTGTCATCGCTGCACCTCAGGCCTGGAGCGGCGCGTCACGGAGCGTAACGCGCTCGGCGACGACATCGATGCTGCGCACGCCCAGCATCGATTTGAGCTTGTCGGCCGGCACCTTCAGCGGGCCCGGCCCCGGACCATCACCAGGCGCCGGCTGCGGGAAGGCGGTCGAAAGGGCCGTGTGATAAGTCACATTGCCTTCGACCTTCTGGATCACCTGGTGGATGTGGCCGTTGAGGACCGTGACCGAGCCGAACCGCTTCAGGTAGTCGAGAGCGGGCGCCGAGTCTTCCGTGCCCCAGCCCCATTGCGGATAGATCGACCAGAGCGGCATATGGGCGAGGACGATGATCGGCGTGCTGGCGCTGCGGCTCTTCAGATCGTCCTCGAGCCACTCGCGCTGCGCCGCGCCGAGCCTGCCTTGGCCACCGCCCTTGAGGCCGACGACGTTGACGAGGGCGACGAAATGCACGCCGTGCATGTCGAAGCTGTACCAGCCGCCGGTGTTCTGGGCGCGGCCGAAACGCTCGAAGAAAAGCTTGCCGTCATCGTCGATCGTGTCGTGCTCGCCCGGAATGTAGAAGGTGTCGAGCTTCGCGCTCTTCATGATCTGGGCCGCGGTGTCGAATTGCTCGGGCTTGGCGAGATGGCTGACATCGCCGGTATGAACCAGGAAGGCCGGCCGCGCCGCGGTGATGCGGGTGAGCGCATCCGTCAAGGTGCCATTCGGATCCGGGTTGACCGGGGCCTTGAAGCCGATATGCGTGTCGCTGATCTGGGCAAAGCTGAAGCCCTCGGCCTCGGCGGCAACCGCCTCGCCGTCGAGCCGCAGTGCCTTCGGAACGCCGCCCGATATCGTCCAGAGCACGCCCGCGCTGCCCCACATCAGGCACTGCATCGCGCGCCGGCGGTTCAGGCCGCGCGCGTCTTTCACATCTTCGCTCATCCTCTTACCTCTCGATCTGCAACAGGGATCCGCCGCCTCTCTCTGCCCGGTCTGGTCCCCAGCGCCTGCGGCAAAGCCGGCCAAGGGACCTGTCCCCATTCGGGGAAGGCCGAGACGGGCGCCGACGCCTCAGCGGCGCCGTCGTCGCAGATCAGGATTCGTCGAGTGTCCTGGTTATTCGCCGCCCGGCGAAAATTTTTTCGGGAATAAAGCCGGCCCGGTCCCGATCTATACTCTCCCGATGGGACAGGATTCCGCCTTTGCCGCCGTGGCGCTGCCGCATCTCGATGCCGCGTTCAATCTTGCGCGCTGGCTCACCGGTAATCGGGCTGATGCAGAAGATGTGGTTCAGGAGGCGATGGTGCGAGCCTTGACCTATTTTCCGAGCTTCCGCGGCGGCAGCGCACGCGCCTGGATTCTGCAAATCGTGCGCAATGCGGCCTATGCCGCGCTGAAAGCGCGGCAGGGCGAGCGCTTTGTGCCCAACAACGTCGAAGGCGAGGCGGACATCATCGACGCAATCCCGGACACTTCGGACAACCCGGAGACGGCGCTCATCCGCGCCCAGGATCTGAGCCGGGTCGACGCAATGATCGCGCAGCTCCCCGTCGAACTGCGCGAGACCCTGATCCTGCGCGAAATCGAGGAGATGTCCTACCGCGAAATCGCGCAAGTGACCTCGGCGCCGATCGGCACGGTCATGTCGCGGCTGTGGCGCGCGCGGCGTCTGCTCGTCCAAGCGGCACAGCGGGGTGACAAGTCATGACCGGCGGGAATTGCGACAAGGCCCTGCTGCTTCAGGCGGAGTTCGACGGCGAACTCGACGCGGCGGAATCGGCCGAGCTCGCCCGGCACCGCGCCAATTGTCCGGAATGCCGCGCGAACTGGGCGACGCTCGTCGCCGCGGGCGAGGCGATGCGCGGCGCGAGCCGTCATCGCGCGCCGGAGGAGCTTCGCCGCGCCATCGAGGCGCGCGTCGGCACCGCCCCCGTGGGGGTCCCGCGCCGCTGGTCCTATCGCTGGCGCGAGGCGGCAAGCTTTTCGATCGGCGCTGCGCTCGCGGCAGCGATCGTGCTTGCCGTGATGCCGCCGCAACAGGAGGGCATCGTCGGATCTCTGGTGGATGACCATGTGCGCGCGCTGCAGCCGGGTCATCTCACGGACGTGCTGTCGACCGACCAGCACACGGTGAAGCCGTGGTTCGACGGCAAGCTCGACTTCGCCCCTCCGGTCAAGAATCTCGCGGCCCAAGGTTTTCCCTTGATCGGCGGCCGCCTCGATTATCTGCGCGGCCATCCCGTCGCGGCGCTCGCCTATTCGCGCGGCAAGCACCTGATCGATCTCTTCGTCTGGCCGGAAGCCAACGGACCGGTCGCCCCTGCCAACGCCACTCACGATGGCTACAACGTCATTCACTGGACCGCCGGCGGGATGTCGCTCTCGGCCGTCTCCGACCTCGAGCGCGACCAGCTCGAAGCCTTCGTCCGCGAGTGGCAGCGCGCCCCCTGACGGCGCGCCGGCCGCCAATTTAGATTCACCACGGAGGCACGGAGGACACGGAGGATAAGCGTTGGGCGCGCGAAGCGCGCCCTGCCCTCGCCGAAGCGAAGCCGCTTCCGCTTCGCGCAGGCAGGCGTTCTTCAGTTCTCCGTGGCCTCCGTGGCTCCGTGGTGAATCTTTACCCTGCGTCGCGCACAGCGATAAATGCGACAGAGGGCGGTCCCGTCTACTCCGCGGGGGCAGCGGACAGCGAGACGACGCTGGCGCGTATCACGCGTCCCGCCGCGACGACGCCGAAAACGATATCCGTCGGCAGAATCGCCTCGTGATCGGCGGGATCGAAGGGATGCTCGTAGGTCTTGACGACTCCGGCGACGGGATGGCGGAGATCTTCCAGCGCCGCGCGGATCTTCGGTCCATCGGTCGAGCGCGCCTCTGCGATCGCCGCGGCGAGCACGCGCATCGAATCATATCCCTGCGCCGCCGACATGGGCGAGGCGATATGCGGTCCGAACTTGCTCGCAAAGGCCTTCAGGAAAGCCGCCTGAGCCGGGGTGCGCGCCTCTTCGATGAAGGTTTCCGGCATGGTCGCACCGACGCCGCTCGGCCCGGCGCCTTCGATGAAGCTCGACATCGACAAGGTCCAGCTGCCGATCAGCGGCACGGTCCAGGCAAGCGCCGACCGATCGCGTGCAATCGCCGCAAGCTCCGGGCCGATGCCGTAGGTCAGCAGCACATCGGCGCCGGCAGCGCGAGCACGGCGCAGCTGCTCCGTCATGTCGGTGTCGCCGATGTTGAACTTCTCGATCGAAACCGGCTCAAGCCCGTACCGGGCGAGCGCCGCAATCAGATCGTGGCGTCCCACCTGGCCATAGCTCGTGGCGTCCGACAGGATGGCGGGACGGCGATAACCGCGACGCACCGCTTCCGCGACGATCGCCGGAGCCTCGATGGCGGTGCTCATGGCAAAGCGGAAGACGTAGTTCTTATCATATTCCGGCGGCGCAAACTCCTGTGCGATAGTGGCCCCGGTGGCGACGCTGACGATCAGCGGGATCTCCGCCTGCTCGAAATAAGGGGCGGCGGCCAGCGCCACCCCGGTGTTGATGATGCCGATGCCGGCCGTCACCGGATCGGTCTTGGTCATCTCGCGCGCGATGCGCACGCCGCGCTCGTTATGCGCCTCGTCGTCGCGCTCGATCAGCACGATCGGCCGGCCGAGAATGCCGCCCGCGCGATTGATCTCGTCCGTCGCCAGTTCGACGCCCTGGCGCATGCTGATGCCCATATCGGCCGAGCCGCCGGTGTAGGGACCGATGACGGCGATGTCGATCGGTTCGGTCGAGCGGACGCCGGCGAGCGCCGCCGCCGACCCCAAGGCGAGGCAGCCACCCATCAGGGCCGCAGCCAGGATCGCGTGTCGCGCGCGCGGGCTCATGCGACATTCCGCGCTTTCGCTCGCGCGGCCGCAGGCGTGAGCAGCGCCGGCGCCGCGTGGCTGCAAGGAAAAGTGACGCGCACTGCCGTCCCGTGCCCAACCTCGCTGGCAATCTCAAAGCTGCCGCCGTGCAACTCCACGAGGTTCTTCGCCAGGGGCAAGCCGAGACCGGTGCCCTCATAGGTGCGGGTAATGGCGTTCTCGACCTGTCCGAAAGGCTCGAGCGCCTTGGGGAGATCCCCGGGCGCGATGCCGATGCCGGTATCGGCGACCTCGATGACGACCCCGGATGAAGCGCGCCAGGCGCGCACCGCCACGGTCCCGCCGGCGGGCGTGAATTTGATGGCGTTGGAGAGCAGGTTGATCAGCACCTGGTGCAACCGCGTGTTGTCCGCCGCGATCGGCGGGAGCCCGGCATCGGGCTCGTGCCGCAGCAGCACGCCTTTCTCCGCCGCCCGGTTCGCCAGCAGCGTCGCCGCCTCGTGGATGCTGAGGGCCGGGTCGACGGGCTCGAGCGCCAGCTCCGTCTTGCCGGATTGCAGCTTTGCGAGGTCGAGAATGTCGTTGATGATCTTCAGCAGGTGGCGGCCGCTCTTGACGATGAGGCCGCCATATTCCTTGTAGCGCGCCGATACCGGCCCGAAGGCTTCCTGGTCGATGAGCTCGGCGAAGCCGATGACGGCGTTCAACGGCGTCCGCAGCTCGTGGCTCATCGTCGCGAGGAACGCGCTTTTGGCGCGGTCCGCCGCCTCCGCACGCTCCCGGGCGCTGCGTTCGGCCTGCGCTGCGCGCTCGCGCGCATTCGCCTCGCGCACCAGCTTGGCGGTTCCCAGCGCGACCAACAGCGTGAGCATCGCCATGAACAGAAGATCGGCCGCCGCATAGGTGCGGAAAAAGGGCTGCATCCAGACGGGCGGGGTGGTGACCACGATCTTCAGCGGCAGCCCCGAAACTGGCTGCACGAACGACAGGAAGCCCGGGTTGAGGTTCAGAAACCGGAGGACATCCATGCCGATGAGGGCGTGGCTGTGCTGCGGCGCCACCACCGCGGCCAGTACCGCGCCATCTTCTTTCGCCAGCGCCGCCATGCCAACGTCGGCGTTCTGCCCGTAGAAGCTCATGAAGTAGGTCGGATCGGCCAGCGCCACGATGACGCCGCGCAGATCGCCGTCGCTATCGAGAATGGGTCTGGTCAGCACGAAATAAGGATGGCCGTCGACCTTCGAGAGCGATGGAGGCTCGATGAAGAGGCCGACGCCGCGCCATTTCTTCTGCTCGGCGAAGCCGGGATAGTTGGCGTAGGAGAAATGCGGCGCCGGATAGTGCCGCGAATCTTGGATCATGACGCCATTGAGATCGAGGATGGTGATCGCCTTTACCTGCGGGAGGCGCGCTGCCGTCTCATGAAGAAGCATGTGTAGCGGTACCGATCTCCGTCCCAGCTCGGGATCGGCGGCTTCCTTGGACACGATCTCTTCGAGCGCGAGGTCGATGCCGCCGATCGAGCGGCTGGCATGCTCGGCCAACAGGGTCGCGCGCGACTGCATCGCCTGCGCCGCAACGGTTTCAGCCGATTGCATCAGCTTGGCCATGAAGATCGCGTTCGCACCGTGGAGGACGACGAGAACCAGCACGCTGTACGCCGTGAGCCTGCGCGAGAGCTGCATTCGCAGAAACCGCGAGACCGCACGACGCCTGCCTGTACTGCCCACCCGGAAGAGGCGCCGGGCCATTCGACCACCACCCCCCGACCTGGAGCTGAAGCGTTCAGCTCACGCCGCAGAAAACCAAGAAAGAGTTCCCGAACCCACCTCTAATCCTCGTAGCGCGCGTCGCCGTCAGCATCTGTTGCGCTTTGACCGGCCTCTGCCGAGATCGATGCGCGCTTCGTCGCCGACGCCGCAAGCTCGTTCGCCATCATGTCGTAGTCATCGGCAAGGGAGAGCAGGTCGTCGCGCAGGGCCGGGTCCGTCTCGATCTTCGCGCAAGCACGGCATTCGCCGGCTCTCGCCCTGAGGTGTCCGACATGCACTCTTGCTAGCCCTCATTGCCTGGCAACCCAGAGACAATAGAGTTGGGGGTGTTGCCAATCGGTAAAGACGGCAGAGAACGTCAGGATTGCGACGCCGCTGTTAAGGGCGAATTTACCGCCCTCCGGGCGGTCGCGGGCTCGATCGCGATCCCGGCCCGACAAGCATCACGGCTCTTCGCGCTTGCGAACCTCGAGCCGATGACCGTTCACCTCGATGGCGAACTGGTAAAGCCCGAGCAATGCGGCGAGCAGGATCAACCCCGGGCCGAAGAGAACGCCCGACAAGATGAGCATCGGGATGCTGAGCCAGACGCTGTGCGCCGTGGTCAGCGCGTCCACCGCACAGGCGATGCCGGCGATGAAGAGGAGCAGCGTGATCACCCAGGCGACGATTCTCATGGCGGCACTTTGCCCTGACCTGCCCTGGACATACTATAGATCCGCGCTCGCGATTTCCTTACGCAAGGATTGCGATGCGGGATAGGGCGCGCAAGAACCGGGGGCCTGCCGAAAACCTCCGCTCGGCGGGCGCAAGCAGAGGACGAGCAGACATAGAGCCATCGTGCCTCTGCACGACTTCCCGTCCGCGTTCTGACGTCTGCGATTGGCGCCTTTCCCCTGCTTGGTATCCTCTGCCCGATTGGCGCGTTAAGGCGAGTCTTGACATCACATATGTCAACAGCGCCATATCCTGATCAACGAACCCGCGTCGGTCCCGCCCCGTCTCACCCCGGGCGCAGGGGTCGCGAGCCCGAGCAGGTGATCCTCCATGGCCCTCAAGACAGTCCACGCCCCGCTCCCCGGCGTCTTCTACCGCCGACCGGCTCCCGACCAGCCGCCTTACAAGAAGGAGGGCGACATGATCGCCGTCGGCGACACGATCGGGCTGATCGAGGTGATGAAGACCTTCACGCCGGTGGTCGCCGAAGAGGCAGGCCGCGTGATCAAATTCGTCGCCGAGAACGAGGAGGCGATCATGGCGGGGCAGCCGCTGCTCGAGATCGACGGCTGAGCGGCCCCGAGACGCGCGATGCCCATCGGAAAGCTGCTGATCGCCAACCGCGGCGAGATCGCCGTGAGGATCAACCGCGCGGCAAAGGCGCTGGGAATCGCCACGGTTCAGGCGGTGAGCGCCGCGGACCGGTCGATGCTGGCGGCGAAACTGGCCGACGAGGTGGTCGAGATCGGGCCGCCGCAAGCGAGCAAATCCTATCTCAACAGGGATGCCATCATCGCGGCGGCCAAACAAAGCGGCGCGGACGGCGTACATCCCGGCTACGGATTTCTTTCGGAGAATGCCGATTTCGCCGAGGCGGTCGAAAGCGCCGGCCTGACCTTCGTCGGTCCTCGCCCCGACACCATCCGGCGCATGGGTGACAAGGCCAGGGCGCGCGCCATCGCGGCGGCGGCCGGGGTTCCCACCGTTCCCGGCAGTGAAGGCCGCGTCACCGGCATCGCCGAGGCGCGCGATCTCGCCCGCGACATCGGCTTTCCCCTGATGATCAAGGCGGCGGCCGGCGGCGGCGGCCGCGGCATCCGCGTCATTCATTCCGAGAGCGAGCTGGAGCAGCTGATCCCGCAGGCGTCCGGCGAAGCCCTCGCCGCTTTCGGCGATGGCGGGCTTTATCTCGAGCGCTTCATCGCGCGGGCGCGCCATGTCGAGGTGCAGGTCCTCGGCGACGGCGCCGACGCCATCCACCTGTTCGAGCGCGAATGCTCGCTGCAGCGGCGGCGGCAGAAGGTCTGGGAAGAGGCGCCGGCCGCCGTGCTCGACGACGCGACGCGCGCGCGGCTTTGCGCCTCGGCGGCGGATCTCGCGCGGGCGACGGCCTATCGCGGCGCCGGCACGCTCGAATATCTCTATGACGAAACCAGCGGCGAATTTTTCTTCATCGAGATGAATACGCGCATCCAGGTCGAGCACCCCGTGACCGAGATGATCACCGGCATCGATCTCGTGCAGGAAATGCTCCGCATCGCCGCCGGCGAACCGCTCCGCCTGCGACAGAGCGATGTGCGTCGCCGCGGTCATGCCATCGAGTGCCGCATCTGCGCCGAGGATCCTGCGCGCGGCTTCGCGCCGTCGCCCGGGCAGGTGACGCGGCTGAGCCTGCCGGAAGGCGATGGCATCCGCTTCGACACCATGCTCTACGAGGGCTACGTGGTGCCGCCCTTCTATGATTCGCTGCTGGGCAAGCTCATCGTCTGGGGCGAGACGAGAGCGGCGGCGCGCCGGCGTCTCGAGCAGGCGCTCGCCGCGATGCGCATCGACGGCATCCATACCACCATCGCTCTGCACAAGGCGCTCGCCGTCGATACCGAGGTCGCGGCGCTGCGGTTCCACACGCGATGGCTGGAGACCTGGCTGGCGAGCAATCCCGTCGCTGCGGCGGCGAGCTGAGGAGGCGTCATGGCGATGAAGACCCGGTATTCCTTCGGCGGCGACGAGCACGTGTTCGTCGAGTGCGACGAGGAAATGTCGCTCGAGGCCTTCTTCAAGAGCCTGTCGCTCACCAGTGCCATCCGCGAGGCCGGCATCAAGGGCGTGACCGAGATCTGTCCGGCCAACGCCTCGCTGCAGGTCAAGTTCGATCCGGACGTCATTGCGCCCGACGATATGATGGCGGAGATCAAGGCGCTCGAGACCGCCGCCGAAAAGTCGGAACCGACGATCGAGACGCGCATCATCGAGATCCCGGTGTTCTACGACGATCCCTGGACGCGCGAGACGCTGATGCGCTTTCGCGAGCGGCATCAGGATCCCAAATCGACCGATCTCGAATATGCCGCCCGCGTCAACAGCTATGGCAGCGTCGCTGATTTCGTCGCCGCCCATGCCGGCTCGCCCTGGTTCGTCTCGATGGTCGGGTTCGTCGCCGGTCTGCCTTTCCTCTATCAGATGGTCGAGCGCGCGAAGCAGATCCAGGTACCGAAATATCTGCGCCCGCGCACGGACACGCCGAGGCTCACCATCGGCCATGGCGGCTGCTTCGGCTGCATCTACTCCGTGCGCGGCGCCGGCGGCTATCAGATGTTCGGCATCACGCCGATGCCGATCTACGATCCGAAGCAGCAGATCAGCTATCTCCGCGAGTTCATGATCTTCTTCAGGCCCGGCGACATCGTGAAGTTCCGGCCCGTCGACCGGACCGAATACGATGACGACGTGAAGAAGGCGGAAGCCGGCCGCTTCCATCCGCTCATCAAGCCGGTGACTTTCTCGCTCGACGCCTTCCATCGCGACCCCGCCGGCTACAACGCCCAGCTGCTGGAGGTCCTTCATGGCCATTGAGGTCGTCAAGCCTGGGCTGTCCACCTCGGTGCAGGATCTCGGCCGTCCCGGCTACTACCATCTCGGCATTCCGCTCTCCGGCGGCATGGATCAATACGCGGTGATCGCCGCCAATCTGCTGGTCGGCAATGCGGAGGGCGATGCCGTTCTCGAAGCGGTGTTCATGGGGCCCGAGCTGCGCTTCACCGCGGCGGCTTTGGTCGCGGTGACCGGCGCCGAGCTGCCGCCCAAGCTCGACGGCGTCGAGCAGCCGGGCTGGACGGCCTTCCGCGTCAAGCCGGGGCAGGTGCTTTCCTTCGGCTTCCTGAAAAGCGGCGCCCGGGCCTATATCGGGGTCTCCGGCGGTATCGACGTGCCGCCGGTGCTCGGCAGCCGCTCGACCTATCTGCTGGGCGCCCTCGGCGGCTATGAGGGGCGCGCGCTAACGGCGGGGGACGTCGTGCAGGTGGGCGCCGCCAAGCGCGCCGCTCCGGAAGGCCGTTCGGTCGCGCCGGCGCTGCGCCGCGCCGTGCCCAGCCCGGCGGAGCTGCGCGTCCTCACCGGCCTCTATTGGGATCGCCTCACCGAAGCTGCCGGCGAGCAGTTCTTCCGCGATACCTGGAAGGTGGCGCCCGAGGCGGACCGCATCGGCTATCGCTTCCGCGGCGGCCATGCGCTTGCGTTCAAGCCGCGCGAGCAGCCCTTCGGCGCCGGCTCGGACCCCTCCAACATCGTCGACAGCTGCTATCCCTACGGCTCCATCCAGGTGCCGGGTGGAACGGAACCGATCGTGCTCCATCGCGATGCGGTTTCCGGCGGCGGCTATTTCATGATCGGCACGGTGATCTCCGCCGACATGGATCTGATCGGACAGCTGCAGCCGAACATGCCGACGCGGTTTGTCGCCGTCGACATGGCGGCATCGCTGGCGGCGCGGCGCGAACGCAATGCGCGTATCGAGCAGCTCCGGCGGACGCTGGCGTAACGCGACCCGCGTCGCACGAGCGGCGGCGCCGGCGTCGGGGGAAGAAGGAGGATAACAATGGCGCGCAAAGTCGATCCGATCACCCTGTCCGTCATTCGCGGCATGCTGGAGACGACACAACGCGAGATGACGCTGTCGCTCGAAAAGACGGCGCGGTCGAGCGTCTTCAACCTCGCGCACGACTACTCGACGGCTCTCTTCAACCATGTCCCCGAGATGATCCTGCAGGGTCAGGACATCCCGATCCATCTCGGCTCCCTCATTCCGGCGATGAAGGCGGTCGCCGCCTATTTCGGCGACGACATCCGTGACGGCGATTTGATCCTGCACAACGATCCCGCTTTCGGCGGCAGCCACGCGATCGATGTGTGCATGTACAAGCCCGTCTTCTACAAGGGGAAGCTGCGCTACTGGACGGTCTGCAAGGGCCATCTCACCGATATCGGCGGACCGGTGCCGGCGAGCTACAACCCGAACGCCACCGAGATCTACGGCGAGTGCCTGCGCATCCCGCCGGTGAAAATCTGGGATCGCGGCACGCCGCGGCGCGACGTGCTCAATTTGATTTTTGCCAACATCCGGGCGCGTCGCGACCAGGAAGGCGACTTCAACGCGCTGATCGGCGCGTGCCAGGTGGGCGAGCGCAACCTCATCGCCATGCTGGAGAAATACGGCGTCGCCGAGGTCGATGCCTGCATTGCCGAGCTGCTCGACATGGCCGACCGGCACATGCGGACGCTGATCAAGGCGGTGCCGGATGGCACTTACGAAGGGACGGCGATACTCGAGGACGCCGGCCATGGACATGGCGATTTCGAGATCAGGGCGACCGTCACGATCAAGCGAGACACCTGCCACATCGCCATCAGCAGCCCGCCGCAGATCCCCTATTTCATCAATTCCTATGAGGGAAACTCGCATTCCGGCGTCTATCTCGGCCTGATGATGTTCGCGCAGCTGCCACCGCCCTACAACGAAGGGCTTTATCGCTGCGTCACGGTCGATTTCGGACCGAAGGGGACGATCTGCAACGCGGTCGAGCCGGCGCCGCACATGAACTGCACGACGACGCCGATGGAGACGCTCACCGACGCGGTGCGGCTCGCCTTCGAGAAGGCGGTGCCGTCGAAAGTGTCGGCATCATGGGGGCATTCGAACGGTTTCAACATCTCCGGCTGGGACTCGCGCAACAATGAGGAATACGTGACCATGGTGCTGGCGACCATCATCTCGGGCGCCGGCGCGACGCCGCAGCAGGATGGCTGGCACGCCTGCGGGCCCGAATGCTGTTTCGGCGCCTTGACCTCCGGCGATGTCGAGCTCCTCGAATATTCTTATCCGATCGTCATTCACCGCTACTCGCTGGTCGAGGATTCCGGCGGCGCCGGCAAGTTTCGCGGCGGCTCGGGGACGGCCTGGGAGGTCGAGCCGCTCGACCGCGACATGACGTTCATCACTTTTGGCGAGGGCCGCCGCATTCCCGCGATGGGCGCCGCCGGCGCGTTCTCGAAACTCGTCGACAGGAAGGTCGGCCGCCTCGAAGTACGGCGCGGCGGCCGGGTCGAGACGATCCGCAAGAACGTGATCGAGACGCTGAAGCCGGGCGAGACCGTCACCAACCTCAATCCCGGCGGCGGCGGCTACGGCAATCCCTTCGAGCGGCCGGTCGAAAAAGTGGTCGCGGATGTCCGCAACGGGCTGGTCTCGCTCGCGGGCGCCCGCGAGGATTACGGCGTCGTCATCCAGGATCTGGCCTCGCTCGCCGTCGACATGGCGGCGACCCGCATGCTGCGCGCGCGCGTGCTCGCGAGCGTCGCCTGAGCGACGGAGGATCGCAGTCATGCGCACCAAATATCGGCTCGGCATCGATGCCGGCGGCACTTTCACCGATTTTGTCCTCGCCGATCGAAGCGGCGATGTCCGCCTCTTCAAGGTGTTGTCGACACCCTCCGACCCGACCCAGGCCATCGACAGCGGCTTGCGGCTGATCAGCGCGGAGCTGGGCGAGAGCGCCGCTTCGATCGTGTCGAATTGCGACCTCTGCATCAACGGCACGACCGTCGGCCTCAATGCGCTGATCCAGCACAAGGGCGGGAAAACGGGTCTCATTTGCACCGCCGGTCATGAGGATTCGCTGGAGATCCGGCTCGGCCACAAGGAGGATGGCTACCGCTACGACCCCGACTATCCGGCCGCCGTCATGCTCGTGCCGCGCTATCTGCGAAAGGGCGTGCGCGAGCGCGTGATCTCGGATGGCTCGATCAAGACGCCGCTGAACGAAGATGATGTCCGCAACGCCTGCGCGTTCTTCCGCCAAGAGGGCATCGAGACGGTCGCCATCTCGTTCCTTTGGTCCGTCCTCAACCCGAGCCACGAGCGGCGCGCCGCCCAGATCGTACGCGAGCTGCTGCCCGACGCGGCGCTCACCGTGGGAAGCGCGCTTTATCCGCAGGTACGGGAGTACACGCGCACCTCGACGGCGGTGGTGAACGCCTATCTGGCGCCGATCCTCGGCCGCTATGTGACGGCGATCGACGATTATTTCCGGCGATTGGGGGCGCGCTATCCCGTGCGCTACTTCCAGTCGAACGGCGGTCTCGCCATCGGCCGGGTGATGTCGGACCGCTCGGTTTACGCCATCAACTCCGGACCGGCCTCGGCGCCGCAAGCAGGCCTCTTCGTCGCCGCGCCCTTCAAGAAAAAGAGCGTCATCACCATCGACATGGGCGGCACGTCCTTCGACATCACGCTGACCAAGGACGGCCTCACCAACACCAACAAGAACATCGATTTCCTGCGCTACCGCATCGGCGTGCCGATGATCCAGGTGGAGACGCTGGGCGCGGGCGGCGGCTCCATCGCCTGGATCGACGCGATGGGATTGCTGCAAGTCGGGCCGCAGAGCGCCGGCGCGGATCCCGGGCCTGCCTGCTATGGCCGCGGCGGGACGCTGCCGACGGTGACCGATGCCAATCTGGTGCTGGGCTATCTCAATCCGGACGGGTTGCTGGGCGGCCGTCTGCCCCTCGACCGCGAGAAGGCGCGCCAGGCCATCAAGACCGTCGCCGATCCGCTCGGCATCTCGATCGAGCGGGCCGCCTATGGCATCTACACCATCGTCAACAGCAACATGGTGAACGGCATCCGGCGCGTCTCGGTCGAGCGCGGCTATGACCCGCGCGATTTCGTGCTGGTCGGCGCCGGCGGCGCGACCGCGGCGCACATCACGTCGCTGGCGCAGGACATGGGGATCGACACCGTCATCCTGCCGAAGCTCGCCTCCGGCCTCTGCGCCTTCGGTCAGATCATCTCCGACGTCAAATACAATTATTTGGCGACGAGCCCCATGCGGCTCGACGATCCATCGTCATGCGGCACGATCAACGAGCTCTTCGCGCAGATCGAATCCGAGGGGGTGAAGCACCTGGAAGCGGACGGCTTCGCGAGCGGCCGAATCGAGATCCGGCGCAGCCTCGACATGCGCTATGTCGGGCAGGTGCATGAATGCACCGTGGAGATCGGGCACTTCGAGATCGACGGCAAGTCGATCGAAAAGGTGAAGAACGCCTTCCATCGCCGGCATGCCGAGCTTTACACCTACGCCGAACCGCACAGCGCCGTCGAGATCGTCAACCTCGAGAGCACGCTCTACGGCCATGTCGAAAAGCCGAAGCCGCCACGGATCGGCAAGGCCGCACCCGCGGTGAAGGCGCAGAAGGGCCGGCGCAAAGCCATCTTCTCGGCCGCCGGCCGCGCGCAGCCGACACCCGTCTATGACGGCGCCCGGCTCGGCGCCGGCGCGGTCATCAAGGGACCGGCGATCATCGAAGAGCTGACGACGACGATCGTCGTCGAGCCGGGTTGGACGGCACGTCTCGACGGCAGCGGCTCTTATGTGATCGCCCGCGCCAAGACGGCCGCCGCTGCACGCGACCGG
>DATIYL010000073.1:0-2988 GCA_035517635.1 Allostellaceae bacterium | reverse complement strand
ACCGTAGACTGGCGGATCTCAAGGCAGCGTGGTGTCGAGCGCTTCGTGCTTGGCGTCATTCCGGGCGTGCGCAGAATCATCCCAACGCGAATCTACCGTTCGCAAACCATGCGCAACAAGCCGTCACGCATCGCCTACGTCGTCCAGGCTCGCCGTCTCTGCCGAAATAGGAGCGGAGGCGATTAAGCAGTAAGAAGGCAAGCGTGCCGCGCGGCGGCTTCCTTCAACACCTCGGCCTGTGCCGCGCGCAGCACCGCGAGCTGCGTCGCGCTGGCGTTAAAGGCGTCGACGCTTCGGAATCGCGTCCGCAAAATGACCTGTTCAACATAGCGGCGGCCACCCGGCGCGCCTTCCGCTGTGACCGCTTCAAGCGCGCGCGACAGGCAAATGTGAATCGGCACCAAACCGGAAATTGGAGGCCGATTGACAGACAATGAGCGTGGCCGGTCACTGCCGGTAGCGGATGCGGAGGTTCGGACGAAGTGTCGCTTTGATGTCGCGATTGGCGCGGTCGAGGTTGAAGGCTTCGGATCGATGCGGCCGCCGCACCAAGTCAAGGTCTCGCGATGCTCGGGATGGGCGCGATCGGTGATGACCTCGAGGAGGCGCGCGTATGGCCGATGTCCGCTTTGAGCCCGCAGCATGGCCGCCTTCCATTCGACAGCGGAACTGTCCGTGCGCTCGCGCTACCGCGGCTCCGTGCCAGAAGCTGAAATGCCGGCGGCGTATGAGCGGCGCGAAGAATATCGGGAATGCGATGCCCAGCCTACGCGTGCTCGCGGGTCGATTTCACCTTGGTCCTCCGCCCTCAGCGACATGCGCTCGGTCCTCATCTGGGTTCTGCCAGCTCGTGGCCGCCGCAGATTGACCAGCCGAGATGTGGTCAGGCTCGCGCGAGCGTGCCGTGATCGTCGCAGTGGTCGCCGTGCGGGTGATGGAGATGCCCCTCGACCAGATAGTCGACGTGGTCGCCATGCGGAACCGCCTCATGGCCGCATTGGGCGCCGTGCTTGTGTTGGCTGGCGTGCCCGCCACAGCGATGCTGTGGGGTGCAGGCGCTCGGATTGCCGGAGCTCACGGGGATGACGTGCTCGTCGACGTGATCGCCATGCACATGGTGCAGATGCCCGTCGTGCAAGTAGTCGACATGGGCGTCATGCTTAACCGCGGTGTGCCCGCAACCGGAGCCGTGTTTGTGGGGATGGTTCGAGTGCCTGGTCTCGCTGCACGCGCTCATCATTTCGTCTCCTTGATGTTGACCGGCGCCTGGTCGGCGGCGGTCCGTTCGGTGGCATGACCGATCGCGCTCTGGACTAGCAGCAGTACGTGCTCGTCCGCCAGCGCATAGAAGACGTGCCTCGCGTCGCGCCGCCGCTTGACAAGCCTCGCGCCGTGCAGCGCCTGCAACCGCGCTGAGATCGTCGTTAGCTTGTCGCCCTCGAGCGCCGCCAACTCCGTGACGCATGCTTCTCCGACAGCCAACCGTGAGAGCAGCCGCAGGCGCAACGGATCGGCCAACGCGCGAAACATCTCCGCGGCGGTCTCCAGGTCACGCCGAAGTGGGAGCCAAATCGCCGTAGGCGGCGTGTGATCCCGCTGTTCACAGGTGAGGTCGTCATCGATCATTCCATCGAACCATAGAACGAGCGAGCAGGTCCGTCAACCGCGAGGGCTAGAGCACGCCCTTTATTCCCATTCACTCTCAACCACGCCAAGGGGCGAGGGTGACCGCGAGCTTGCCGCCTTAAATGTTATGTTATATCATAATAATTAGCTGAGGCGCTGGGGGGCGATGCGCGCAGAAAGCGGGTTCGGGCGCAGGGCGAAGGAGCGGGCGCGGCGCCAGGGCGTCTGGCTGTCGATCGCTGCGCTCGGGCTACAGCTGCTCGTCACGGCCGGCCCTTTCCACGCCGATGATTTCGGGTTCCTTGTCGGCCGATCCGTCGAGACCGCCCACGCCGGTGGGCTTGGCGGCTCTCGCCCATGACGATTGCGCCCTCTGCTTCAGCCTGCAGCTCGCCAACAGCACCGTGCCGCCGGACGTCGTGCCGCTCGCCGGGCAGCCCGAGCATTTCGCGGAGCTACGTCTGCCGGCGCAGAAGTCGCAGCGCCGCCACGCTCTATCTCCTCTTTCGCACTCGGGCGCCGCCCGCCCTCTGAGATCGACCGACGACCAAATCCAACCGTCATGCCTTGGCGCATGACGCGATTGTCGATCCTTTGGGACAGGGTAAGCTCATGGAGCGCCGCAGCGCCGCTAGTCGTGTAACTCATGCATTTCGTCACGCCTTTCTCGCCAGCCTCGCCGTCACCGTCAGCTTCGCTGCGCTTGGCGCCGCTGCCGCGCTTGCCACGCCGGCGGCGGGAACGGTCGAGGGCGTTGCGCGCGATGCCGCCGGCCACCCGCTCGCCGGGGTTTCGATCACGCTGCTGGCGCCCGACGGCCGCATCGCCGGCAGGGCAGTCAGCGATGCCAAGGGTGCCTATCGTTTCACCGGCCTCACGCCAGGGCAATATTCGGTGAGCGCGGATAAGACCGGCTTTGTCGCGGCGATCGTGCCCGCGACCGTGACCGCCCAGAGCGGCGTCGCTGCCGATGTTGCGCTCGTCGCCGCGTCTGCTGCGGCGCCCGCCGCCGCAACACCCGCCGTCACGGCACAGCAGCCGGAGCAGGACATCACCATCATCGCCAAGCGCTTGGAGGCGGCCCGGCTCAGCATCGAGCCGCAGCTCGGCGCGTCGACCTACACCATCACCAACCAAGCGATCCAGGCGCAGCCCGGCGGGGAAAACAACTCGCTCGATACGGTGCTCTTGCAGGCGCCGGGGGTGGATCAGGACAACCTGGCCAATGGCGGCATCCATGTCCGCAACGAGCATCTCGGCGTGCAGTACCGCATCAACGGCGTCGTGCTGCCGGAAGGGGTGAGCTTCTTCGGCCAGGGTCTGGGCCCGCGCTTTGCCAATTCGATGACCCTGATCACCGGC
>DATIYL010000072.1:0-17906 GCA_035517635.1 Allostellaceae bacterium | reverse complement strand
AGCGCGGCGGCGGCGCGGTTGACATGGCTGACGCGGCCGCGCGCCGCCATGTCCTGGCCGTCGCCGATGCGGGCGGTGAGATGGCCGATGGTGGCGGCCGGCATGTCGAGGCGGTCGAGATAGTCGAGGCAGGCGATGCCGGCCTGATCGAGGCCGAGCCCGGCATCGTGCAGGACGACGCCGCGCAGATGGGACGTCGCGGCGAGATAGGCGGGAAAGAGCCCGCCATGCGAGCCCGCGACGATCACCGTGCCGGCATCGCTGGCATCGAGCTTGGTGATGCTGTCGACCACGCGCACCCCTGCCATCGCCGTTTCTCCCTTGTCGGCGGCGCAACTCCGGGATAAAGGCCGGGCTACCGGGAAAAAGCAAGCCGGGAGGGCAGCCATGGCAGGACCGGTACGGGCGAATTTCGACGCCGAGCGCATGCTCGACCATTTCCGCATGATGAACCGCATCCGCGCCTTCGAGGAGGCGGCGGAAGCGGCGCTCAAAGCGGGCGAGGTCAAAGGCGCGATCCACCTCTCGATCGGGCAGGAGGCGATCGCCACCGGCGTTTGCGCCAATCTCCAGCGCGACGACCTCATCGCCAGCAATCACCGCGGCCATGGCCATACCATCGCCAAGGGCGCGTCGCCCGCGGCGATGATGGCCGAGCTCTTCGGCCGCGCCACCGGCACCTGCCAGGGCAAGGGCGGCTCGATGCATATCGCCGATTTCACCATCGGCATGCTCGGCGCCAATGGCGTCGTCGGCGCCGGCATCCTCATCGCCGTCGGCGCGGCGCAAGGCGTGAAGCTGCGCCGCGAGCGCCGCGTCGTCGCCTGTTTCTTCGGCGATGGCGCGATCAATCGCGGCCCGTTTCTCGAAGGGCTCAACTGGGCCAAGATCTACACGCTGCCGGTGCTGTTCGTCTGCGAGGACAACGGCTTTGCCGCGACGACGCGGACATCCTCGCTCACCGCCGGCGGCGGTCCCGATGCGCGCGCGGCAAGCCTCGGCATTCCCGCCACCATCGTCGATGGCAATGACGTCGCCGCCGTCGACGACGCGGCGCGCGAGCTGACCCAGCGCATCCGCGCCGGCGGCGGGCCGCAATTCCTGCTGGCGCGCACCTATCGCTTGAAGGGCCACACCGCCGCCGATGTCGCCGCCTATCGCAGCGCCGAGGAAGTGGCGGCGAGGCAGCAGGACGAGCCGCTCCGCCGCTGCGCCGAGGCGCTGACGCTGAACGGCGTCCGCGAGGATCGCCTCGCCGGCATCGTCGAGGCGGCACAGCAGGAGATGGCGGCGGCGGCCGACGCGGCGCGCGCCGCGCCTTGGCCCGACCGCGCCCTTGCCTGGGCCGATGTGCAGGATATCGGCGCGCCGGTGGAGGCCGTCCGATGAGCGCGCTCAGCTATCTCGATGCCGGCAGGCTGGCGCTGCAGCAGGAGATGCGGCGCGATCCCTTGGTCTGGGCGTTGGGCGAGGATCTCGGCCGCGGCGGCGTCTTCGGCCAATACAAGGGCCTCGTCGAAGAGTTCGGGCCCGAGCGCATCCTCGATACGCCGATCTCCGAAGCCGCGATCATGGGGACGGCGGTGGGCGCGGCGCTGGTCGGCACGCGGCCGGTGGTGGAGATGCGCTTTTCCGATTTCGCGCTCTGCGCCGTGGACGAGCTGGTGAACCAGGCGGCGAAGGCGCGCTACATGTTCGGCGGGCAAGGCCGCGTGCCGCTGGTGGTGCGCCAGCCCAGCGGCATGTGGCGCTCCTCGGCGGCGCAGCATTCGCAATCGCTCGAAGCCTGGTACGCCCATATTCCCGGCCTCGTCGTGGTGACGCCGGCGACGCCGGCAGACAATTTCGGCCTGCTCAAAGCGGCGATCCGCTGCGACGACCCGGTCGTCTATATGGAGCACAAGGATCTCTGGGGCATTTCCGGCGAGGTGGACGAGAGCGCGCCGCCCCTGCCGCTCGGCAAGGCGCGCCTCGTGCGGCGCGGCGAGGACGTCACCGTCGTCACCTGGTCGGGCATGCTGCGCGCCGTCGAGGCCGCGGCCGATCTCATCAAGGGCGATGCCTCCGTCGAGATCGTCGATCTGCGCACGCTCTATCCCTGGGACCGTGACACCGTGCTGAGCTCGGCCAAGCGCACCGGGCGGCTGCTCATCGTGCATGAAGCGGTCGAGACCGGCGGCTTCGGCGCCGAGATCGCCGCCAGCGCCGGTGAGGCGCTGTTCGGCGAGCTCAAAGCGCCGGTGCGCCGCCTGGGCGCGCCGCGCATCCCCATCCCTTACGCGCCGCCGCTCGAGGACATCTGCCGGGTCAACCCGGCGCAGATCGCCGCGGCCGTGCGCGGATTGCTGAGATAGCGAGCAACGGAGGCTGTCATGACCGCACTTCACTTCCGCTCGGCCGGCGAGCTGGCGCGCGACATCCGCGAGAAGCGCATCGGCGCGCGCGCGCTGCTCGAGCATTTCCTGGCGCGCGTCGAGCGCTTCAATCCGGCGCTCAATGCGATCATCGCCAGCGACCTGCCCGGCGCCCGCCAGCGTGCGGACGCGGCCGATGCGGCGCTGGCCCGGGGCGAGAGCTGGGGACCGCTGCACGGCGTGCCGATGACCTTGAAGGAGTCCTACAACGTCGCCGGCCTGCCGACGACCTGGGGCGTCCCGGCGCTGAAGGACAACATCGCCAAGAGCAACGCGCTTGCCGTCGAGCGCTTCCTCGGCGCCGGTGCGGTCATCTTCGGCAAGACCAATGTGCCGCTCTGGCTGGCGGATTGGCAGAGCTTCAACGCGATCTACGGCACCACCAACAATCCCTGGGACCTCGCGCGCGTGCCGGGCGGCTCCTCGGGCGGCTCGGCGGCGGCGCTCGCCGCCGGCCTCACCGGGCTCGAAGCCGGCAGCGATATCGGCTCGTCGATCCGCAACCCCGCGCATTTCTGCGGCGTCTGGGGGCACAAGCCGACCTGGGGGATCGTTTCGCCCAAAGGCCATGCGGCGGGCGAGCGCGCCGCCACGCCCGACATCTCGGTGTGCGGGCCGCTGGCGCGCAGCAGCGCCGATCTGGCGCTGGCACTCGGCATCATGGCAGGGCCGGACGAGATCGACGCCGCCGGCTGGCGGCTCGAGCTGCCGAAGCCGAAGCAGGCGCGACTCGCCGATTTCAAGGTCGCGCTGATGCTCGAGGACTCCAATGCCGTGGTCGACCGCACGGTGCAGGACCAGCTGCAGAAGCTCGCCGATTTCCTGGCGAAGCAGGGCGCGACAGTGAACGACCGCGCCCGGCCGGCGATCGATTCGGCGCGCGCCCATGCCAACTACATCCAGCTCTTGCGCTCGGCCACCTCGACGCGGATGAGCGATGACGCCTTTGCGCAAACGCTGGCAGAGGTGGAGACGCTGCGCCCGGAGGATCGGAGCTATTACGCGCAGATGCAGCGCGCCAACGCGCTGCGCCATCGCGACTGGCTGCGCGCCAATGAGGAGCGGCACCGGATGCGCCTCGCCTGGGCCGCGTTCTTCCGCGACTACGACCTCTTCCTCTGCCCGGTCGCCGCCACGGCCGCGCCGCCGCACGACCAGGCGGGCGAGCGCTGGGAGCGCATGATCACCGTCAACGGAAAGCGCGTGCCGGGCACCGATCAGCTCTTCTGGGCGGGCTATACCTGCAACGTCTATCTCCCCGCCACCGCGGCGCCGATCGGCACCAGCCCCGAGGGTCTCCCCATCGGCGTGCAGATCGCGGGCCCGCAATATGGCGATCTCACCTGCATCCGCTTCGCCGAGCTGCTCGAGCGGGAGTATCGCGGCTTCGTCGCGCCGCCGGGGTATGAGTAGGCTGGTGAGGCTAGTCGCCACCGTGCGGCTCTCGCGATTGCTGCGCAATCGCTGTCGCCGCCGCGGTCGAACGCGCTTCGCGCGTTCGCCTTGAGGAGCCCGACGGTGAGGCGCTTCACCCTCTATGGCAGTCCGCACTCGCTGCCAACCTACAAAGTGGCGCTGATGCTGCGGCTTTCGGGCGAGCCGTTCTTATTCCGGTATGTGAGCTTCCAGAAGGAAATGCATAGAACGCCAGAGTTTCTGGCGCTCTCGCGGTGGGGCCAAGTGCCGGTGCTGCACGACCGCGACGAGGACCGCGTCCATGTCCAATCGGGGGCGATCCTCGAGCATCTGGCGGCGACGCTGGGCCGCTTCCAGGCGCCGGACGCGGCGTCCAGCCAAGCGGTGCGCGAATGGCTCTACTGGGATGTCGACGTGCTTTATCCGCCGGTCTATGGCTGCTACAGCGTCTCGCTCATGGAGCGAAAGCTGTTGCCGCTCGTCATCGAGCCGGCGATCGCCGCATTCCATCGGCAGCGCGCCGAGACCGGATTGGCGAAATTGGATGCGCAGCTCGCCGACCGCTTTTATCTCTGCGCCGCCGAGCCGACGATCGCGGACCTCTTCTGCTATGGCGATGTCGCCTTTGCCCAGGTTTGCGGCTTCGAGCTGACGCGATGGCGATACCTTTCCGGGTGGGCCGACCGGGTGACGGCCCTGCCGGGGTTCGAGGCGCCGTTCGAGCTGCTGCCGATGCGAGATGCGGAGGTGGGGTAGGCGCGGCCCGCCCCCTCACCCTCCCGTCGCTTCGCGACGGGCCCCCTCCCTCTCCCGCAAGGGGAGAGGGGTTAGCCTAACCGGCGAAAGACGAGATGCCGCCGTGCGCGGCGGACCAGGCGGCGGGTTCGTGGAGGAAGCGCTCGACTTCGGCGAGGGTCGGGGCGTCGAAGTAGTTGCCGGCCTTGGCCTCGCGCAGCACGTCCCACCAGGTGGCGAGCGCCATCAGCTTGATGTCCATTTCCTGCATGAGCCGACGGCTCTCGGGAAAGATGTCGTAGTGAAAAATGACGAAGGCGTGATTGACCTTGAGCCCCGCTTTTCGCAGCGCGTTGCAGAAATTCACCTTGCTGCGGCCATCGGTGGTGAGGTCCTCGACGAGGAGAACGCGCGCCTCCTCGCGAACATAACCTTCGATCTGAGCATTGCGGCCGAAACCCTTGGGCTGCTTGCGAACATACTGCATCGGCAGCATCAGGCGATCGGCGATCCAGGCGGCAAAGGGAATGCCGGCCGTCTCGCCGCCCGCGACGGTCTCGATGACCTCGAAGCCGACTTCGCGCAGGATGATCGAGGTCGCAAAATCCATCAGCGTGCCGCGCAAGCGCGGAAACGCGATCAGCTTGCGGCAATCGATATAGACCGGGCTGTGCCAGCCCGAGGTGAAGACGAAGGGCTTTTCCGCATTGAAATGTACCGCCTGAACTTCAAGCAGCATGTGAGCGGTCAGTTTTGAGACGAGGTCGCGATCGGGAAACCCACCGCCCACGGTAAAGCTCATTGCACGGCTCCGCTTCTTGGAATGGCGGCATCGTGCCAAATTCGGGAGGCAAAAGCGAGGGTGGTGGGTCGCGGGGTCGCAGGGACGTGCGAGCGAGCGCTGCCGTTTGAATAGTCAGCCTAGCTGCAATTGCATGCAAAGCAGGAAGTGGCGCCCGCTTCCTGGGCAACGGCGCGGCCATGGCGAAGCGGTTATGTCGTTGAGCGTGCGGCGTTAAGCGGCGGGCACAACAAGGTCACGGCGAGTGGCATAGCTCTTGCGACGAGAAGCACCAGGAACTTGGAGCGAGCATGCCAACGATCCCGTGCGAGCCCTATCCTCTGGTGCTGGATCCGCGACGCGCGGCGCTCCTCATCATCGACATGCAGCGCGACTTCCTCGAGCCCGGCGGCTTCGGTGCGGCGCTCGGCAATGACGTCTCGCTGTTGCGCCGCGCGATTATACCGACGGGACGGGTGCTGGCGGCGGCGCGCCAGGCGGGAATGCTGGTCATCCACACGCGCGAAGGCCACCGGCCCGACCTTTCCGATCTGCCGCCGGCGAAGAAGGCGCGCGGCAAGCTCAAGACCGGCATCGGCGATGTGGGGCCGATGGGGCGGATCCTGGTGCAGGGCGAGCCGGGCCACGACATCATCCCGGAGCTGGCGCCCATCGCCGGCGAGCCGGTGGTGGACAAGCCGGGCAAGGGCGCCTTTCACGCCACCGACCTCGACGCCATCCTGCGCAACCGCGGCATCACGCAGCTGATCGTCTGCGGCGTCACCACCGAAGTCTGCGTCAACACCACCGTACGCGAGGCCAATGACCGCGGCTACGAGTGCCTCGTGCTCGAGGATTGCGTCGGCTCCTACTTCCCGGAATTCCACGAGATGGGGCTGCGCATGATCAAGGCGCAGGGCGGCATTTTCGGCTGGGTCGGCAGCTCCAAGCCGCTGATCGAAGCGCTGGGCGAGAGGTGACGGCAAGCCGGATCGAGCCGGGATTTCGCAAGGAGGGGCCCATGGCAAGGGACGTTCAGACGATCGAGACGAAACCGCGCATCTGGGTCGCGGGGGATTGGAACGCCTTTTTCGGCTTCGGCACGAACATCCTGGTGAATGTGCTGACCTTGACCGGGCTGCTGCGCTTCGTGCTGAAGATGCCGGATTCCCTCGTCTTCGGCCGCATCCTGCCGGCGACCGGCCTGATGCTGTGCCTCAGCACCCTCTACTACGCCTGGCTCGCCTACCGCCTCGCGCAGAAGACCGGGCGCAGCGACGTCGCGGCGCTGCCTTCGGGCACCAGCGTACCGCACATGTTCGTCGTCACCTTCGTCATCATGCTGCCGGTGCTGAGCAGGACCCATGATCCCATCCAGGCCTGGGAAGCTGGCCTCACCTGGGTCTTCGTGCAGAGCTTCGTGCTGATGGCGGGCGGGTTCGTTGCGCCCTGGATCCGCAAGATCACGCCACGCGCCGCCCTGCTCGGCTCGCTCGCCGGCGTCTCCATCACCTTCATCTCCATGAGCCCCGCCTCGCAGATGATGATGACGCCGGTGATCGGCCTCGTCTGCTTCGCCCTCATCCTCGCCAACTGGTTCGGCGGCGTGCGCTATTTCCGCGGCATACCGGGGGGCCTCGTCGCCATTGGCGCCGGCACGCTGATCGCCTGGGGCTCCAATGCCTTCGGGCTCGGCTATGGCGGGCTCAGCTTCGCCGCGCTGGCAAAATCCGTGGCGGGGTTCGGCTTCCAATACCCGCTGCCGGCCGTCGGCCATGTCTTCGCCGGGTTCAAATTCCTCGGCGCCATCCTGGTCACTGCCATCCCCTTCGGCATCTACGATCTCGTCGAGGCGATGGACAATGTCGAGAGCGCCGCCGCCGCCGGCGATGCCTTCCCGACGACACGGGTGCTGACCGCCGATGGCGTCATCAGCCTGGTCGGCTGCCTGATGGGCAATCCCTTCATCAACGCCGTCTATATCGGCCATCCCGGCTGGAAGGCGATGGGCGGCCGCATCGGCTATTCCGCCGCCACCGGCGTCATGGTGATCCTGCTCTCCTGGCTCGGCATCGTCGCCGTGATGATGGCGCTGATCCCGGTCGTCGCGATCCTGCCGATCCTCCTCTATATCGGCATGCTGATCGGCTCGCAGGCCTTTCAGGAGACGCCCAGATCGCACGCGCCGGCGATCATCCTGGCGATGGTCCCGCAGATCGCCGCCTGGGGAAAGCTGCAGATCGACGGCGCGCTCAGCGCTGCCGGAACCAACGCCGGCACGGTCGGCCTCGACAAGCTGGCCTCGGTCGGCGTGCTCTATCACGGGCTCGAGGTCCTGGGCGGCGGCGCCATCCTCGCCGGCGTGGTGATCGGCGCCATCACCGTCTTCATCATCGAGGGACAGCTCATCAAAGCCGCGGCGTTTGCGGCCGTCGGCGCGGTGCTCACCTTCTTCGGCTTCATCCATGGCGAAGCCATCGGCATCGGCCGCTCGCCCGAGGTGGCGGTGAGCTATCTCGCGATCGCCGGCGTGTTGCTGCTCTGCGCGCGCTTCGCCCCGGCGGCAAAGCCGATGCCACTGCGCCACGCGGTCAGCGCGTCGCCGGCGGAGTGACGGCGCAGCGCGACAAAAGATTCACCACGGAGACACGGAGGACACGGAGAAGCGAACAATGGCGCGCAAAGCGCGCCAAACACTTATTCTCCGTGTCCTCCGTGCCTCCGTGGTGAGTCTATCTGACTGGGCGACAGCCCTCACCCTCCCACCGCTATGCGGCGGGTCCCTCCCGCTCTCGCGGGAGAGGGGTTATTCCAGCAGTGGTGCGGCTGCGGAGATCGGTACGGGTTTACCGGATAGGAGCAGGTCGCTCGCCTGTGACTCCCATGGCGCTTCGGCGCGCGCGAGGGGGTCGCGGGGTGAAAGGCGGTGCTCAAGGACGAAGCGGCTGAGCAGGGCGCGACGCGCATCGGCGGGGTCGCGGGCGCTTTCGGCGGCGAGGAGCACGGCGCTGGCGGCGTTGTAGAGCGCGGTGGCGGTGCTGCGCGCGTGGGACTCGTCGCCGGCGCGCGCGACTTCCTCAGCCAGGCGCAGCGCGCGGTCGAGCGCCTGCCCGAGGCGCTGGCGATGGCCCGGCGGCAGCGCGGCGCTGCCGAGCCGCTCGGAGAGGCGCTGCGCCAGAGCGCGGTGAGCGCCGTCCTTGCCGACGGCGCGGGTGACGAGGTCGAGCGCGATGATGTTGCTGGTGCCCTCCCAGAGCACGCCGATATGCGCATCGCGCACGAGCCGCGCCGTCACCCATTCCTCGATATAGCCATTGCCGCCGCGCGCCTCCATGGCGCCGGTGGCGACCTTGATGTTGTCGCGGCAGGCGCGGAACTTGACGAGCGGCGTCAGGACGCGCAGCAGATCCTCGCGCCCCTCGCCCATCGCCGCCGCGGTGAAGAGGAACATCGACAGCGCCTGCTCCGTCGGCACCATCAGCTTCAGAAGCTGGCGGCGCATCAGCGGGAACTCCGCGACTTCTCGGCCGAAGGCGCGGCGCCCGCGCGCAGCGGCGAGCGCCTCGTTGAAGCAGCGCCGCATCATCGCCGCCGCGCGGACGCCATGCGAGAGCCGCGAGAGATTCACCTGGTCGAGCATCTGCTTGAAGCCACGGTCGAGCCGGCCGATGAGATAGGCCTCGGCGCCGTCGAGGCGGATCTCGCCGCTCGCCATCGAGCGCGTGCCGAGCTTGTCCTTGAGCCGCACGATGCGATAGGCGTTGCGGCTGCCGTCCTTGCGCCGGCGCGGCAGGGCAAAGAGCGCGAGCCCCGCCGTTCCCGCCGCCGCGCCTTCAGGCCGCGCCAGCAGCAAGGCGACATCGGCATCGGCATGCGAGCAGAACCATTTGTCGCCCTCGAGCCGCCACGCGCCGTCCTTGTGCCGCGCCACCGTCTCGACCGCGCCGACATCGGAGCCGCCGGCCTTCTCGGTGATGAACTGCGTGCCTTTCCACAGCACTGCCGGATCGTCGGTGAGCATGCGCCCGAGTAGATAGTCGCGGGTCGCGGCGTCGGCATAGCGGCGGATGAGATGGATCGAGGTGTCGGTGACGCTGATCGGGCACATCAGCCCGAACTCGCCCTGCACGAAGAGATATTGGCAGACGTATTTGGCAACCGGCGGCAGCGCCTCGGGCCAGCCCAGAACGCCGCCGCGATGGCTCATCGCCTGGAACTCAAAATCCTCGAAGGCGATGCGCTCCATCTCGCGGTAGGCGGGGTGATATTCGATCCAATCCTCGTCGCGGCCGAGCCGGTCGCGCGCGTGGAGCAGCGGCGGGTTCTTGTCGGCGATCGCCGCCAGCTCGTCGATGCGGCCGCCGGCGAGCGCGCCGAGCCGGTCGAAATGCGGCGCGAAATGCGCCAGCGTCCTGGCGTCGAGGTAATGCGGCAGAAGCTGCCGCAGCCCGTCATCGCCGGCGAAGAAATTCATCCCCCGGCAATCGCCGGCGATCGGACTCGATTGAAGCATCCCGTCCTCCCCGGCCGCCTCTGCGCATCGCGGCCCTGCTCTTTCCCTGGTTCGGACCGGCAGCCTATCATCCGGCCGGTGCAGGAGGAAATCATGCGGCTGTTCGATCTCAAGGGACGTGTCGCCGTCGTCACCGGCGGCAATGGCGGCATCGGCCTCGGCATGGCGCGCGGCATCGCCGAAGCCGGCGCCACCGTGGTCATTGTCGGGCGCGACAAGGAGAAGACCGAGAACGCCGCCGCCGGGCTGCGCGAGGCGGGCATGCGCGTCGCCGGCATGGTTGCCGACGTGACGCATGAGCAATCCTGCCGCTCGCTCGTCGCGGCGACGGTGCAGGCTTTCGGCGGCATCGACATCCTCCTCAACAATGCCGGCGTCAACATCCGCAAGCAGCCGGAGGAGTACACGATCCAGGAATGGAACACGGTGCTCGTCACCAACCTCTCGAGCGCCTTCGTCTGCGCGCAGGCGGCCTATCCCGAGATGGCGCGCGGCGGCGGCGGCAAGATCATCAATATCGGCTCGATGATGTCGCTCTTCGGCAGCGCCTATGCCGCGCCCTATTCCGCCAGCAAGGGCGGCATCATGCAGCTGACGCGCGCGCTCGCCGCCGCCTGGGCCAAGGACAACATCCAGGTGAACGCGGTGCTGCCGGGCTGGATCGACACGGAGCTGACGCGCCGCGCGCGGGAGGAAGTGCCGGGCCTGCATGAGCGCGTGCTGGCGCGCACTCCGGCGGCGCGCTGGGGCGAGCCCGGCGACCTCGCCGGCATCGCCGTCTTCCTGGCGAGCCGCGCCTCCGACTTCGTCACCGGTACCGCCATCCCGGTCGATGGCGGGTACGCGGCGCAGGGGTAAAGTCCTTCTCCGCCCTTCAGGGCGGAGAAGGACTTAGGATGAGGTGGGTCGCGCCGCCGACGGTTGACAGGGGCTGGTGCGCCCTCGAAGCTCCCCCCACCACACCCCAACCCTCTCCGCCCCCAGGGGCGGAGAGGGGGAAGTCAAGGAAGCGCTCTAACGCCCAGGGAAGGACTGCCGCCATGACGGATTTCACCAAGTTCTACATCAACGGCGAATGGGTCGCGCCGGTCGAGCCGCGGGTTTTCGCGGTGATCAATCCCGCGACGGAGGAGAAAGTGGCGGAGATCAGCCTGGGCAGCGCGCGCGATGTCGAGCGCGCGGTGGCCGCCGCCAAGGCCGCCTTCCCCGGCTTTGCGCGCACCGGCAAAGAGGAGCGCCTCGCGCTGCTGCAGCGGATCGTCGATGCCTACAAGGCGCGCGCCGATGAGCTGGCGCAGACCATCACCAAGGAGATGGGTGCGCCCGCCTGGCTCGCGAGCCGCGCCCAGGCCGCGGTCGGCATGGCGCATCTCATGCAGATGCTCGGGGTGCTGAAGGAGTTCAGCTTCGAGCGGGTGCTTGGCAAGACCCTGATCGCGCGCGAGCCGGTCGGCGTCTGCGGCCTGATCACGCCGTGGAACTGGCCGATGAACCAGATCGCCTGCAAGGTCGTGCCGGCGCTCGCCGCGGGCTGCACCATGGTGCTGAAGCCCTCGGAATATACGCCGCTCGATGCCATTCTCTTTGCCGAGGTCCTGCACAACGCGGGCGTGCCCAAGGGCGTCTTCAACCTCGTCAATGGCGACGGGCCGACCGTCGGCCAGGCGCTCGCCAGCCATCCTGACATCGACATGGTGTCGTTCACCGGCTCGACCCGCGGCGGCATCGCCGTCGCCAAGGCCGCCGCCGACACGGTGAAGCGCGTCCATCAGGAGCTCGGCGGCAAATCCGCCAACATCGTTCTGCCCGATGCCGATCTGCAGAAAGCGGTGGCGGGCGGCGTCCAGGCCTGCTTCCTCAACAGCGGCCAGTCCTGCGACGCGCCGACGCGCATGTTCGTTCATCGCCCGCAGCACGACCAGGCCGCCGCCATCGCCAAAGCGGCTGCCGAGGCGACCAAAGCGGGCGATCCCAACACCAAGGGCACGAGCATCGGCCCGGTGGTCAACGAGGCGCAGTTCCGCAAGATCCAGAAGCTGATCGAAGCCGGCATCGCCGAGGGCGCGACGTTGGTCACGGGCGGTCCCGGCCGGCCGGACGGCGTCAATCGCGGCTATTACGTGCGCCCGACCGTCTTCGCCAATGTGAAGCCGGAGATGACGATCGCGCGCGAGGAGATCTTCGGCCCGGTGCTGTCGATCCTGCCCTATGACAGCGAGGAGCAGGCGATCCGCATGGCCAACGATACCGTCTATGGCCTGTCAGGCTATGTGCAATCGGGCGATCTCGAGCATGCGCGCCGCGTCGCCGCCCAGCTCCGCACCGGGCAAGTGCGCCTCAACGGCGCCGGCCCCGATTTCGCCGCGCCCTTCGGCGGCTACAAGCAATCCGGCAATGGCCGCGAATGGGGCGAGTTCGGCCTGCACGAATTCCTCGAAACCAAGGCGATCATCGGTTACGGGGGATAGCGGCGACCTCCGCCGCAATGCGCGTTGTGGTGTTTCGCATCTCAACACTGAGGAGAGATCATGAACAGCAAGAGCATTGTTTTCGCCGTCGCCTGCCTGACGGCGCTGCCGGTGGCGAGTTATGGCCAGACCTCGGCCGGCCAGCCGGCCGCGGCACCTGCCCAGCAGCCGGCGCAGCGGTCGGTGGCGAGCGAATGGCGGGCTTTCCGCGCCGCCTATCGGGAGCATTACGAGAAGCTCAGCGAGGCCGATAAGGCGAAGGTGAAAGCCATTCACCAGCAGATCGACGCGCTGCACCGGCAGGAAGACCGGATCGTCGGCGTGACCCCGCCCTTGCCGGCCCAGAAATGACAACGGACAGCCCGTGAGGCTGTCCTTTCACGGCGCCGATCGTGGCGTCACCGGCTCCTGCCATCTCGTCGAGTGCCACGGCCGGCGTATCCTCATCGATTGCGGCTTGCTCCAGGGCAGCCGCGAGCTCGCCGAGGAAAACGCCGAGCCGTTCGGCTTCGAGGCGCGGGAGATCGATTGCGTCCTGCTCACGCATGCGCATCTCGACCATTGCGGGCGATTGCCTCTTCTCGCGAAGCGCGGCTTCCGCGGCGAGGTGATCGCCACCGCAGCAACCTTCGAGCTCGCGCGGCTGGTGTTGATCGATGCGGCGCATCTGCAAGGGGAAGAGGCGCGACGGCAGGCGCGCCATCGCCACGGCCATGCTGCGAACGGCGCAGCGGCGCCGCTCTACACGCTCCTCGACGCGCTCAACAGCTTCGAGCGGTTCGGCAGGACGGCGTCGTATGAGACGAAGCTGCCGATCGCCCCGGGGATCAGCGCGACGTTTTTCGATGCCGGGCACATTCTGGGCTCGGCCAGCATTCTGCTCGAGATCGATGACGGCGCAAGCGCCCGCTCGGTCCTCTTCTCCGGCGATATCGGCAATGCCGGAAGGCCGCTGCTGCGCCCGCCTTCACCGCCGCCGAGCGCCGAGATCATCGTCATGGAATCGACCTATGGCGATCGACTGCATCGCCCGCTGGCGGCGTCGATCGACGAGCTTTACGCGGCGATCAGCGACGCCTTCGGCCGCAGCGGGAATGTCGTCATTCCGACCTTCGCGCTCGAACGCGCGCAGGAGATTCTCTATTTCCTGCACCAGGGAATCGAGACGAACAAGCTGCCGCCCACCGCCCCGGTCTTTCTCGACTCGCCCATGGCGATCTCCGCGACCGAGATCTTCGAGCATCACCCGGAATGCCTGGAGCCGGCGGTGGCGCAGCTCTTTCGCCAAGGCCGCGATCCGCTCCACCTTCCGGGGCTGCATCTCGCGCGCGAAGCGGCGGAATCGATGGCGATCAACCGCATCACCGGCGGCGCCATCGTCATGGCGGGCTCCGGCATGTGCACCGGCGGGCGCGTCCGCCATCATCTCCGGCACAATCTCTGGCGCGAGGAAGCGGCGGTCATTTTCGTCGGCTTTGCCGCGGCGCGAACCTTGGCACGCCAGATCATCGACGGCGCCCAGGAGGTCAACCTCTTCGGCGAGGCGGTTCCCGTCCGCGCCCACATCCACACCATCAACGGCTTCTCGGCGCATGCCGATCAGCGCGAGCTCCTCGCCTGGCATGGCAGCATCAAGGGCAGCAAGATCACCTTCCTCGTGCATGGCGAAGAGCCGGTCATGACGCGGCTTGCCGGACAATTGCCCGGGCAACGCGTGGAGATGCCGCAGCCGCACGAGGCGTTCGAACTTTAGATCCTCCTCCGATCACACGGAGCCGAGCTTTTTAACACTGCGATCCCAACGTCTTTTCCGCCGTCCCCGCGAAAGCGGGGACCCAGAGCCAGGCGCTCCGCTCATCGGGCCAAAACTCCTGGATGCCCGCTTTCGCGGGCAAGGCGAAACTTGGGAGAACGCTTTTTTATATTCTTGCGGGGGCAACCGGCTCGCTCAGCCGAGATAGTCGTAAGCGATCTTGCCCAGCCCGAGGGTGAGGTGGCACAGGATGTGGGTTGCCGACACGATTTCGAGCACCGGCAGATCCGCGACCGGGGCCAGGGCGTGCGGGTTGAGCGAGAGCGCCGCCGGTCCGGTCCACGCGCCGATGAGGGTGATGTCCTCGAGATAGTATTCGACGAGCTCGCAAATGCGCGGCGTGCCGTCGCCATGAGGTACGATCTTGAGGAGAAAGTTGGGCGCGGCGAGCGCGGCCTGAACGGCGGCGTGATCGGCCGGGCGATGCTTGTAGCCCATCGTCCCCGTCGCCACCCGCACCGGCCCATAGTCGAGCGTGCCGACGAGCGTGTCGATCTCCGCCCTGAGGCTCGGACTCGCCAGCTTTTTCGGGAAGCCCCAGAGCTCGCGTCCGCCCGCGATCGGCGGATGATCGTTGAGAAACATGCAGTGGCTGTAGCCGCCCGTGCGGCCGCGGAACGAGACCGGGATCACCTGGCCGCTCTCGCAATAGTCGCCGAAGCCGGTCGAGTTCGGCATGCGAATGAATTCGTAGTGGACCAGGGGCGCCGCGAGCGCGAGCGGCTCCGGCACGACGGCGCGCAGCTTCTCGGGATCGGAGCGATAGGTGATGATGAGATATTCGCGGTCGACGAAGCGATAGGGCCCGGGCGGGAAGGCCGGGCTGGTCAGCGGCATGGCAAAGGCACGCTCGCGAATCTCGCTCTCCTTCATGGCGTTGCTCCCCTCGCCCGTCCGGCGTCAGATGTCGTCGTCGCGATGCAGATCGTGCACGATGACGCCGTCGGCCGTTTCGGGCGGCGACAGCCACTCCGGATGACGGAGCGTGCGCTGCGTGTCGTGATAGCCCGCCTCCCAGTGCTCGCGCATCGAGGTGCCGGAGAACTCGTAATCCTTGGCGTGGCCTTCATAGCTTTTCTGCTGATAGATGAGGTGAATGATGTTGATCGCCGCCATCTGCGACAGCTCGGCGAGGGACCGCTCCTCCTCGACGTCGCGCTGCTCGGGCGGGAGCTTCGCGAGCACGGTGCGCAGCCGGCGCTTCAGCGCGTGCACCTTGCGGAAATGATCGGTGTTCTGCCGCGTCCGGCTGGAATAGATGATGTCCTTGTGGCGTCCCATGACGTCGCGCATGTCGCGCGGCAGCGAGCCGCGGGCGCTGAAGAGGTCGACCTGAAAGACGAGGCTGCTGAGATTGTCCTCCTGATCGAGCAGATACTGCAGCGGCGTGTTCGAGACGATGCCGCCATCCCAATAATACTCACCGGCGATCTTCATCGCCGGCAGTGCCGGCGGCAGCGCGCCGCTCGCCATGATGTGGCGCGCGTCGAGAGGCTCCTTGCCATTGTCGAAGTAGATGAAATTCCCGCTGCGCACATTGACGGCGCCGACCGTGAGGCGCGTCCTGCCGCTGTTCAGCAGGTCGAAATCGATCAGTTTCTCCAAAGTGCCGGCGAGCTGGCGCGAATCATAATAACTGAGCGCTGCGGGCGCGCCGGCGGGCTGAAACCACGGACCGAGAAGCCGGGGCTCGAAGAATCCCGGCTGCCCCAGCATTGTGGTCATGAAGGCGCTCGCATGGTTGCGCAGCATCCGGAACATGTCGCCGTCCGGCGTGTAGGCCCAGATCTTGCGGCCTGAGACTAACTCCCAGAACTGCCGCAGCCGGTTCAGCCGATCTTCCGGCTTGTTGCCGGCGATGATCGACGCGTTGATGGCGCCGATCGACACCCCGGCGAGCCAGGTCGGCTCGCAGCCGGCCTCGGACAGCGCGTGATAAACCCCGGCCTGATAGGCGCCGAGGGCGCCGCCGCCCTGCAGCACCAGAGCCACGCGATCGTAGCGGCCGGCGAAAGCCGCGGCCCGCTGACCGGGCCGCGCCGCGACCTCCCGCAAACTGTCCATGGACGGCTCGCCCCCCTCTCCTCGCGACCTCGCCGCAGCACCGGATTCACGGGCGCCGCGGCAAAGCCCTATCCGAGCCTATAGCGTTGCGATGACAGAGCGATGATGGGCGCTCGTCCGGAGAAGCGATCCCCTCAGAAGGTGTGGCGGAAGATCCAGAACAGCGCTCCCGCCAGCATGATCGCCGCCGGCAGCGTCAGCACCCAGGCCATGATCATATTGACGATCGTCGACCATTGCAGACCGGATCGATTGGCGGCCATGGTTCCGGCGACGCCCGACGACAGGACATGAGTGGTGCTGACCGGCCAGCCCCAGACATCGGCCGCGCCGATGGTGGCCATGGCGATGATCTCGGCCGAAGCGCCTTGGCCATAGGTCAGGTGCGTTTTGCCGATCTTCTCGCCGACGGTGACGACGATGCGCTTCCAGCCGACCATCGTGCCCATGCCGAGCGCGATCGCCACCGCGACCTTGACCCAGGTCGGGATGAACTTGGTGGCGTTGTCGATCTCCGCCTTGTAGGTCTTGAGATCCGCCTGCTCGCCCGGGCTGAATTTCGGTTCTCCCGCCTTGGCGATGCGGGCGAGCATCTCGCTCGCGAGGTACATGTCGTTCCGGACGTTGGACGTCTGCGCGGCGGGCACCTGCGCCAATGAGTGGTATTGGCCGATCTGTCGCGCGATATCGGCAATGAGGAGGCGCAGCGCCGGCAGCGATTCCGGCGTCACGGTGCGCGTGCGGATCGCGTCGGTGACGGCCTTGCGGGGATCGGCGCTGTCGCCGGCGCCGCCATGCGCCGCCAGCGCATCCTCGGCGCGACGGCTGCTCTGCTCGAAGACCGGCACCTGATCGGCACCCACCGCGTGGTTCAAGGCGTAGGCGGTCGGAACCGTGCCGATGAGGATGAGCATGATGAGGCCCATGCCCTTCTGCCCGTCATTCGAACCGTGGAAGAAGCTGACGCCGGTGCAGGTGAGGATCAGCAGCAAGCGGATCCAGTGTGGCGGCGGCGCAGCCCCCTCGGGCGCGGTGTAGAGCTTGGGAAACGGCAGCGCCACCTTCGCGACGAGCAGCAGGACGGCGGACAGCACGAAGCCGACGACCGGCGAGAAGCCGAGGGATTTGAACACGCCGACGGCCTGGCCCCAATCGACGCCGCTGGTGCCGTTGGGTCCGCCCATGAGCTCGTTCATGAGCCCGACGCCGATGATCGAGCCAATGAGCGCATGCGAACTCGAATTCGGCAGCCCGAAATACCAGGTGCCGACATTCCAGATGATCGCGGCGATGAGCAGCGCGAAGACCATGGCGAAGCCGGCGGAGCTGCCGACCTGGAGGATGAGCTCGACCGGCAGCAGGGTGATGATGCCGAACGCCACGGCGCCGCTGGAGACCAGCACGCCGAGGAAGTTGAAGGCGCCGGACCAGATCACTGCGAAATAGGCCGGCATCGAGTGGGTGTAGATCACCGTCGCGACGGCGTTCGCGGTGTCGTGGAAGCCGTTCACGAACTCGAAGCCGAGCGCGATGAAGAGCGCGACGCCGAGCAGCAGGAACGGCAGGAAGTTCTTCGCCGGAACCTGCTGCAGGTCGCTGCCGAGCGAGACCGCGACATACACGACGCCGACGGCGATGACGCCGAAGGCGATGAACCGCCCGATTTGCGCAAATCGTGGCGGCGCCTCATGGCTGACCGTGA
>DATIYL010000071.1:0-6155 GCA_035517635.1 Allostellaceae bacterium | reverse complement strand
GACCAGCCAGATCGAAGCCGCGTGGTTCTCGACGGCGATCGAGGAACAGCATGTCGGCAAATCCGGCGTGCCGCTGGCGACGGCGCTGCGCCTGCCTTACATCCCGGTGACGCGCGTCGAGAATTTCTGCGCCTCGGGATCGGAAGCCTTCCGCGGCGCGACCTATGCCGTCGCCTCCGGCGCCTGCGACATCGCGCTCGCGCTCGGCGTCGAAAAGCTCAAGGATACCGGCTATGGCGGCTTGCCGCAGCGCGGCCGCGGTGCGCTCAACTCGATGTACTGGGCGAACATCTCGGCGCCCGGCAGCTTTGCGCAGCTCGCCGCCGCCTACCGTGCCAAGCACGGCGTCTCGCGCGAGACGCTGAAGCAGGCGATGGCGCATATCTCGGTCAAGAGCCACGACAATGGCAGCCGCAATCCGAAGGCGCATCTCCAGAACAAGATCACCGAGGACGCGGTGCTGAAAGCGCCGCTGGTGGCGGAGCCGCTCGGGCTCTACGATTGCTGCGGTGTCAGCGACGGCTCGGCTTGCGCCATCGTCACCACGCCCGAGATTGCCAAGAGCCTGGGCAAGCGCGACCTCATCACCGTCAAGGCGTTGCAGCTCGCCGTCTCCAACGGCCAGGAGGCGCAGCACAATTCCTGGGATGGCAGCTATTTCGCCACGGCGCGCGCCGCGGCGAAGCGCGCCTATCAGGAGGCCGGCATCGACAAGCCGCGCGAGCAGCTCTCGCTCGTCGAAGCGCATGATTGCTTCTCCATCACCGAGCTGGTGACGCTCGAGGATCTCTTCATTTCGCCCGAGGGCGGCGCGGTGAAGGACGTGCTCGACGGCTTCTACGATGCGGACGGCCAGGTGCCGTGCCAGATCGATGGCGGGCTCAAATGCTTCGGCCATCCGATCGGTGCGTCGGGCCTGCGCATGATCTACGAGATCTATCTCCAGATGCAGGGCCGCGCCGGCGCGCGCCAGCGCCAGCAGGAGCCGGTGCGCGGCCTCGTGCACAATCTCGGCGGCATGCCGCATCAGAACGTCTGCTCGATCGCCATCATCGGCAAGCACGGCGCCTGAGCAACGGGGGCCGGGCTTGTTCGAAGGCTTCGCCGAGCAGCGCGTCGCCGTCGCCGAGGCGGAGATCTTCTGCCGCATCGGCGGCGCCGGCCCGCCGCTGTTGTTGCTGCATGGCTATCCCCAGACGCATGTCGCCTGGCATCGCGTGGCGCCGCGCCTCATGCGGCAGTTCAGCCTGGTGGTTCCGGATCTGCGCGGCTATGGCGAAAGCCGCGGGCCGCGTCCCGATCCGGAACATCGCCATTACTCCAAACGCGCCATGGCGCGCGACATGGCCGAGTTGATGACGGCGCTCGGCCATGAGCGCTTCCTGCTCGCCGGTCACGACCGCGGCGCCCGGGTCGGTTTTCGCCTGGCGCTCGATTACCCCGCCCGCGTTCAGCGCTTTGCGGCGCTCGACATCATCCCGACCTTCGATGTCTGGGAGCAGATGGATGCGGACAAGGCGCTCTCCAGCTATCACTGGTCGTTTCTTGCGGTGCCTGCACCGGTGCCGGAGACGCTGATCGCCGCCGATCCCGACTTCTATATACGGCATCTGCTCGATCGTTGGGTCGGGCGGCCCGACGCGCTTCATCCGCAAGCGGTAGCAGCCTATCTCCGGCAATTCCACGAGCCGAAAGTCATTGCCGCCACCTGCGAGGATTACCGCGCCGGTGCCTCGATCGACCGACAGGAAGATGGCGAGGATCGGCGGCGCGGCGCCAAGATCGCCTGCCCCGTGCTGGTGCTGTGGGGCCGGCGCTATCTCACGAGCAAGACGGCGTCGCCGCTTGCCGCGTGGCGAAACTGGGCGCCGGATGTGCGCGAAGTGGCGCTCGACTGCGGCCACTTCATCGCCGAAGAAGCGCCCGAGGATTGCGCCACGGCGCTTGCCGAATTCTGCGCCTGAGCGTGCATCTCCCCCGGGGTCGCGGTTAGCTTTCCCAAGTGCTGGCGCGCTGAATCGCAAAGATTGTTTTGCGTGCTCAAAAAGTATGTTCCGGTTTCGCGCGCACCGAACGCAGAGGTTCTCTAGTAACCTCTGAACGCTTCGTTCTGTTTATCGCCTACTCAAAATTGCAACAAAAGCGATGCTGCGATGCAATACGCGCCGCGTAGCATCGCGCGCTGAGCGGCAAGGCGGGGGACGCTTGCGGCTCCGCTGCCTGCGGTCCCTCACGCAAAGCCATAGGACGATCGATGACCCTTCGGCAACATTTCATGCGAACGGCGCTGACAGGTGCCGTATTGCTCGCGGCCTATCCTGCCGCAGCGCAGACCAGCTCGGTGAACAGGCAGATCGACTCTCTGCAATCGCAGATCCAGCAGTTGCAGCAGCAATTGCAGAGTCTGCAGGGTCAGGTGAATCAGGCTCAGCAGAACGCCGCGCAAGCCCAGGCCACAGCGGCTCAAGCGCAGGCGCAAGCTCAGCCGAAGGCGAATGGCGCCATCGTGACGATGTCGCCCGGCAACCGCCCCGGCATTTGCACCTCTGACGGGCAGAACTGCATCGAGCTGACCAGCCGGCTCCAGCTCGACTTCGCCAATTACCTTAACGTCCATCCGCAGTTTTCGACGGGACCGCATAGCCTTACCAGCGGCGTCAACGCGCGGCGTGCGCGCATCGGCGTGCTCGGCAAGTTCGCAGGCGATTGGAACTACGCGCTGATCGCGGATTTCGGCGGCTCAAGCGATGGCGCGCAGCAGAGCAACATCGAGAACGCCTACGTCACCTATAATGGCTTCCGGCCGGTGGCCATCGACCTCGGCTATATCGACGTGCCCTGGACCTTGGACGAATCGACCAGCTCCAACGACATCATGTTCTTGGAGCGCACCGAGATCGGCAATGTCGTAACCAACCTCGCTTCTGGTGATAACCGCGCGGCCTTCGGCGCGCGCTCGAACGACGATCGCTACTGGGCGGGCGCTTATCTCACCGGACCGACGTCCGGGGCGCAGCATACCGGCTCCAACCAGCAGCAACTCGCCGGCGTCGCGCGCGCGACCTATCAGGCGCTGCAAGGCCCCGACTACTCACTCCATGCCGGCGTCGATGGCGAATATGTCTTCTCGCCGCGGGCAGACGGCTCGAGCAGCTCCAGCACCGCCGACACCGTGGCGTTCAGCGACCGGCCGGAGTTGCGCGTCGATCCCACCGCCTTCCTCAATACCGGAAACATCCCGGCGAAGAACGCCGCCGCTGTGGGCGCCGAGCTGGCCGGCGGGTGGCAGAGCCTCTTCTTCCAGGGCGAGTACTATCACGTCTTCGTCGATCAGGCTGGCTTGTCGGCGACGGCGCCGAAGCCGGAGCTGAACTTCGACGGCTTCTATACCGAGGCGAGCTGGACGATAACCGGCGAGTCGCGCAAATACATTCCGACCACCGGCGCCTATAGCGCCATCGTCCCAAACCATCCGCTCTCTCTCAAGAATGGCGGCTGGGGTGCTTTCGAGCTGGCGGCGCGCTACGCCTATATCGACCTCAACGACCACGACAAGCCAGGGGTGTCGCCCTTGGTCACCGGCGGCGTCTTCGGCGGCCGCGTCCAAGGCATCACCCTCGGCGTCAACTGGTATCCTGTGCGCAATATCCGCTTCATGCTCAACTACATCCATAACGTCGTGAACAAGCTCCCGGTAACGACGGCGCTGGGCGGCACGAGCGGCGGTGGCGTCACCATCGACGCGATCGCGATGCGCGCGCAGGTCGCCTTCTGATCTGAGGTGGAAGCGGGCGGCGAGGGTGCGCCTCGCCGCCGGCGCTGCGCTTCATCCCTCTGCTGGCCGGCGTTGCCTTTGCCAAGAAGGTGGCGATCGCGGATACGCTCGCCCCAAATGTCGACATGCTTTTCGGCAAGGCGGTCGCGGGCACGCCGCTCAGGTCCAGCGACGCGGGCTAATCGTTCATTGAGATGCCACGAAGCCGTCGCACCGCGCGGGCAATGGCTTTATAGTTTCTCGGTGCGATGGGACCGAAGAGCGGAGCGTTTACGATGTTCTCTGAAAAATTGCTAAATTTGCAATGCTCCGCTATCGTTCGGGGTCCCTTCGAAAGGAGATGACCTTGGCCAAGCTGACTTCCGCAACTGCACCCGAAAATGGCGGCGTGATGTTCAAGCGTCGCACGGTCATCGTCGACGGTCCGGATCCGATCGACCAGCATGTCGGCGGTCAGCTTCGGTTGCGTCGCGCGCAGGCCGGCATGACGCAGACCGAGCTCGGTGCCAAGGTCGGGCTGTCCTTCCAGGCGGTGCAGAAATACGAGACCGGCGAAAACCGGATCAGCGCCAGCCGGCTCTATCAGCTGGCGCGCATTCTCGACGTGCCGCTCGCCTATTTCTTCGAGGGTCTCGACGAGACCGGCCATGCCGAGGATGGCGCCGGAGCGGCGGAGCTCACGCGCAAAGAGGCGTCGATGGTGCTGGGCGCCTATTACGGCATCAAAGATCCGCGGCTGCGTTCGGCGTGTCTGCTCATCATGACGCGGATGGCGGGCCGCTCGGACGTCGAGGGCGAATGACGCAGGCGCCGCGCATGTCCGATGCGCGGCCCGAGGTCGCCTGTGTCGCGGCCGAAGGCTGCAGCTATTTGCGCGCGCTTTCCACCATCGAGCACATCGCCGGCTTCGAGCATACCGCGCGCGCTTATGCTGCCGCCTCCGAGCGTTGCCGGGAGCATGGCTGCTGGGCGGCCTCGACCGCGGCGGCGCCAGCGAGCGCTGCACCCGAGCCGGTGCCGCTGAAGGCGTTCTACCGCGGGGACCGGCCGGGTACGCTCGCCGCCGCGCACGAGGCCGAGACGGTGCCGTTCATCCGCTCGGAGCACATCGACATCGTCTCAGACGGCGCAGGCAATTGTGTCGAGCGTCGTCCGCTGAAGCTCGCCACGCTGCCGCGGCGCGGCGACCCGCTCGGCCACCTCTACCGCTACTGGCTCGATCTGCGGAGCGCCGGCTCGCTGCAATTCTCGAGTATCGACACGGTTCAGCTGACGCGGGCTGATATCATCGGCAAGCTGCACATCGTCGATGTCAGCAGCGGCGATCCACACGACTTCCGCTTCGAGCTCTTCGGCTATGCCGTTCCGATCGGACGGTACGAGTCGCCTTGCGCCCATCCCGTCCAGATCTGGGCGGACAGCCTGATGCGCGACTACAACACGGTCCGCCTGACGGCAGCGCCACGGCTCCACCGCATGCGCTGCCGCCTCGGTGAGGTCGCGCATCACTACACGCGGCTGATCCTACCCTTCCATGACAAGGGCGCGCGTGTGACGCGCCTGCTGGTGGCGATCCGCGAGGAGCGCGGCAACGGTCTCAGGCTCAAGCCCGCCGAGTAGCTCCTCGCGATCCATATAGACGAGGTAAAAGCGCTCGCGGCTGCGCGTCGGCGGGAAGTAGCCGTCGAAACAGCGCTCGACATGCGGCATGCCATAGGCCCAGGTAGCGATGCCGCATTCGCCGATCCCTTGCCGCGCAATACCGGTCTGCCAGTCGATTTGCCATTCGCGCGCGCAGATCGCCCGCGTGAGATGCGGCATCACCGCCGAGAGACCGCGCTTGCGATGCTGCGGATGTACCCAAAGCCCACCTTCATGGCCGACGCGTCCGTGGATGACTGGCGCTCCGGCCGGCATGGCGATCGCGAGATGGCCATAGTCGACCGGCGGCTCGGCGAACCACAGTCGCAGGCTGCGCAACAGATCGAGGACATCATCGGTGAGGAAGAGTCGCGCGGCACAGGTGGCGACGGTCTCTGAGCCGGCGCGGACGTCCAGCCAGAAGCTGTCTTTCGCCGTGAGCCGGCTTTGCGCCGGATCGAAGGCGGGATTCACAAAGGAGTCCGGAATGCCGCGCATCGTCGCCGCCCAGCCGGCCAGGTCCGCATCGATGGCGAGCGTGTAGTTGCGGTCGTCGAACCAAGCGAGAGCGTAGTCGATGAAATCCTGCACGACGTCAGTCGCCGGTGCGTACTGCCACATAGGGGCTCTCCTTCAGCGGAAATGCGCTCAAAGGATGATGCAGGCGCGACCGGGAAGAAAGCGGGAGCGGCATAAAAAGCCGAAAATCCGCGACAAATTGATCGTAAAGAGTGCGCGG
>DATIYL010000070.1:0-24838 GCA_035517635.1 Allostellaceae bacterium | reverse complement strand
CTGATCAACCGCATCCTGTTCTTGGAGGGCGTGCCGAATCTCCAGGATCTGGACAAGCTTCTGATCGGCGAGGACGTCCAGGAAATCCTCGAATGCGACCTCAAGCTCGAGCAGCAAGGCGTGAGCGGCCTTCGCGATGCCATCGCTTATAGCGAATCGGTCCGAGATTTCGCGACCCGCGACCTCCTCACCGATATTCTCGACAGCGAGGAGGACGGCATCGATTTCATCGAGACCCAACTCGTGCTCATCACGAAAATTGGCTTGCAGAACTACGTTCAGCTCCAATCCGAGGACGCGGATTGATCACCCGCTTGGGGTCCTACCACCAGGCGCTAGGCCCGGTTGCAGATCAACGGTTGCGTTCGGCGAGTTGCTGGCGCGCGCTCAGCACGAAATCGATCTGCGAGCCATCATCCGTGGTGCGAAACGCGATCGGCGTCCCGGAATCGTCCATCCAGACGAACTGATGCTTGTCGCTCACCACCTCGTATTGGTGGGCGGTGCGGTCGAGGCCGGGGAGCTTCACCGGGACGAGCTGACCGCCGCTGACGCGCACCTGCTCGATCTTGCCGGTGCGGGTCGACATCATCACGTCCGCATCGAGCACCATTGGCGACCACGGGTTGGACGGGTGCACATCCGCCGGCGCGGTGGTGGTTCCCGACGGGGTGCTGACAACGAAGGCGCCGTTTCGTGCGATGCCGTGGACGGGCAGGGACTTGCCGTTGGTGACAGTGACGCCGTCGAAGGAGACCAGCGTCTGCCCATGCCAGTGTTCGACGCGCTGCGCTTCCTGGCGGTAGACGACGATTCCGAGGATCCGCACTGCGATGCGCAGCTCGCTCGTCACCTCGGTATTGTCACCGACGCGGTCAACCGTGTTGCTGTAGGTGCCGATGTCGCCATACGTCGGATGGACGACGCGGTACTCGTACCGCTCCGGCGCGGCGCAAGCCGGTACGGCGAACGCGGCCGCCAGCGACAAAGCGGCGAAGAAGACGGCTCGAGTCATCTCGTGCTCGTAAAACCAGGCGCCCCAGAAGCCTAGCGCCATACTAGAGCAAACAGCGAGTCCTGGCTATCGGCTCCCGCAATGCACGCGTTCGGCGCCTCAGCTTGCGACCCAACGTCGCATCTCGCGCTGGACGAGGCGGTCCGCGGGCAAGGTTATCCGGACGATGGTACCGCGGCCCAGCGCGCTCTCGAGCGTCAGCGTGCCGCCATGCAGCTCGGCCAGCGCGCGCGCCAGCGGCAGGCCGAGCCCGGTGCCCTCGTAGCGCCGGCTCAGCCGGCTATCGACCTGCCCGAAGGGCGAGAGCGCCCGTTCGATATCCTCGGGCGCGATGCCAATGCCATTGTCGGCGACCTCGATCATCACGCCGCGCTCGCCCTCGACCCGCGCATGCACCAGGATCTCGCCGCCGGGTGGCGTGAATTTCACCGCGTTGGACAGCAGGTTCATGAGGATCTGCTTCAACTTGCGCTCATCGGCGCGCAGCAACAGCAGCGTGTCGGGCAACTCGGTCTTGAGCGTCAACTCCGCATTCGCAACGCGCTCGCGCAGCAGCAGGACGACGCTGCGGATGATGGTTTGGAGATCGACGATCTCCTCGACCAGGTCGACGCGCCCCGCCTCGACCTTGGACAGGTCGAGAATGTCGTTGATGATGCCGAGGAGATGGCTGCCGGAGCTGTGGATGTCTTGCGCATATTCGGCGTAGCGATCCGTGATCGGGCCGAGCAGCCGGTCGCGGATGATCTCTGCGAAGCCGAGGATAGCGTTGAGCGGCGTGCGCAGCTCATGGCTCATATTGGCGAGGAACTCGGATTTGGCCCGGCTGGCGGTCTCCGCCTGCTCCTTCGCCTGGCGCAGGCTGCGCTGCGCCAGCACCTCGCGCGTGATGTCGCTCGCGGTGCCGCGATAGCCGAGGAAGGCGCCGGCATCGTCATAGACCGGCATCCCGCTGACCGACCAGAACTGCGCGGCGCCGTCGTCGCCTCGGATAGAGTAGGCAAGGTCGCGGAAGGGCTGGCGGGCGGCCAGCACGGCGAGATGCCGCTGCCAGACCTCTTCGGTAGGGTCGGCGTCGGCGACCTCGAGCAGCGTCTTGCCGATGAGCGTCGAGACATCCAACGCCTCGCCCTGGGCGATGCGGCCGGAAACATAGCTCAGCCGATGATCGGTGTCGGTCTCCCAGAACCAGTCGGAGGCCACCTCGGCGAAATCGCGAAAACGTTGCTCGCTGCGTGCCAGCCGCTGCTCGGCGACGATGCCGCTGCGAAGGCTGCGCCAGCCGAGGCGGGTACCCAGGACGGTGAGGAGCGCGCTGCTCAGCACCAGGCCCCATATCGCCCAAACGCGCGCCTCTCGCGCCGCCTCGCCCATATGGAGCGCAAAATCCTGCTCGAAGGCGGTCAGCCGGTCGTCGAGCGCATTGAGGCGCGAGCGGAAAGCGTCGTGGCGCTCCGTGCCGATCGGCCCGGCGCTCGCTGCCGCCGCGATCTCCTCGGCGAGATCGGCGAACTGCGCCACCAGAAGGTCGCTTTGCCGCCAGTCCTCGACGGCGCGGCCCAAGGGCTGCCACCAGGAGAACCATCGCAGCAGCGTCGACATCGCCGGGATGTCGCGCGGATCGTTGCCGCCGACGAGAAATCCGTGATAGGCGCGGGCAAAATCGGGGGCGGGCTGCCGCAGCGCCTCGCGAGCAGCGCGGTCGCCCATCGGTACCGCGATGTCGCGGCGGAAATCCGCGAGATAACGCGGCTCGCCGAACATCAAAAAGCGGCGCAGGTCGAGCGCCGCCTGCTTCTGCGCCTTGGCGTAGACATCCTCGCCGGCGACATAGGCGCGGGTCGCGTCGATGCCCTCGATGCTGACGATCGACAGCGCGAGAACGATCGCCTGGACCCCGGCGAAGATGACGGTGATCCGCGTGAATCGGCTCGCCACCGGGCGCGCCGACGAGGCCCTGCGGGCCTCCGGGCCGCGCCGGAGCCAAGAACCGAAGAAAACTCCACGCAAGGAGCGCATCAAGTGCCGCGAGCTGTGGCCGGGAGACGGCCCTGGCCGCTCCGCGCAAGAGGCCATTTTCGCCGCGCCAAGCTAAGGATCGCTTAACAATGGTTAAGGCCCGGCGGCTCGCCGGTCGTTCGGCCTCACCCGGAAGGGGGGTCTCCGGCGGGGCGCTCGACGGTGCCGAGGGCGGCGGCGAGCCGCGTGCTGGCGCTGCCGGGCGCCAGCGGGCGCGGCTGGCTCTCATGCGGCGCCCAAGCGGTTAGGGTGACGATCTCAAAGCGCGCTGGGATACGCCCGTCCGGCCGGGCAAAGCGCTCGCGGTAACGCGCCGCCGCGCGGGCCAGCGTGGCGCGGCGGCTGAAGCCGCGGCGGCGCTCGGCGACGGCGTTGCTCTCGCCCATGGCACGCAGATCGTGCATCAGCGTCAGCGCATCGGCATAGGTGACCTCGATCGTGTCGCTGTCGGCCACCGGCAGCGCGAACCCGGCGCGCTGCAGCAGCTGGCCAAGATCGCGCAGATCGGCGAAAGGCGCCACGCGCGGGCTTACGCCGCCCTCCTCCTCGAGCTCGGCCTCCATCAGCGCGAGGCGCAGCTCGCCCAAGGTCGCGCCGGCGAAGAGCGAGGCGAGGAGCAGCCCGTCGGGCTTCAACGCCTGCCGCAGTTGCAGGAGCGCGCCCGGCAGGTCGTTCGTCCAGTGCAGATCGAGATTGCTCAACACGAGATCGAAGCTCGCCGGGGCGAAGGGAAGCGCCTCGGCCTCGCAGACCAGCGCCGGCGCCGGCACGCGGCGGGCAAAGCCGAAAGCGGCGTCGGCGTGGATGAGCTGCTCGATCCCGCCGCGCCCCGCGAGGCGCCGCGCCAGCACCCCATGGCGGCAGCCGAGATCGAGCGCGCGCGGAAAGCGCCGCGTCACATCGTCGAGCCGGTCGACAAGCCGTTCCGCCGCTTCGCAGACGAGAAACTCGGCCGCCTCGGGCCGACGCGCGGCGCGCTCGCGATGCGCGCGCACGGCGGCGCGGTCGAAGACGCGAAGCGGATTGGGGGACACGGCCATGCGAGGGTTATCGCATCGCTGCGCGGCGCGCCGCAAGCGCGGTCCGGAGTGCCGTTGACAGCGCCGCTGCCGCGGGCTCACATCGCGCGATGCAGGGGCTTGCCCGACCGCCGGCGCTGCGCCGCGCCGCCACGGCGCTTCTTGATCTCCTTCTGCCGCCGCGCTGTCTCATCTGCGGCGGGACGGTGAGCGAGGCGGGCGCGCTGTGCGCGCCGTGCTGGCGCAGCATCACCTTTCTCGGCGAGCCCTGCTGCGCCTGTTGCGGCCTGCCCTTCGAATTTGCACTGGCGGCGCCGGCGCTCTGCGGCGCCTGCGCCCGCGCCCGCCCGCCCTTCGACCGCGCCCGCGCGGTCATGCGCTATGACGAGGCCAGTCGCGAGCTCGTACTCGCCTTCAAGCATGGCGACCGGCTGCATCTGGCGCCGGCGTTCGGCACCTGGCTGCGGCGGGCCGGCGGGGAGCTCGTCGCAGCGGCGGACATCGCCGTGCCGGTACCGCTCCATTGGACGCGGCTCTTCACGCGCCGCTACAACCAGGCGGCCCTGCTCGCTCACGCGCTGCATGCGGCCGGCGGACCGCCGGTCGGCGCCGATTGGCTGGTCCGCCGCCGCCGGACACCGTCCCAAGGCAAGCGCAACGCCGCCGCGCGCGAGCGCAATGTGCGCGCCGCATTTGCGCTGAAGCCGGGGCCGGATGTCCGCGGCAAGCGCATCCTGCTCATTGACGACGTCTTCACCACCGGCGCCACGGTCGGCGAGTGCGCGCGCGTCCTCCGCCGCGGCGGCGCCACGACGGTCGACGTGCTCACCTTGGCGCGCACCGTGCGGCAGGAGGCTTAAGCATTTCGTCAATCACCGGTCAGGGCATGGCCGAGCAAGCCGCCGCCGACCACGCCCGCAGCGGTGGCGGCGGTCTTGCCGCTGCCATGGCCGAATTGGTTGCCGGCAAGGCCGCCGGCGCCGGCGCCGACCAGGGTGCCACAGCCCGAAAGCATCAGAACGAGCGCCACCAGCGCCGCAAATCGCATGGTCCCGTCTCCCGTCTAGCCTCACTGGCTCAACAGACCCCGCGGCGGCGCTGTTCCGCCTTCACCCGCGCCGCACCCAGGCCTGCCGCTGCGCGCGCGACGCGGAAATGTCTTGATTTGCCGCCGTTTTCCACTAGATGGATTGGGGCGATTTGCGGCAGGAGCGATCATGGCCCGGGTTGAGATCTATGCGACGATGTTCTGCCCCTACTGCGCACGGGCCAGAAGCCTGCTCGAGAAGAAGGGCGTTGCCTACATCAACATCGACGTGATCGAGCACAGCGACAAGCGCGACGAGATGGTGCAGCGCTCGGGCGGGCGACAGACCGTCCCGCAAATCTTCATCGATGGCGAGCATATCGGCGGCTCGGACGATCTCTACGCGCTGGAGCGCGCCGGCAAGCTCGACGCCAAGCTTGGGATTGCCCCTTCATGAGCGGGCGCTTCACCGCCGCTTGCGTCCAACTTTCCTCGGCGCGCGAGGTCGAGCCCAACATCGCCGCGGCGAGCGCGTTGATCCGGGCCGCGCGGGCGGCCGGGGCCGAGCTGATCATGACGCCCGAAGTGAGCGACATGATCGAGCCCAAGCGGCAGCAGCGTCTCGCCAAGGCGAAGGGCGAGGCCGCTCATCCGATGCTCGCGACGTTCCGCGAGCTCGCGCGCGAGACCCAGGCTTGGCTGCTGCTCGGCTCGGCCGTGGTGCGGCGCGAGGACGGCGATGAGCGGCTCGCCAACCGCTCCTTTCTGTTGGCCCCCGACGGCACGATCGCGGCACGCTACGACAAGATCCACATGTTCGACGTCGAGCTCGCGGGCGGCGAGAGCTACCGCGAATCGAACGCCTTCCGTCCGGGCGAGGGCGCGGTGCTGGCGCCGCTCCCCTGGGGCGTCCTCGGCCTTACCGTCTGCTACGATCTGCGCTTTCCGCATCTCTATCGCGCCTTGGCGCAGGCGGGCGCCGATTTCCTCACCATCCCGTCCGCCTTCACCGTGCCGACCGGCCGGGCGCATTGGCATGTGCTGATGCGAGCGCGGGCGATCGAGACCGGCTGCTTCGTCTTCGCTCCGGCGCAATGGGGCGAGCATGCCGAGGGGCGCAAGACCTATGGCCATTCGCTCATTGTCGCGCCTTGGGGCGAGATCCTCGCCGAAGCGGAGGACGGCACCGGCTTCATCCTCGCCGAAATCGACACGGCGAAGGTGGCCGAGGCGCGGCGCGCCGTGCCATCGCTGACCCATGACCGGCCTTTCACCGCGCCGGCGAAGAAGCCTGCGCTTGCAGCGGAATAAGGCACTAACCCAGCGGCAGGCGGCCGGATGCGCCCTTTACCGCGGCGAGCCGCTGGACCATTGCCGGGCGCGGCGCCGCGACTTCACCCTGCTCGAAGGCAACGAGGGAAAGCCGGTCGAGGAAGACCGCCAGCAGCTCGCCCGGCCGCAACAGGAAATCGGGATTGCTGGGCCGGCCGAACCGCTCCTGGCCGACCATGAAGGTCTCGTAGAGGAGGGCCCCGCCAGGTGCCAGCGACGTCGTCAGATGCGGCAGCAGCGGCCGCCAGAGATAATTCGTGACGACGATGCCGTCAAAACCGCCGCCGAGCCGCCACGGACCTCCGTCCTCAAGGTCTATCCTTTTGACTTCGCACAGCGAATCGCCCGAGAAGGCAGCCTCGAGCGCGGCGGTATCGCGATCGGCGGCAACCACGGCGTAATCGGCTTCGCGCAACAATCGGACATGGCGCCCGCTGCCCGCCGCGAGGTCGAGCACGCGCCCCCCCTGCGGGATCAGCGGCAAAAAGCGGCGGATCCAGGCCGAGGGAACCGGAGCGGAAGGGGACGGCGTTGACTGCATTGGCACTCGCCCATGCTGATTGCTAAGTGGTGTCGGGACGTGTATCAAAAGGGCAAAAGGTCCAGTATGCGATGATACTCTTCACGCTGAAATGTGCCGCCGGGCATGAGTTCGAAGCGTGGTTCCGCGACGGCGCCACCTATGAGCGCCAGGCGGCGCGCGGTCTCGTCACCTGCCCGGAATGCGGCGACACCCGCATCGAGAAGGCGCCGATGGCGCCGCGGCTCGGGCGCGCCGCGGCCGAGGCGCCCTCGCCCGAGCAGCTCCGCCGGATGCTGCAACAGGTGCGACGCCAGGTCGAACAGAATTGCGAATATGTCGGCGACCGCTTCGCCGCGGAAGCGCGTCGCATCCATGAGGGCGAGGCCAAGGCGCGCGGCATCTATGGCGAGGCGACCGAGACGGAGTCACGCGCCCTTGCCGAAGAAGGCATCGAGGTCGCACGCATTCCCTGGGTCCCGCCGAACGACGCGTAGGGGCAGCCGTCAGCTCTCACGCAAGTTGTCAGTTCTCAGTTATCAGTTGTCAGTCGCCAACTGAGAACTGACGACTGAAAACTGACAACTCAGCTAACGGCTGACAGCTTCTTCCGGAACACCATCACCTTGGCAAAATAGGCGACGCTGGTCTCCTCGAGCGTCATGCCGGAAGCGGCGAAGAGGGCCACGAGGTCCTCGCGGGCATATTGCGCGTAGTAAGGCTCATGGAAGGCGAGCGGGAAGTATTCGACGAGCGCGTCGTATTCCGGCCGGTCGCCGAGCTGGATCGAATCGACCAGGATCGCCGCGCCGCCCGGCCGCAGCAGCCGCGCCATCTCGCCGATGACCTGCCGGCGCTCGCGCGCCGGCAGCTCGTGAAAGAGAAAGATCGACGTGGCGACGTCGAAGCTTCGATCCGGGCACGGCACGCGCTCGGCCGGCGCGGCGACAAACTCGGTGCGCGACCAGGGATCGAGCGCGCGGCGCGCCTCGTCCAGATAAAACGGGCTCAGATCGAGCGCGGTGACGGCAAGCCGCGGATAGTTGCTTTTCACCGCGCGCAGGAACCGCCCGGTGCCGCAGGCGAGGTCGATGAGCCGTGCCTGCCGCACGCCGCGTTCCTCGAGCACGCGCTTCAGCGGCACCAGCGCCTGACGCCGCATCGCCTCGGCGGCCCCGCCGAACAGCACCTCGACCTGGTGGTCATAGAGCTCGGCCGAGCGGCGGCTCAGGTAGCCGTCGGTCTGGTAATGGAAGTTCTGCAGGAAGTAGCGAGGATAGAGCCCGCGCGGCGCGGCGCGGAACACCTCGTCATTGGCAGCCGCGCGGCGGCGCGCATCGACACGGGGCAGATCGGCGAAATAGCGTCCCGCCTTGCGCAGCGCGGCAAGCGGACGGATGACGATCTCCTCGGGGATCTGGTAATGACCGGCCTCGATGTTGCGCCAATCCAGCGCGAGGAGATCGCGGAGATCGGCGAGGATACGCGCGCGATCCGGCATACGCTCCGCCAAGTCCGGCGCCGCGGCCACGCTCTCCGTGAGCCGTGCGCTCAGCCATTTCTGGCCGGAGTACCACGACACCCGGAGCCGCTGCGAGGTGCGATAGGCGATGCGTTCGAGCGCGCTGGCCATAGCTCTCCCACCGGTCTTTCATCATACTAGCGCGGCGATCCGGCCGCCGCCGCGCCCGGCAAATTGACGCAAACGCGGCCCTTTCGCTAGGAGCGTCTCTGCGGCTCAATCGTGCCGGCCGAGCCTCGGGAAAGGGCGGTGATCATGGCGAAGTTCCTCACCCTCGACGACATCGACCCGAACGGCAAACGCGTGCTGCTGCGCGCCGATCTCAACGTACCGATGAAGGATGGCAAGGTCGGTGACGCGACGCGGATCGAGCGGCTCGCGCCCACCATCCGCGAACTCGCCGAGCGCGGCGCCAAGGTGGTGGTGATGTCGCATTTCGGCCGACCCAAGGGGAAGCCCGATCCGGCCTATTCGCTGCGGCCCTTGGCGGCGGCGCTCGGCCAGGCGATCGGGCGCAAGGTCGCCTTCGCCGAGGATTGTGTCGGTCCCGCTGCCGAGCGCGTCGTCGCTGCGCTGCAGCCGGGCGACGTGGCTTTACTCGAGAATCTTCGCTTCCATGCCGAAGAGGAAGCAAACGACATGAATTTTGCGCGGCGCCTCGCCGCGCTTGGCGATCTCTACGTCAACGATGCCTTCTCCGCCGCGCATCGCGCGCATGCCTCGACCGAAGCGTTGGCGCATCTGCTGCCGGCAGCGGCGGGCCGGCTGATGCAGGCCGAACTCGAGGCGCTTGCCCAGGCGCTGGAGGCGCCGCAGCGGCCGGTGGCGGCGCTGATCGGCGGCGCCAAAGTGTCGACCAAGCTCGATCTGCTGCGCTTCCTCGTCGGCAAGGTCGATGCGCTCATCATCGGCGGCGCGATGGCCAACACGCTGCTCTTCGCCCAAGGGAGCGCCGTCGGCAAGTCGCTCTGCGAGCGCGATATGGCAGAGACCGCACGCGACATCATCGAGCGCGCGCGCCGCGCCGGCTGCACCCTGATGCTGCCGGTGGACGCGGTGGTGGCGCGCGCGCTCACCCCGGGCGCCGCGAGCGAGACCGTCGCGATCGAGCGCGTGCCGGAGGATCAGATGATCCTCGATATCGGCCCGAAGACCGTGGCGGCGATCGGTGCGCGGCTCGAGCAAAGCCGCACGCTCGTCTGGAACGGCCCGGTTGGCGCCTTCGAGACGCCGCCTTTCGACGCCGGCACGATCGCAATCGCTCGGCGCGTCGCTGCGCTTACCCGTGCCGGTAGGCTGCTCAGCGTTGCCGGCGGCGGCGACACGGTCGCGGCACTGGCGCAAGCGGGGGTGACGGAGGCGTTGAGTTATGTCTCGACCGCGGGCGGCGCCTTCCTCGAATGGCTCGAAGGCCGCACGCTCCCGGGCGTCGCCGCGCTTTCCCGGGGTTAACCATGATTCCCGGACGATCTTGCCCGGTGCGAGGCTGCGGCGGTATAGTTCGCGACCATGGAGATTCTTCCCCCGGCCGGTATTGCCCAGCCGGCGCCGACCCCGGCGCCGACGGCAGTTCCCGTGGCCGGGCCGGCCACGCCCGCGGCGCCGATCGAGCCGGAGCGGCGCGTCACCGCCAATCGCGACGGCGGCCGCGGCGATCTTCAAGCGCAGCAGCAGATGAAAACCCAGCAGACGCAAGCGCGAGGCCGGGGCCGATTGCTCGACCTTTTCGTCTGAACGGGCGCGCCGGCGGCAGCGGCGCAGGGTCCGGGACAGGCTCGTAAATCCATGGCCGATTTGCCTTTCACCCGCGGCCCCAGCGTCCTCACCATTCCCGAAGGCGACAACCGGGAACGCATGGTCTGCCCGGATTGCGGCTTCATCAACTACGAGAATCCAAAGATCGTCGTCGGCGCGGTGTGCCTGTGGCAGGACAGTATTCTGCTCTGCCGCCGCGCCATCAATCCGCGCCGCGGCTTCTGGACTTTGCCGGCGGGATTCCTCGAGCTGCAGGAATCGACGCCGGCGGGCGCCATGCGCGAGGCCTGGGAAGAAGCGCAGGCGAAGATCGTCATCGACGGGCTGCTCGCCATCTACGACATCCCGCGCATCAGCCAGGTGCAGATCATCTACCGCGCCCATCTCGAGGCGCCGGAATTCGCCGCGGGCGCGGAAAGCCTCGAGGTGAAGCTGTTCGCCTGGGAAGAAATTCCGTGGGAGGAACTCGCCTTCCCCTCGGTGCGCTGGGCGCTCGACCATTACCGCGACTGCATCACCACCGGCGATTTCACTGCGCGCAGCACGCCGGGTTAGCGGCAAAATGAAAAGGGGATAAGGGGATGACTGGAGATGAGGGGGATGAAATTTAGGGCGCCGAAGGCGCCATTTTTCTTATCCCCCTTATCTCCCTTCATCCCCCCATCCCCTTTTCTCTTAGATTCAAAGTCAAGCGCGCTGGCGGTATTCGCGGCGCACGATCTCGAGCAGCTCGGCGGCCGAAGTCGCCGCTGTCGCGCTTTCGAAGGTGACGCGGCCGTGCTGCATCAGGATCACGCGGTCGCAGATTTCGAGCGTCTGCGCGTAAGTATGGGCGATCATCGCGATCGCGATATCGCCGCGCGCTTTGAGCCGCTCGATGAGCCGGATGATCTGCTGCGCTTCGCGCGCTCCCATCGCCGCCAGCGGCTCGTCGAGCAGCAGGATGCGCGCCTGGGAGCAGACCGCGCGCGCCACTGCGATCGCCTGGCGCTGTCCGCCCGACAGCGCGCCAACCTCGATCTCGATCGAAGGCACGTTGACGCCGATCTCGGCCAGCGCCTCCGCAGCACGCCGGCGCATCGCCGCGTGGTCGAGCAGGCGCAGCAGGCCCGGGCGCAGCAACTCGCGGTTCAGAAACAGGTTGTGATAGACGCTGAGGCCGTTGACGAGCGCCAAATCCTGATAGACGCATTCGATGCCGAAGGCGCGCGCCTCGTCGACCGAGCCGAGGCGAACCGGCTTTCCGTCGACGAAGAGCTGTCCCGAATCCGGCTGGTGATAGCCGGTCAGGATCTTGATCAGGGTCGATTTGCCGGCACCGTTGTCGCCGAGGATGCCGAGGGTCTCGCCGCGCTTCAGCGCGATCGAGACGCCGGCGAGCGCGGTCACGCTGCCAAAACGCTTGGTCAGCGCCTCGGCGCGAATCGCTTCCGCGACATCGCTCATTCCCCACCCCGCTGCCGCCGCCGCGCAATGCGGATATTGGCGATCATCGCAATGAGGATCGCCGCGCCGATGATGATGTCGAAGGTGAAGGCGTTGATCCCTTGCAAGGTGAAGCCATCCTGCAACACGCCGAGGAGTATCGCGCCGACCAACCCGCCGATGATCGTGCCTGATCCGCCGCCGAGCGCGGTGCCGCCGATCACGCCCGAGGCCACGCCCAGGAACATGATCGTGCTGCCGCCCGCCAGCGGGTCGGTCGAGCCGATGCGGAACGCCTCCAACAGCCCGGCGAACCCACCCAGCGTGCTGGTGAGGACGAAATTGCCGATCTTGATGCGGTTGATGGCGATGCCCGCTTCGGCGGCGGCGGTGAGATTGCCGCCGATCGCGATGGTGTGCAGCCCCCAGCGCGTATGGCGCAGCACGACATGCATGATCGCCACCGCGACCAGCGCCCAGACGATCTCGGCATAACCCCAGCCGCCGAGGAGGTTGGTGATCAGCGGGCCGCCCGGCGTGTTGGCGGGAAAGCCGCGCGAGATGGTCAAGGTCACGCCGGTGACGAGGAACAGCATGCCGAGCGTGGTGATGAAAGACGGCACCTCGAGCCAGATGGTGATGAGGCCGATGGCGAGGCCGATCAACGCGCAGACCAGCAGCGCCACGAAAATCGCCGCCACTACCGGCAAGCCGGCTTCATGTGCATCGCCCATGATGAAGGGAGCCAGCGCGAAAACCTGACCAACAGAGAGGTCGATCTCGCGGCAGATCAGCAGCATGATCTCGCCGCAGGCGATGATCACCGGCGCGGCAACGAACTGCGACAGTGTCTGCAGATTGGCATCGGTCAGGAAATTGGGGTTGGCCAGCTGGAAATAAAGGACCAGCACGACCGATACGATGAAAACCCCGGCCTCCGGCCGCAACAGGAAGCCGTGCGCGCGTCGGGCGACGCCGCGCGGCGAAAGGATAGCCGGCTGTGTCGCCATCGGTGCGGCTCAGCCGCCGATCGGTCCGTTGTGCGGCACGATCTGCGCCGCCGCGCCGCTGCCTTCGTAGCGCGTCTTGGTCGTGAGATAGGGCTCGACGCTGTCCTTGGTGACGAATTTGAGGCCGGTATTGATATTGGCCGGACCCACCAGCCCGCCCGATACCTTGTAGGCGAACATCTCCATCACCGTGTAGAACCCTTGCAGATAAGGCTGCTGGTCGATGGCGAAATCGAGAAACCCGTCATGGATCGCCTCGAGCGACCGCGGCAGCAGGTCGAACCCGCCGCCATGCACGCCTTTTTTCGGCAGGTCGTACTGGCGCATGATGAGCCCGACATTCATCGTGTCGCCGCCGCCGGTGCCGAACATGCCGCGGATATCCTGGTGGCCGAGGTAATAAGCGCGGATCTTGGACAGCCCGACATTGACCGTCGGATCGGTCGCGATCATCGTCGCGTTGATCTTCGCGCCCGACCGCTTGATCGCATCCATCGCACCATCGACCCGAGGCTGCAGGTTGAGCTGTCCCGGCGTTGCAATGAAGATCGCCACCTCGCCCGAACCGACGAGCTTGACGATCTGCTCGCCCATCAATTGCCCGGAGAGGAAGAGATCCTGGCCGATATAGGCAAGCCGCTTGTTGCCGCTGCCGCGCGGCGCATCGGCGTTGTAGGCGAAGACCGGGATGCCGGCCTCGAGCGCGCGCTCCACCGGCCGCTCGAAGCCCTTGGGATCGACGATGCAAACCGCGATCGCGTCCGCCTTGGCGGCGATGGCCGCGTTCATCGCATTCACCATCTGCGCCACATCGGAGGTTTCCGACCCCGTCCACTGGTAGTCACAGCCGAGAAGCGCGCAGGCATCTTCTATGCCGTATTGGCAGGCGACGAAAAACGGGCTGGTGGTGACGTGGTTGACAAAGACGAACTTCCAGCGCGGATGCGACGGGAAGGGACCGTTCTCCGCTGCGCCAGCGCCGCTCCGCGACGCCGCCAGCAAGGCTGCGACCGAGCCAGCGCCGACGCCCTGCATCAGCGCCCGGCGCGCCAACGACGCCGCTGAGCGATCCTTTGTCTTCCGGTGCATGGTACTCCCTCCCCGTGGCGGTTTTTTTGAAGCCGTCCAACCGCCTCGCGGCCGAGTATAGCGGCCGCCCCGGCCGCGGTCACGGGGCGGCTTTCCCTTGCCTTCCGCCGAGCGCTTCCGCAAAGTCGGCGCGCTCGCATCGCCGCAAGGTGAGAGGATGGCTATCCAGTTCCTGACCGGGGCCGATTCCCGGATGTTCGCGCAGCTCTTCATCCTGCTGCAGTCCTTCGAGGATCTCGGCGCGAGCGCCGCCATCGCGGTATGCGATTTTGGCCTCAGCGCACCGCAGCGGCGCTTTCTCGAGGAGCGCCGCCAGCTCGCCGCGCTTCCGCAGCCGCGCGGCAAGCCGCTTCACCCCTGGTACTACAAATCCTCCCTCATCGACTTCCTGCCGCGCGAAGCGGAGGTCGCGGCCTGGGTCGATGCCGATATGGTCATGCTCGCCGATCCGCGCCCCCCGGTTGCCGCCCTTGTCGCCGAGATGGCGAAAGAGGGCCAGATTCTGGCCACCTGCGTCGACGATCCGCGCCGGGAGATCGCGCGTTTCTTGCAAGAGGTCGAGCATGACGGACGCAACGTGCGGCCGTTTCGCGAGCTGCTGGCGCAATGGCGCATCGCGCCGCAGCAGTATCCCTATCTCAACTCCGGCTTCTTCATCGTGACCTCGCGGCGCTGGCTCAAGGATTGGAAGAAGACGACCTTCGAGGTCGATGAGCATTTTCTCTGGGAGCAGAACGCGTTCAACATCACCGCTTGGCGCCATGCCGCCGCCGTGCGCCTCATTGATCCGCGGCAATGGAACGTGCATGGCGAGGGGCTGGCGCGGCTCCAGCGGAGCGGCGACCGGCTGCTGTGCGAGGATCAAGCGGTGATGGTGATCCACGCGACCTCGTTCGGGGAGCGCCATCACAGCGTGGAGATGACGAGCTGGTCGGTCGCCGGCCGGCCCCAAACCTCGCGCCTGCGCCTCTTCCGCGACCCGGCGCTGCGCGCGCTGCAGACCAGCCTCTTCGACCGCTTCGTGCTCGCCAATGAGGCAAGCCTCGTCAAGGGGCTCGGGGGTTAGCGCGAGTTCGATGGACTCCAGCCGCTTACGCGGCGCCGCCCGGCTTGTTTACGAACAATCTGAACCAGTGCGACTCGATTTCGCCTGGCATCGGTCCGCGCTCGGGATAGAGGAGCAGGTCGCGCGGCACGTCGAACTCCCGCTTGAACGCGAAGATTTCCGACGCGAGTCGGCCGACATCCTGGCCGTCACTCGCGAATCCCAAGTTGGTCGGCACACACCGGTTGATGCAGTTGTAGATGAACAGCGGCGCCCCCGCCGCGCAGGTCGCCGCGATCCGGCGAAGTTCGGTCGCCGGGTCGAGGACATGTTGCAGCACAACGATGCTGTAGGCGCCTGAAAATGCGGCGGTTCTGTTCGCCGCAAGTCGCGCGAATTCATCAGACGACATCACGGAGAAGCGGTCCGATGCGACATACTCGACGGCGAGCCGGCGCATCGAGGCGCTGATATCGACGCCGACGATCTTGCACCCGGTCCGCTGGATCAGCGCTTTTGCGAGCCGGCCGATGCCGCAGCCGAAATCGAGCAGCGTGCTCGCTTCCGTCGGCAGCAGGGATTCGACGATCAGATCGGCCGTGGCGCTCGTCGCGCGCTGCCAAAAATCATCCAAGATGTCCGGCGGGACCGTAAGAATGATCCGTTTTGCATCGGCCATGGTGTTTTGTTCGAAAATGGCCGGAGTATAAAAAATCCTCTTCATTCCGTGCCGGCTCCGTAGCGGCCGCCTTGACCGCAAGTGTCCAAGTATTCAACAGTGGCTCGCCGCATTCCTGGACCCGAGGTCCTAAACTGGCACATCCTGCGCGAGGCTACAATTTGGTCGTTGGTGGTCAGGGCGAGACGCTCTAGCGTAGGTGCCGACTCGATCAGTCAAGGGAGAGACGTCATGGCCGGGAAAAACCTGCAGGTGCTGCTTGCCAGCCGCCCGACGGGCTGGGTGAAGGAAAGCGATTTCCGCATCGTCGAGAGCGATATCCCGAAGCCCGGCGAGGGCCAGGTGCTGGTCAAGACGCTCTATCTCTCGCTCGATCCCTATATGCGCGGCCGGATGAACGACCAGCGCTCCTACGCCGCCAAGGTGGAGATCGGCCAGGTGATGGAGGGCGAAGTGGTCGGCGAGGTGGTGGAAAGCGGCAATGCCAAGTTCCGCCCGGGCGACACGGTCGCCGGCCGCGTCGGCTGGCAACGCTACGCGCTCTCCGAGGGCAGCAATCTGCGCAAGGTCGACCCGGCGCTGGTGCCCGTCTCTGCCTATCTCGGCGTCGTCGGCATGCCCGGCGTTACTGCCTGGATCGGGCTCAACGACATCGGCCAGCCCAAAGCCGGCGAGACGGTGGTGGTCTCGGCCGCTTCCGGCGCGGTCGGCAGCGTCGTCGGCCAGCTCGCCAAAGCGCGGGATTGCCGCGTCGTCGGCGTCGCCGGCGGCGCGGAGAAATGCCGCTTCGTGGTGCAGGAGCTGGGCTTCGACGCCTGCATCGATCACCGGACCGGCGATTGGCAGCAAGCGCTCGCCGCCGCCACGCCCAAGGGGATCGACGTCTATTTCGAGAATGTCGGCGGTCCGCTGCTCGATGCCGTGCTGGTGCGGTGCAACCCCTTCGCCCGCATTCCGCTCTGCGGCATGGTCTCGCAATACAACGCGGTGGAGCGCTATGGCGTGCAGAACCTGATGATGGCGGTCGGCATGCGCATCAGGCTGCAGGGCTTCATCGTCTCGGACAACATGGCGCGCTGGCCGGAGGCGCTGAAGGAGCTGGCCCAGGGCGTGCGCGAAGGCAAGATCAAATACCGCGAGAGCGTGACCGAAGGGCTCGAGAACGCCCCGCGCGCCTTCATCGGCCTGCTCAAGGGCGAGAACTTCGGCAAGCAGCTGGTCAAGGTCGCGTGAACCGGCAAATAAGATTGGTATCAAACAATTTAACGTGCGGATAGTTGCCTGGCGCGGAAGGCGACCGGTATAGTGCCGGCGAAAACGGCCGCGGGTCGAACCCGCCGGGCAGGACAGGGAGGTCTGGGCGATGACGAGCAGATTTGGCGTTCTGGCGCTGGGGGCGTCGTTCGCGCTGGCGCTCGCGGCGCAGGCGGGCGCGGCGGAAACGGTCAAGGTCGGGGTGATCCTGACCTATTCCGGCCCGGCAGCCTCGCTCGGCGATCAGATCGACAAGGGCATGAGCCTCTACATCAAGGAACACGAAAAGGACCTGCCGAAGGACATCACGCTCGAGCTTATCCGCCGCGACGATACCGGCCTCAACCCGGCGACGGCCAAGCGACTGGCGCAGGAGCTGATCACCCGCGACCATGTCAATTTCATCGCCGGGCTCATCTGGTCGCCGAATGCGCTGGCGATCGCGCCGCTCAGCGCCGAGGCCAAGGTGCCAACCATCTCCAGCAACGCGGCGGCGGTGAGTTTGACGCGGCTCTCGCCCTATGTTGCGCGCGTCTCCTTCACGCTGTGGCAGGAATGCTTGCCATTCGGCCAATGGGCGGCGACGAAGGGCGGCCTCAAGAAGGTCTACATTGCCGTCAGCGACTTTGCGCCTGGCCACGAAGCCGCGGACGCTTTCACCAAGGGCTTCAAGGATGCCGGCGGGCAGATCGTCGACAACGTCGCCTTCCCGGTCAAGGATCCGGATTTTGTTCCCTTCCTGCAGCGCGTCAAGGACGCGAAGCCGGATGCCGTCTTCATCTTCGTGCCGTCCGGCAAGCAGGCGACGGCGCTGTTCAAGGCGTATGATGATCTCGGCATGCGCGCGGCCGGCATCAAGATCATCGGTCCGCAGGACATCGTGCCGGACGAGGAGCTGCCCAACATGGGCCAGGAGCCGCTCGGCGTGATCACCGCCGGCACCTATTCCAACGCCGCGACGCGCCCCGCCAACAAGGCCTATGTCGCCGCGTGGAAGCGCGAATATGGCGACAAGACGCCGCCCGGCTTCATGTCGGTCGGCGGCTGGGACACCATGGCGGCGATCTTCGGCGCGCTCAAGGCGACGCAAGGCAATCCCGATCCCGACAAGATCATGGCGGCGCTGAAGGGCTGGAAGAATCCGGACAGCCCGCGCGGCGAGATCATGATCGATCCCGAGACGCGCGACATCGTGCAGCACATCTATATCCGCCGCGTCGAGAAGCTGGGCGACCGTCTGGCCAATGTCGAGTTCGAAACGCTGCCGATGACGAAGGATCCGTGGAAAGAGCTCAATCCGGCGAAATAGGCTTCGTTTCGGGTACTACCCCCCTCCCCTCCCTCCCCCTCAAGGGGGGAGGAGGATTTGACCGAGCCTCGGTGGGGGGACGCGTGCCATGAACGCCGCGCTGTCGGCCGCGATCAGCATCGGTTTTCATGGGCTCGCCTATGCGATGGTGCTTTATCTCATCTCGGTCGGGCTCTCCGTCACCATGGGGCTGATGGGCTTTGCCAATCTGGCGCATGGCGTCTTCGCCGCGGCCGGCGGCTTCGTCATGACCCGGCTGATGAACGGCTACGACGTGCCCTTCCCGCTCGCCGTCGCCGCCGCCTTCGTCGCGGTCGCCGCCGGCAGCGTGGTGATCGAGCGGCTGCTCTATCGCCGGCTCTACGGCGCTGACGAGCTGTCGCAGGTGCTGATGTCGGTCGGCCTCATTTTCATCTCGGTCGCCGCCGCCAAATATCTCTGGGGGCCGCTGGCCCAGCCGATGACGCCGCCCGCTTATCTCAGCGGCCAGATCGAGCTCGGCGCGCGCAGCTTCCCCGCCTATCGCAGCTTCCTCATTGTCGCCGGCGCGGTGGTGGTGACCCTGCTCTGGCTCGGCCTCGAGCGCACGCGCTTCGGTGCCCGCATCCGGGCCGCCGTCGACAATCGCCGCATGGCACAATCGGTCGGCATCAACACCAACCGGCTCTTCACCTGGACCTTTGCGCTCGGCAGCGGACTCGCCGCGCTTGGCGGCGCGCTCGGCGCCGACATCCTCGCGATCGATCCCGGCTATGCGCTGGAGCATCTCGTCTATTTCCTCATTGTCGTCTCTGTCGGCGGGCTGGGCAGCATCAGGGGCCCGTTCTTCGCCGCGCTGCTGCTCGGCATCGCCGATACCGGGTGCAAATACCTGCTGCCCGAGTTCGGCGCCTTCTTCATCTATGCCCTGACGCTGGCGCTGCTGCTGTGGCGTCCGCAGGGCCTGTTCGGCCGCGCCTGATGCGCGCAACCGCCGGGCGGGACGCGGCGCCGCTTGCGGTCGAGGCGATGGCGCGCGGCCACAGGCTCAGGGCCTGGGAGCTCGCGCCTTGGCTCATCGCGGTGCTCGCCTATTTTGTGTTTCCGAGCTATCTCGCGCTCGGCTCGCAGATCCTGATCTCGATCCTGTTCGCCCTTTCGATCGACCTGATCCTGGGCTATGCCGGCATCGTCACCTTGGGACAGTCGGCGTTTTTCGGCGCCGGCGCCTATACCGCGGGGCTGCTCGCGGCGCATGGCTGGGGCGAGCCGCTGACCGGGCTTGCCGCCGCCGCGCTCGTCGCCGCGGCGCTGGGGTTTTTGAGCGGCGCCGTCATCCTGCGCACCAAGGGCCTGAGCCTGCTCATGCTCACCCTGGTGATCGCTGCCATGCTGCAGGAGGCGGCGAACAAGGCGGGCGGCATCACCGGCGGCGCCGACGGGCTGCAGGGCATGGAGGTCTGGCCGGTGCTCGGCCTCTTTCCCTTCGACCTCTATGACCGCACCGCCTATCTCTACAGCCTCGCCGTGCTCTTCCTCGCCTGGCTCGCCGCGCGGCGCCTCGTCCATTCGCCCTTCGGCCGATCGCTCACCGGCATCCGCGAGAACGAGGCGCGCATGCATGCCATCGGCTCGCCCGTGTTCCGCCGCCGCCTTGCCATCTACACCATCGCCGCCGCGCTCGCCGGCATCGCCGGCGCCCTGCTCGCCGAGACGACGCAGTTCGTGGCGCTCGACGTGCTGGGCTTCGAGCGCTCGGGCTCGGCGCTCATCATGCTCATCATCGGCGGCGTCGGCCGGCTCTATGGCCCCTTCATCGGCGTGCCGCTCTACATGATCGCGCAGGACCGCTTCGCCCAGGCCGATCCGGTCTATTGGGACTTCTGGATCGGGCTGCTGATCATCATCGTCGTCATCTTCGCGCGGCGCGGGCTGTTGGGCTTGGCCGAGCAGCTGCTGCAGAAGGCCCGGCGCAAGCCATGAGCGCGGCGCTCGAGACGCATGGCCTGTGCAAGAGCTTCGGCGCGCTCACCGTGGCGAACGCCATCGATTTGCGCCTGGAGCGCGGCGCGCGTCACGCGCTGATCGGCCCCAACGGCGCCGGCAAGACCACTTTCGTCAATCTCGTCACCGGCGTGCTCGCGCCGAGCGCCGGCCGCATCCTGCTCGAAGGCGCCGATGTCACGGCGCTGCCGCAGGCGCAGCGCGTAAAGCGCGGGCTTACCCGCACCTTCCAGCTCAACACGCTGTTTCGCGGCCTGAGCGTGCTCGAGAATGTCTGCCTTGCCGTGCGCGAGCGGCTCGGCCTCGCCGGCGATATGCATCGACCGGCCGGCTCCCGCCGATCGGTCCTCGACGCCGCCTATGCGGCGCTCGAGCGGCTCGGCATTGCCGACGAGGCGCCGCGCCTGGTGCGCGAGCTGCCTTATGGCCGCCAGCGCCTGGTCGAGCTTGCGGTAGCGCTCGGGCTCGAGCCCAAGGTACTGCTGCTCGACGAGCCGGCGGCCGGTGTACCTTCGGCGGAGAGCGGCATCATCGTCGAGGTCATCGAGAGCCTGCCGGCGGAGATCGCGCTGCTCATCATCGAGCACGACATGGATCTCGTCTTCCGCCTGGCGCGCCGCATCACCGTGCTGGTGCAGGGCGCGGTGCTGGTCGAAGGCACGCCGCAGGAGATCGCCGCCGACCCGCGCGTGCGCGAGGTCTATCTCGGCGAAACGGCGCGGCGATGAGCGCGCCGGGCATCGCGCTCGACGGCATCCGCGCCGGCTATGGCGAGACCGTGGTGCTGGAAGGCGTGTCGCTCAGCCTGCCGCCCAAGGGCACCCTCGCCGTGCTCGGTCGCAACGGCGTCGGCAAGAGCACGCTGCTCGCCACCATCATGGGTCATACCACCTTGCATGGCGGGACGATCACGCTCGATGGGCGCGACATCGAGCGGCTCGCGCCGCATCGCCGCTCGCGGCTCGGCCTCGGCTGGGTACCGCAGGAGCGCGAGGTCTTCCGCTCGCTGACGGTCGAAGAGAATCTCGCTGTCGCCGAGCGGCCCGGGCGCTGGACCATGGCGCGCATCTACGATCTCTTTCCCTCGCTCGCCGAGCGGCGCCGCCATTACGGCAACGAGCTCTCGGGCGGCGAGCAGCAGATGCTGTCGATCGGCCGGGCGCTCATGGGCAATCCCACCGTGCTGCTGCTCGACGAGCCGCTCGAAGGGCTGGCGCCAGTGATCGTCGACACCGTGCTCAAGAGCATCGAGCGGCTGAAGCGCGAGGACGAGCTTGCCATTCTCCTGGTCGAGCAGCATGCGCGCCTCGCGCTGGCGGAGACCGAGCGCGTTCTCATCCTCGACCGCGGCAAGATCGTGCATCAGGGCGAGAGCCGCGACCTCCTCGACGCGCCCGAGCGACTCGCGGCGCTGATGGGCGTCGAGCGGCGCCAGGCGCCTCCCAGCCCGGCCCGCTGATCGGGCGGTTCGGAGATGCGGACTCGTAGGTCTAGGCGAACGCGCTTTGCGCGCTTGGCCGAGAGGTGCGGCTCTCGCGGTTGCTGCGCAACCGCTGACGCCGCCGCGGACGAACGCGCTATGCGCGTTCGCCTTGGGGAGCAGCCTACGCCCCCGGTGTACACCAGGAGCATTCCGCCACACGTGAAACATCCTTCACGATGTCAAAGAGCACGGGTCGCGGCGATGGTACCATGGGACCCCTCAGGCGGACGGTTAGGGAGGGGGTTTTTCTTTTTGTGGCTGAGAGCTGATAGCTGATAGCTGAAAACTGACCACTGACAACTCTTCACAGCGGCACATTGTCGATGAGCCGTGTCCTGCCGAGCCAGGCGGCAGCGAGCACGCGGCCGGGCCGGCCGAGTTGCTGGAGCGGGGTCAGCGTCTCGGCATCGCAGATTTCGAGATAGTCGACTTTGGTGAAGCCGGCCTCCGCCAGCGCCGCCGCTCCCGCCGCGGCGCTCGCTGCCACCGCCTCGCCGCGGATGATGCGCGCGGCCGTCTCCGACAGCACGCGATGAAGCGCCGGCGCGACCTTCCGCTCCGCCGGCGAGAGATAGGCGTTGCGCGAGGACAGCGCGAGCCCGTCCGCTTCGCGCACCGTGGCCACCCCCTCGATGCGGACGGGCATGTCGAGATCGCGCGCGACGCGGCGGACGATCTGGAGCTGCTGATAATCCTTCTCGCCGAAGCAGGCGAGGTCGCAGCGCGATTGCTGCAGCAGCTTCGCCACCACCGTGGCCACGCCGGCGAAATGACCGGGACGGAAACGGCCGCACAAGCCTTCAGCGATCGCGCCTGCCGAGACGGTGGTCGTGAAGTTGGCGGGATACATTTCTTCGAGGGGCGGCGCATAAAGCAGATCGCAACGCGAAGCCGCGAGCTTTGCGGCGTCCGTTGCCTCCTCGCGGGGGTAGCGCGCGAAATCCTCGTGCGGCGCGAACTGGGTCGGATTGACGAAGATGCTGGCGATGACGCGATCGGCCAGCGCCGCGGCGCGCGCCACCAGCGCGAGATGGCCGGCATGGAGGGCGCCCATGGTCGGCACCAAGGCGACGCTCCGCCCCGCCTGACGCCAACCAGCGACGACGCGGCGCAGCGCCGCGACGCTGCGTACCACGGCGATGCCGCCGATTCTGTCTTCTGCGTCCGGTTCCATGTTGCGCCGCAACATTTATGATGGCGGCGCGGCCTCCGCAAGGCCAAAGTCGTGCCGCAGCCGCGCGGCGATCGCGCGGACGACGCTCGCCCAGTCGCCGCGGCGCGGCTGCCGGAAGAGGCGCAGGCTGCGATACCAGGGACAATCGCTGCGATCGAGATGCCAGCGCCAATCCGGCAGGGCGCTCAACATCACCCAGCCGGGGCGGCCGAGCGCGCCGGCGAGATGCGCGACAGAGGTGTCGACCGTGATCACGAGGTCGAGCAGCGACAGAAGGGCGGCGGTATCGACGAAGTCGCGGATCTCGGCGCTCAGATCGACGAGTCTTTCTCCGGCAGCTTGCGCGGCGATCTCGGCGGCGCGCGCGCCGATTTGCAGGCTATAGAAGTCGATGCCGGGAATGTCGAGCAGGGGCAGCAGCGCGGCCAAAGAGGCAGAGCGGTTGCGGTCCATGTCCTGCTCGGGATTGCCGGCCCACGCAAGTCCGACGCGCGGCGCCGCGCGGCGCGGGCCGAGACGCGTGCGCCAGCGCTCGACCGCGGCATCGGGCGCGCGGAGATAGCCATCGGCTGCGGGTATTTCGGCAAAATCACGCGTGAACAGCCGCGGCAAGCTCGCCAGCGGCATGAGGAAATCGGTCGCGGGCCGTTCGTCACCGACCGCGAAGCTGCGCATGGCGCCCGGCAGCTGCGCAAGAAGCGCAGCGAGCGGCGGCTGCACCGCGAGGATCACCACGCCGCCGCGCGCCGCGACGAGCGGCACGTAGCGGCAGAACTGGAGCGTGTCGCCGAGCCCCTGTTCGGCATGCAGCAAGATCGTCTTGCCGGCGAGCGGCGTTCCGTCCCAATGATGGGCGGCAAAGAAATCGCTTCTGGCGCGCGACGTCTTCAGCCGCCACTCGAAACCTTGCCATCCTTCGGCGAAACGGCCCTGGAGCAGTCGCAGCCGCCCGAGATTGTGCTGTGCGTCGGCATTTTCGGGCGCCAGCGCAACCGCGCGCTCATACGCCGCGAGCGCCTCGGGGAGGACGCAATCGGTCTCCCACAGCATGCCGCGCAGATTGATCGCATCGGAGGACTCCGGAGCAAGGTGCAACGTGCTTTCAACGTCCTCGCGCGCTTCGGCTTCGCGCCGCTGCGCCCATAGCAGCCGGCCAAGATTGACGCGCGCCTCGATATAGTTCGGGTCCGCGGCAACGGCGTCGCGGAACATCCGCTCGGCTTCATCGGCGCGCTTCTTCTCCTCCAGCACCAGTCCCAGCGAGGCCAGTGCCGCGGCATGCGTGGGTTCGAGCGCGATGGCGCGCCGCAGCGCCGCTTCCGCAGCATCGAGGTCGCCGCGCCGTCGCTGCACGGCGCCGAGATAGTAGAGCGCATCCGCCCAATCGGGCCGCGCCGCAAGTGCCGCCGTGACGGAGGCTTGGGCGGCATCGAGCCGATCGGTGTCGAACAGCAGCGCGCCCAGATTGAGATGCGCCGCGGCGAGCGCCGGCTGGGCCCGGATCGCGTCGCGGAAGGATTGCTCGGCTTCCGCCAATCGGCCGCCGCGACGCTGCAACAGGCCGATCTCGTTATGCGCATCGCCGAGCGCGGGATCGCGCTGCAGCGCGGCGCGAAACAGCGCTTCGGCTTCCGCGAGTCGTTCCTGCCGGCGCCGCACCATGCCGAGGCCGCAATGCGCCGCCGCCGCGACCTCGGGCAGATCGAGCGCGCGCTCGAAATTGGCCGCAGCCTCGTCGAGCCGACCTTGCTCCATGTACAACCGCGCCAAGTTGCAGCGCAGCGTCCCGGCTCCCGGGCTGTGTTCGAGCCCGCGCCGCAACAGCGTCTGCGCTTGCGCGCGCTCGCCGCGCGCCTCGAGCAGCAGCGCCAAATTATTGAGGGCGTCGAGATGGTCGCGCCGCAGCCGCAGCGCGGCGCGGTAGCAGGGCTCGGCTTCCGCCGGCCGCGCCGTCTGGTGAAGAAAGAGGCCCAGCCGGAAATGCGCATCGGCGAGCCGCGGCGCGGCCTTGATCGCCTGCCGCAGCCGCTGCTCGATGGCGGCGAGACGACCCGCTGGGGGAAGCTGGTTCATGTCAGCATTTCGCAGCGGCTCTCTGCCCGGGGCCGTCACATCCGTGATGCGCTAGCGCGCGCTATTGCGGCTGCATACCCCCCTCCCCACCCTCCCCCTCAAGGG
>DATIYL010000069.1:0-6818 GCA_035517635.1 Allostellaceae bacterium | reverse complement strand
GCCTCGCGCGACGTGGTGAGCCGCGCCATGACCATCGAGATCCGCGAGGGCCGCGGCGTCGGGCCGCAGAAGGACCACATCCTGCTGCATCTCGAGCATCTCGATCCCAAGGTGCTGCATGAGCGGCTGCCGGGCATTTCCGAGACCGCGCGCATCTTCTCGGGCGTCGATGTGACGCGCGAGCCGATCCCGGTGCTGCCCACGGTGCATTACAACATGGGCGGCATCCCGACCAATTACCACGGCGAGGTGCTCAATCCGACGACGGAGGATCCGGAGCGAGTCGTATCTGGCCTGATGGCGATCGGCGAGACCGCTTGCGTCTCGGTGCACGGCGCCAACCGGCTGGGCTGCAACTCGCTGCTCGACATCGTCGTCTTCGGTCGTGCCGCTGCGCATCGCGCCGCCGAACTGGTGCGCCCGGGCGCGCCGCATAAACCGCTGAGCAACGGCGCGGGCGAGGCGGCGGTGGCGCGGCTGGACCGCGTCCGCAACGCCAGGGGCGGACTCATGAGCGGCGCGATCCGCCTCGACATGCAGCGCACGATGCAGAATAACTGCGCCGTCTTCCGTACCGCCGACGTGCTGCAGGAAGGGGTGCGCAAGATCGACCGCGTAGCGGCATCGCTGTCGGATCTCGCCATCACCGATCGCTCCATGATCTGGAATACCGACCTGGTCGAAGCGCTCGAGCTGGACAACCTGCTGGCGCAGGCGGTGGTGTCGATGCATTCGGCGTCTAACCGCACCGAAAGCCGCGGTGCTCATGCGCGTGAGGATTTTCCGGAGCGCGACGACAAGGGCTGGATGAAGCACACGGTCTCCTGGATCGATGGCAGCCACAAGGTGACGCTCGGCTACCGGCCGGTGCACATGTACACACTGTCGAACGAGGTCCAGGTTTTCCCGCCCAAGGCCCGCGTCTACTAAGAAGAAGAACGGAGAGCGTCGATGGCCGAGTTCACCCTGCCTGCCAATTCCAAAGTCGTCGCGGGCAAGACCTTCGCGGCGCCGGCCGGCGCCAAGCGGGTGAAGACTTTCAAGGTCTATCGCTGGGATCCCGACAGCAAGGCCAATCCGCGGCTCGACCGCTACGACATCGACCTCGATGCGTGCGGGCCGATGGTGCTCGACGCTCTCATCAAGATCAAAAACGAGGTCGACACGACTTTGACCTTCCGGCGCTCGTGCCGCGAAGGCGTGTGCGGCTCCTGCGCCATGAACATCGACGGCACCAATACGCTCGCCTGCCTCAAATACATCAACGAGGTGAAGGGCGATGTCGCGATCTACCCGCTGCCGCATATGCCTGTGGTCAAGGATCTCGTGCCGGATCTGACGCATATCTATGCGCAATACCACTCGATCCAGCCTTGGCTCCAGACCGAGACCGCGCCGCCCGATCGCGAGCGCGCTCAATCCATCGCCGAGCGTGCTCAGCTCGACGGGCTCTGGGAATGCATTCTCTGCTTCTGCTGCTCGACCGCCTGTCCCAGCTATTGGTGGAATGGCGACCGCTATCTCGGCCCGGCGATCCTGCTGCAGGCTTATCGCTGGCTCGCCGACAGCCGCGACGAGAAGACGGGCGAGCGCCTCGACGCGCTCGAGGACCCGTTCCGGCTCTACCGCTGCCACACCATCATGAACTGCACGCGCACCTGCCCCAAAGGGCTCAACCCGGCGAAAGCCATCGCCGAGATCAAGAAGATGATGGTGGCGCGGCGCTAGACTAGAACGTCACGCCGCGGGCGGCGTGCCGCAATCCAGCACCAGAATCGCGTCGTCGCTATCCCTTTCGGCGTCCTCGGCCGGCGAGACTTCTTGTGGGCGCAGGCGGTGGAAGCGCACGCTGCAGCCGCGGTCGCGCGCATCTTGCGAGACGATGACGCGGAAGGGGCCGGCGCAGCCGCTGCGCTCGAGCATCTCGATGAGCTGGCCGGCGAAGGTGAGCGCGGTCGCCAGCGCCCGGTCGGGTCCCGCTTGTGTCGCCTCGAAACGCAGCTGGTTGATCGCGCATTCGTAACCGGTCCGGTCGCGATGGCGCAGCGCGTCGAAAGCGGCCCCCGCGCTCAGCGCCTTCAGCAGCACCGCGCCGTCGCACTCGACGACGCCCTCGGCGAGGCAGCGCAGGATCCGGCCGCTCAGCGGCGGCAGCGACGCCGCCGCCAGCCCGCCGATGAGAAGCTGCATCTTGGCGTTTGCCCGGAGCGAAGGGCGGGCCATCGCGGCGGCGCTTTCAATCGGCGAAGGCGGCGTAGACGAGATCGCGGAAGAGCACGCGGTAATATTCGCGCTGCCCCGGCCCCTGGATCAGCAGAACGGCGAAGAGCGCCTCGGCGGGATCGACCCAGAAGGTCGTGCCGGCGAGGCCGCCCCAGTAATACTGGCCGACCGAGCCCGGCACTTGCGCGATCCCGGCATGCAGGCGGACCGAGAAGCCAAGGCCGAAGCCGTAGCCCGGGATCAGCAGGTCGGACGCGCCGGTTACGGGGCCGAGATGGTCGGCGGTCATGTATTCGACGGTCTTGCGGCTGAGCAGGCGGACGCCGTCGAGCGTGCCGCCATTGAGCAGCATCTGCAGGAAGCGCGCATAATCGGTCGCGGTCGAGACGAGGCCGCCGCCGCCGGATTCGAAGCTCGGCTTGGCGCGCACCTCGAGAAGCTGCACGGCGGCGCCAGTTTCGGGGTCGCGCTCGAAGGCCTCGGCAAGGCGCGGATGCTTTGCCGGCGGCACGTGGAAATCCGTGTCGACCATGCCGAGCGGGCGCAGGATGCGCTCGGCCAGCACTTCGCCCAGGCTTTGCCCGGTCAGCACCTCGATGACGCGCCCCAGCACATCGGTCGAGCGGCTGTACTCCCACCGCGTTCCCGGCTGATGCATCAGCGGCAGGCCGGCGAGCGTCGCCGCCTGCTCGGCATTGGTCTGGTTGCGGCGGAAGATCTTGGCGTTCATATACATCTTCTGGACCGGCGCGTTGCCGCGGAACTCGTAGGTGAGCCCCGAGGTGTGCCGCAGCAGATCCTGCAGCGTGATGTCGCGCTCGGCCGGCACCAGCTCGATGCTGCCATCCGCGCGCTCGACCGCGACCTTGCGGTCGGCGAATTCCGGCAGATATTTCGGCAAGGGATCGCCGAGCAGGAACTGGCCTTCCTCCCACAGCATCATCGCCGCCACCGAGACGATCGGCTTGGTCATGGAATAGATGCGGAAGATGTCGTCCGCGCGCATCGCGGCGCTGCTCGCGGGATCGCGCACGCCGAACGCTTCGAGATAAGCGAGCTTGCCGCGGCGCGCGACCAGCGCCACCGCGCCGGGAACGCGGGCGCTATCGACTTCGCCGTGCAGCACATCGCCGAGCCGCTGCAGGCGGTCGCGCGACAGCCCGACCTCTTCGGGCGCGGCGCGCGGCAGCGACGGAGTCGATATCGGCTCCTGATGTGCGGTCATGCTGGTCCCCCTCTACCTCCAGGTCTTCCGACGAGCCGCCAAGCGGGCGGCTCAGGTCTCGATCTCGCCGTCGATCTCGTGCTTCAGCCCGATCTCCGGCATGGTCAGCACCATCTTCGCCTTGAGCTTGGCGCCCGGCTTGGGTCCGGCCTGCCGCGTCGCGGCTTCGATCTCGCGTTGCGAGGTGACGCCGACCATTTTGAGGTATTTGCGGATCGACATGTTGAAGCGGTCTTCGTCCATGGCGCGCTCCCTTCTGCCTTACGGCCATCTTAGACGGCGCCGCAGGGCAATCCACTGCAGTGTGGGAAAGCTTGACATGTCGCTGCGGCTACCGCATTCTGTATACAGAATGTGAGGGCGATGATGCAGCCGCTTGCGATGCATCCGGACCTTGTCGAGCGCGCCTATGGCGCGATCCTCGATGCGATCTGCGATGGCAGCCTGCCTGCCGGCACGCGGCTGACCCAGGAAGAGCTCGCGCTCGGGCTTGGCGTGTCGCGACAGCCCGTCATGCAGGCGCTGCTGCTGCTGAGAACACACGGCTTCGTGTGTGAGACCGGGCGACGCGGGGTGATGGTGGCCGCGCTCGAGCCCGAGCGTGTTCTGCACCTCTACGAGATCCGGGGTGCCCTTGACGGGCTGGCAGCCCATGGCGCCGCGCGCCTCGGCGCGGCCGAGGCAAAGCGGCGAGGACCGGCGATCATCGCCGCCGGAAGGCGGGCGGCAGGCGCGCGCGCGATCGGCGCGATGATCGCCGCCGACATGGAATTCCATCAACTGCTTTATGCGCTTTCCGGCAATCCGATGATCGCCGATACCCTTGCGCTGCATTGGCAGCATATCCGTCGCGTCATGGGCGCGGTGCTGGGCCGCGAAGGCGTCGCGGAAAACGTCTGGGACGAGCACGCGGCGATTCTTGCGGCGGTGGTTGCCGGGGATGCGGCCGAAGCCGAACGCCTGTCGCGCGCCCATGCGCAACTCTCCGCCCGTGCGCTCGCGAGCGCGCTCGGCGCCGAGGCAACAGCGCCATCGCCCGCGAAAGAAGAACGCCAGAGGAGGACCCGATGAAGCTCACCCCGTCGCAGCTCGCCGAATTCGACGAGCAGGGCTATCTCTTCCTGCCGAGTCTGTTCACGCCCGCCGAGATGGATCTGCTGAACGCCGAGGTTCCCGGCCTCTTCGCGCAGCAGCGCGAGGAGGTCTGGCGCGAGAAGGGCTCGGACTCGCCGCGCTCGGCGTTTTATGTCCAGACCTGGAACGAGGCCTACTCGATCCTGGCGCGCCATCCGCGCCTCGTCGAGCCGGGGATGCAGGTCCTGGGTTCCGACCAGCTCTACATGCATCAGTTCAAGATCAACGCCAAAGCCGCGTTCGACGGCGCCGTCTGGCAATGGCATCAGGATTACGCCACCTGGTATCAGGATGACGACATGCCGGAGCCGCGGGCGATGAACATCGCGCTGTTTCTCGCCGAAGCGAACGAGTTCAACGGCCCGTTGATGTTCATCCCGAAGAGCCACCGCACCGGCCGGCTCGAGGCCGGGCATGACGTGACGACGACGAGCTATCCGCTCTGGACCATCGACAACGAGACGATCACGCGCCTTGTCAAAGACGGCGGCATCGTCGCGCCCAAGGGGCCGCCCGGCTCGGTGCTGATGTTCCATGGCAATCTCGTCCATGCCTCGGGCTCGAACCTGACGCCGTGGTCGCGCTGGATCGTTTATCTCTCCCTCAACCGCTGCGACAACGCCATCCGCCGCTTCAAGCGCCCGACCTGGATCGCCAATCGCGATTTCACGCCGATCGACATGCTCGGGGATGACTGCCTGATGCAGTATGCGCGGCGGCGTCAGGCCGTGGCGTAACGGGGGAGGTTGGAATGAATCTGGCAACGAAGCTCCGCCAGCGCGCGGAAGCGGGAAACCCCGTCCGCATCGCGCTCATCGGCGCCGGCAAATTCGGCTCGATGTTCCTGTCGCAGGCGCCGCGCGCGCCGGGCCTGCATGTCGCTGCCATCGCCGATCTCGATCCGGGCCGCGCCGCCGCGGCGCTGGGCCGCGTCGGCTGGCCGGCGGAGCGCCATCAGGCGCGTTCCGTCGCCGAGGCGCTGAAGACCGGCGGCACTTTCCTCACCGACGATGCCGCGGCGATGATCGCCGCCGACGGCATCGACATCGTCATCGATGCGACGGGCCATCCGCCCTCCGGCATCCGCCACGCGCTGCTGTGTTGCCGCCATCGCAAGCACATCGTCATGGTCAATGTCGAGGCCGATGTGCTGGCTGGGCCGCTGCTGGCCAAGCGCGCGGCCGAGGCCGGGATCGTCTACTCCATGGCCTATGGCGATCAGCCGGCGCTCATCGCCGAGATGGTGGATTGGGCGCGCGCGGCGGGTTTCGAGGTGGTGGCGGCGGGGAAGGGGACGAAATATCTCCCCGCTTATCACGCCTCGACCCCCGATACCGTCTGGGGCCATTACGGTCTCACGCCCGAAGCGGCGCGGCTCGGCGGCATGAATCCGCAGATGTTCAACTCCTTCCTCGACGGCACGAAATCGGCGATCGAGATGGCGGCGGTGGCGAATGCGACGGGGCTGCTGCCGGCCGCGGACGGTCTCGGCTTTCCCGCCTGCGGCGTCGACGATCTGCCGCGCCTGTTGAAGCCGCGCGCTGCGGGCGGCCTGCTCGCGCATAAGGGACAGGTCGAGGTCATCTCCTCGCTGGAGCGCGACGGCCGTCCCGTCTTCCGCGATTTGCGCTGGGGCGTCTATGTCACCTTCGAGGCGCCGTCCGATTATGTGCAACGCTGCTTTGCCGAATACGGCCTCGTCACCGATCCCAGCGGCCGCTACGCCGCCATGTACAAGCCCTATCACCTGATCGGGCTCGAACTCGGCATCTCCGTGGCGAGCGCGGCGCTGCGTGGCGAGCCGACCGGCAGCGCCACCGGCTTCCGCGGCGACGCCGTCGCCACCGCCAAGCGCGACCTTGCCGCCGGCGAGATGCTCGATGGCGAAGGCGGCTTCACGGTGTACGGCAAGCTCATGCCGGCGCCGGAGTCCTTGGCGCTGGGCGCGCTGCCCATCGGTCTCGCCCACGGCGTCAAGCTCACCCGCGCCGTCAAAGCCGGTGCCAGCGTGCGCTGGTCCGATGTTGCCGCGGATGAGCGCGAGCAAGCGGTGCAAGTGCGTCGCGAGATGGAAGCCCAATTCCGTCGCGACTGGGGCAACCAGCTCGGCGCACGCGGTGCTGCGGCGGAATGAACGGGCGCCCCCTCACCCCGACCCTCTCCCGCAAGGGGAGAGGGAGTTCACCGAGTATGAGGCAAGAATCCCCTCTCCCCTCGCGGGAGAGGGAGGGGCCCA
>DATIYL010000068.1:0-13645 GCA_035517635.1 Allostellaceae bacterium | reverse complement strand
CGGCCTTGTCGCCGGCGTCGCTCTCGCCTGCGCCACGCTCTACCCGACGAATGCGCATTTCCTGACATCTTGGATCGCGTCGGCGCCCGACGTCGAAGCCGCTCCCGCCGCGTTCCACCCGGCGCTGCCGGCGAGCGAGGCGTCGCCGCTCGCCGGCACATCCAGCCGTCCGAGCGTAAGCACCGCGCTGTCGACGATGCCACTGGCCGCTGTGGAGGCCACTCCGCTGGCGCCGCCGCCCGCTCCGCCGACAGGCTCGGGCGTCACGATCGTGGCCATGCCGCCGCCTTTGCCGGCTGCACCCGCGGCCCAGCCACAGCTCGAAGCGCGGCTCATGCCGCCACCCGCGCCGGTCAGCGATCCGCCGCCAAGATCGGAACAAGCGAAGCCTGAAGCGGCGCCCTCACCCGCTGCGGCAGCACCCGCTCTGCAAACCGCGGCGCTGCCCCCAGCGACCGCCAAATCTGTTTCTGCGACGCCCGCAGCGGCGCTGGCTGCGGACCATGGACCGTCTTCCGCGCCGCCCGTAAGCGCGCCGAACACGGGCACGACCGAACCCGCGCCCGAGCAGCGCGCCGACACCGGCAACACGCCTGTCGACGTGCTGCTGGAGCGCGGCAATCGGCTGCTTGCCTCTGGCGATATCGTTTCAGCGCGCCAGTTCTTCGAACGCGCTCAGGCGGCCGGGGTGCCGACGGCGGCGAGCAGGATTGCCGCCACTTACGACCCGCTCTTCCTACGGCAGATCGGTGCCGTGGGCGTGAAGGCCGACGCCGCTCAGGCGGCGGAGTGGTATCGCCAAGCCGCCAATGCGGGCGATGCGGAAGCCGCCGACAGCCTCAAGCGGCTGCTGCACGAAAGCAGCGCGAACGCGCCGCGGATGGCGAGCTCGCCGTGAGCGGTCGCGTGCGACCGCTCAGTTCGTGCGGTCAGTTCCGGTGGCCTCGGTGGGACCCGGCTGAGTGGGCGAGCCGGGCGGCGTAAAGGCAGGGGTTCCGGCGCCGGCAGGAGCACCACCACCGCCCGCAATACCGCCAACCTCAAGCGCCTGCGCGGGCCCTACCGGCGCAAAACCGCCTTGGAGGACCGTCTGGCAGTTCGGCAGATAGGCGTTCGGCCCTTGGCAGCTGACGACAGCGGCGATTGGGTCGTGAAGCGCCTTACGCGCTTGGGCAAGGAAATTGAGACATTCAGTCTCGCTGCCGGGTTCGGCTTCCAGCGCCTTTCCCCACCAGCTGGTCGCCCACGCGTAGCGCTGCGGGTCCGAATATTTCATGTGATCGATAGCCGGCTTCAGATCCTTGAGATCGTCCCGGCACAGCGCATGGGCCTCGCTCGAGAACCCGAGCAGCAATACGGCACAAAGCAGCGGTTTCGCGACCATGGGTTTCCCCTTCATAGGCTGTCATTCAACGTTCGCGGTCGCCCTTGGTTCCACCTCTGCGTTGGTAAACCTCGATGCGCGCAGCCATGAATTGGCCGCTTGAGATGTTCGTTAACAATTGCAGTGATCGCAGCGGCCGTCAGAACACGATGGCCGAGCGCAGGCCCAAGACGACCGCATCGGGAATTGCCTGGGTCCCGGGCGGGCTGCCTTGCGGCGCGACGCCGCCGCTGGGATGGCGGATGAACTGCAGATCCGGCTGCAGGCTCCACCACGGGGTCACCTGGGCGCGATAGGTCAGCTCGAACGCCGTCTCCTCATCCCGCACCGGCGTGTCGAGGCCGGTGAAGCTGCGGACATCTTCGTCGAGCGACCGCGCATTGGCGCCGATCCTGGCGACGGCTACGGCAAAGCCGAGCGTGTCATTGGCGCGACCGGCGACGAAGCCCGTCAGGGTGATACCGGCATCGGCGTAAAGATCCACGGGGTTCCGGTCGGAGGGCGCTCCGGACACGCGCAGGAACACCGAGACGTTGCGGCTCTCGGGCTTGGTCTCGTTGAACAGCGCCTGATCGAGCACGAGATAGCCGCCGCCATCATGCTGATGCATGGCCGGAATGCCCGAACTTGCCGGCGAGGCCAAGGACAGGCCGGTCGTGTCGAATCTTTGATCGGCGAATTGCCCGGAATGAAACCAGAGGCCGAGCTTGTAGCTGGCCGGCAGCCCCGTCGCCGATGGGTCCTGATTGACGGCGTAGCCGCCTTCGAGGATCGCCAGCGCGGAACCACCTATCCGGAACGCCGTGCCGCTCGCATCCCTCAGTTGCGGGTTACCCGTACCCGAACCGGCGGGATCGCCGTTGAACAGGCCGGCGAGAACCGAGATGGTCTGCGTCGCGGCATATTTGACGCGCAGCCCCGGCGTCGCCAACGGATAGGCCGGGCCGCCGCTCGGCAGGTCCGCCCCCATGATCGCGGGCCAGCCGAAGGTGCTGTTGATGAAGGTCGCCGCGGTCGGGCTGATGAAGAACTCGTCATCGGCGGCGATCTGCCCGGCCCTGATCGTGAGCGTCGTGTTGAACAGCGATTGCTCGATCCAGAGATCGAAGAGCCGAAACGAGCGCGCCGCCTCGATATCACTGACGGTGGCGAGATTATTGCCGAGATTGTTGGCGGACAGCCCGCGGCCGCGGATCTGATAGGCGTTGGCATGCGCCGTCGCACCGGTCCAGCCGAGCGTCTTTGCGAGATCGACCGTCGCAATGAGCTCCAGGCGCCCTTCATAGATTGCCCCTTGCCGCGTGCCGCCGGAGGGATTGCCCAGGACCTCGTCGATCGTGTCGGCGTCGATGTCGATACCCTTGTCCTCGAGTTTCGAGCGCAGGCCGCCCCAATTGCCGGTCAGCGCGTCCCGCGTCCAGAAATCGCCTTCATGCGGCGACGCGGCGGGTGCGGGCGACGCTGACTGATCGGCTGGCGTCGCGCTTTCCTGACCGTCCGCCGGTCGTTCGAGCGCCACGAGCGCGCAGAGCAGGACAGCCAGGTGCCGGAGCACCGGCCCCACCTAGCCTTGCGGGTTTTCGAGGCTGAAGGTTTGGGAATCATCGTCATAGGCGAAGATCTCGGCGTAGCGGCCCCAATCGATGACGGCATCCAGCGTCTCTTCGGCCGCGGCATCGGTCAGGTGATCCTCGAGCTCCTGCTCGAAGCGGACGCGCGGCGCCTGATGGCCGGGCCGCTCGTCGAGCACGCGCTTGATCCGCTGCGCGAGCGGTATGCCGGCGAGCAGATAGTCGGCGAAAAGCTTCTTGCGCGTCTCGGGATCGGCTTCGGCAAAGGTCTTTGCCCCCGGCTTGAGCACGATATCGCCCTGGCTGATCTCGGCGAAGCCGAGATATTGCAGCAGCTCCGCGACCGGGAACAGCTCGTCGACCTGAAGCTGCAGCGTGCGCGCGATCTCGGGGAGATCGGCGCGCCCGAGATAAGGCGGCGCCGCCAGCGTCTCGATGAGCCCCGCCAGCGTATTCGTCGAGACGTTGGGAAGCCTGCTGCCGAGCTGCAATCCGGGCGGCTTTTCCTTGCCTTGGCCGCCTGGCCTCGCCGTCATCTGCGCATAGATGTCGTCCACCATCTGGCGGAAAGCAGGGTCGAGCCGGTTGCGCGGATGCGGGAACGGAACCCTGGTCTCGGAGATGACGCGGCCGGGGTTCGAGGAGAACACCAGGATGCGGTCGCACATGAACACCGCCTCCTCGATGTTGTGCGTCACCAGCAGCACCGACTTCGTCGGCAGGCGCCGCTCCAGCCAGAGATCGATGAGGTCCGTTCGCAAGGTCTCCGCCGTGAGCACGTCGAGCGCCGAGAACGGCTCGTCCATCAGCAGGATCGTCGGATCGACGACGAGCGCGCGGGCAAAGCCGACGCGCTGGCGCATGCCGCCCGACAACTCGCGCGGATAAGCTGATTCGAAGCCGTCGAGGCCGATGAGGTCGATCGCCGACAGCGCGCGCCGGCGGCTTTCTTTCTCCGGCACGGCGAGCGCCTCGAGCCCTGCCTCGACGTTTTCGAGCACGGTCAGCCACGGGAACAAGGCGAAGGTCTGGAAGACCATCGCAACGCCTTCGGCGGGGCCGGTGACGGGATGCCCGCGATAAATCACTTCGCCCGTCGTCGGCGGGATGAGACCCGCAATGATGCGCAGCAAGGTCGATTTGCCCGAGCCCGAGCGGCCCAGCAGTCCGACAATCTCGCCGTCGCGCAAGGTCAGGTCGACATCGGCGAGCACGCGCAGTTCGCTCGCGCCGCGCTCGAAGCCTTTGCTGACGCCGCGCAAGGTTAATACGGTCTCGTCGGTCCTGGTGTCGGTTGTTGTCATCACGCGCATCGGACCCCTCTCCTCAGTCGAGGCGCAGGCGGCGCTCGGCATAGGCGTAGAGCGGACGCCAGAGCAAGCGGTTGAAGGCCATGACGGTCAGCGACATGACCGTGATCCCGAGAACGATCTTGGGATAGTCGCCATCCGCCGTGGTCTTTGCGATATAAGCGCCGAGCCCGTGCGCGGTGACGGTGACGTTGCCCCAGGATACGGCTTCGGCGACGATGCTCGCGTTCCAGGCGCCGCCCGAGGCGGTGATGGCGCCGGTGATGAAGTAGGGAAAGATACCGGGCAGCATCACTTCGCGCCACCATTGCCAGCGGCGGATGCGGAAGTTGGTCGCCGCCTCGAGAAAGTCGCTCGGATAAGCGGTCGTGCCGGCAATGACATTGAACAGGATGTACCACTGCGTCCCGAGGATCATCAGCGGGCTCAGCCAGATGTCGGCGTTCAAATGGAAGTGGACGATGGCGATGACGAAGACCGGGAACAGCAGATTGGCCGGGAAAGCCGCGAGGAACTGGGCCAGCGGCTGAACCTTTTCGGCGAGCCGCGGCCGCAATCCGACCGCGACGCCGATCGGGACCCAGATCACCGCGGCGATGACGATCAGCACGACGACACGCAGCAAAGTGATGGCATCGAGTTCGAAGACGGTCCACACATCGAACCAGCCGAGTTCGGACGCGATGAACTGGACGATGCGCCAAGCGGCATAAAGCGCCACCAGCCCGACCAGGGTGAACCAGAGCGCGTCGATGAGCCGGTTGGGGCCAGGGCCGCGAATGCGGCTCGAACGCTGCGATCGCCCCATCGGCAACCGGAGCCGCAGCAACACGGTGCCGAGGCGCCCGACGGTTCCGCCAAGCCCGCCGAGGAATCGGCTGCGCACCAGCACCTTGAGAAACCAGGATTCCGGCGTCGTTTGCGCTGCCGTCAGCTCGAAGCGGAACTTGTCGGCCCAGGCGACCAGCGGCCGGAACAAGAGCTGATCGTAGAGGATGATCACCAGCACCATCGTCAGCACCACCCAGCCGACCGCGGCGAGATTCTTCTCCTGGATCGCTTGCGCCAGATAAGAGCCGATACCGGGGAGGACGATGGTCTTGTCGCCGACGGTGATGGCCTCGCTCGCCACCACGAAAAACCAGCCGCCGGACATGCTCATCATCATGTTCCAGACGAGGCCGGGCATGGCGAACGGTACTTCGAGCTGCCAGAAGCGCTGCCAGGCGGAAAAGCGGAAATTGTGCGTCACCTCGTTCAGGTCGCGCGGCACCGTTCTCAGCGACTGATAGAAGCTGAAGGCCATGTTCCAGGCCTGGCTGGTGAAGATGGCGAACACCGCGGCCGCCTCGGCGCCGGCGATCCGACCCGGAAACAGCGCGAGAAAGAACACGATCGTGAAGGAGATGTAGCCCAGCACCGGCACGGACTGGAGCACGTCGAGCAGCGGAACGAGCACCATCTCGGCCCGCCGGCTCTTGGCGGCGAGCGTCGCATAGGTGAAGGTGAAGACGAGCGAGGCCGCCATCGCCGCAAGCATGCGCAGCGTCGTCCGGAGCGCATATTCCGGCAGGTTGATGGGATCGAGAGAGACCGCTGGACCGGTCAAGGTTGCGAGCGGCGCCAGCGTCTGACGGGCCGCTACTCCAGCCAGCACGAGAACGCCGATGACGAGCGGCAGCGCGACGAGATCCCAGCGGTTCGGCGCCAGACCTCGTGCCGTCAGGGCGGCATAGCGGAACGCGCTCCCTCTCACTTTGCCCCCCACACAGAACCGGCCTTTGCGCCGCAGGGATAGCCGGGAAATGTTACAGCGCTATGGCAGATTTGACGCGGCTCGGACGACGGCCGCATCTTCTCTGAACGCGCCCCCCGAAGGACGGTTCTGCGACATGGGATAGGCCATGACGAGACGGGTCATCTTGCCGATCAGAGCGGTAAGGTCGGGATCGGGCATGGCGACGCCGGTCGTGACGTGACCAAGCATCACGGTCTGATACTGACCATGCCAGTACAGCTTGGCCTCGACCGTCATGTAGTAGTGGGCGGGCATGAGACGTTCCATCATCGCGCGCGAGAACCCGTAGGTTCGAACGCTGCCGCTGGCAGAGGGACCGGCGGTGAACGACCATTCCACGCGATTGGGCTGGGCAGAGGCATTGGCAGCCGCAACGAATTGCCAACCGACACGAGCGGCATTCATCTGCTCCGCGACGTAGCGGCCCAGTTCCGCTTCGTCGAGCCCGGGGACGGAGCCCGTGGTTTCGACGGCCATCGGCTTCGCCGACGCCTGATTGGCGGCTCGGGCATTCAGACCGCCGAGCGTCAACACAACGATCGCCGCCATCGCCAAGCGAAACATACGACCGGTAGCCTCGGGACGACACATGGCGGATCTCATCGCCTCTCGCGGCGGCAGGCGCTTGGGACGCTAGAGCCCAAACCTGAAAATACTGTTGCATCGCAAAAGACACAATGCCGAGACCCCAGGCGCGCGTGGGACGGCCGCACAGCTCAGCGCGCCGGGCCAAGCGCCTCGTCGACATCGAAGCGAAGCGTCTCATGGGTGACTTCGGAAATCCAGCGCCAGCGCGCGGCTTCGCGCTGATCGCCGCGCGCCAGCGCCTTCAGCGACTGGTGCATGGCATAGGCGCCGGCGCGCTCGCCGAAGCGCTCGATCAACAGGCAGGCGAGCGAGCGGGCATTCTGCGGCGGGTGAAGCGTCTTCTCGGATTTCGGGGAATGGCTCATGGCGGGAAGAAAAGTGCGGTGATCACCCCTTACCAAGGGCATGTTGGGGCGCGCTGAGTCATTTGCGAGTCATTGGCTCTCATGCGCGTTCAGGCCCCGCCTCTCGCACGCGCTCGCGCTCGAACAGAATGAGCTGCCAGCGATCCGCAGGGACATCGTGGCGCAGGATATAGATCGCGCCGTCCTCGCCCTTGACCTTGAAGTAGCGATGCTCGGGCGCGAGCCAGCGGTCGATGACCGCGATCACGGCCACGGTGCGGTGGTCGAAGGCAAGCCGCTGCGGCGTTGCTTCGCCCTGGTGACCCGCCTCGCACGCGACCTTGATCTCCATGGCGCTTTCCCGATTGGGGAATAGCGTCCCGGCGATCCTCGGCACAAGCCGAGACGTGCCGGAACGCATTGGACCAGGCTGGATCGATCGTCATTCTCTACCTTTAGTTGTGACTCGCGAACCAAGCACGCGACGGGCGCGTTTTAAGGGGCCTAACGACGATGGTGGCTCGACATGGCACCCCGCCCGATCTGGAGAGGCCATCTGCGCATTTCGCTGGTTTCCTGCCCGGTGCGCATCTATCCCGCGATCAGCGCCCGCGAGCGCATCTCCTTTCACCTCCTCAACCCCGCTACCAGGAACCGCATACAGATGCGGCCGACCGATCCCGAGACCGGCAAGGAGGTGCCGCGCGGCGAGCTGATCAAGGGCTACGAGTTCGAAAAGGGCCGCTACGTCATCGTCGACAAGGACGAGCTGGAGGCGCTCAAGATCGAATCCTCCGAGACCATCGATCTCGAGCGCTTCATCGACATCGACGATATCGACCCGCTCTATTTCGACGCGCCCTACTACATGGCGCCCGAAGGCAAGCTCGGCGACGAGACCTTCCGCGTCATTCACGAGGCGATGCGGCACAAGCAGATGGCCGGGTTCGGCCGTATCGTGCTGTCGACGCATGAGCACGGGATTGTGCTGCGGCCGCACGACCAGGGGATGCTGCTGACGACGCTCCGCCCGCGCGACGAGGTGCGCGAGGCGAAGGAATATTTCGCCGACATCGGCACCGGCTCCGTCGACAAGGAGATGGTCCATCTCGCCGAGCAGATCCTCGAGCAGAAAGCAGGAAAGTTCGATCCCGAGGAATTCGCCGAAGACCACTATCAGGAAGCGCTGCGTCAGCTGGTCGAGCAGAAGATCAAAGGCGAGAAGCCGACCACGCCTAAAGCGGCGCCGCGGCCGAGCAACGTGGTCAACCTCATGGACGCACTGAAGCGCAGCCTCCAAGGCGGCGGCGGAAAATCGCCCGCCGCGACCCGCCGGCGCGCCGCTCCCGAGCGCGAGACCGCCAGCGCCGCCCATGCCGGCAACAAGCCCAGCCGGCGCAAGCGCCGCTCTTCTTCCTAGAGGCGGCCGCTACGCGCCCATCGCCCTGAGCTGATCCGACGTCGCGCGCAGCCGCCGCATGGTCTCGCCGAGCAGGTTGGTGAGGAGCTTGGTGCCGATCTCCGGATGATCGTTCAGGATCGTGGCGTAGGCGGCACGGTCGAGCACGTAGCATTCGACGTCCTCGTCGGCAACGATCGTCGCCGAGCGCGTCGAGCCCTCGATGAAGGCCATGTCGCCGACAATGGTGCCGACGGCGAGGCTCGCGACGCGCCGCATCCGCGCCCCGGCGAAAAGCAGCCGCACGCTGACGCTGCCGCGGGTCAGAATCCACAGCTCGTCCGATCGTTCGCCCTCCCGGCACAGCACCGCGCCGGCGGGGAAACTGGTGCGCCGGAGCAGCTTGGTGACGATCCGCAATTCCTCGGGGGTGAGGCCGCGCATCAGGTCGTGACGCTCGAGCGGCAGGCTCTCCGCGGTCGCACGCACCTCGTGCGACAGCAGCTCCTCTTCCATCCATTCGAGCGCCGCATCGGCATCGACGAAGATCGAGCCCGGCGGCAGCGGCCCGCCGCTCTCGGGGTTGTTGAGGGTCTCTTCGAGCTCCGGCAGTAGGCTGGCGAACAGCAGGTGCTTGCCGGAACGGCGGCTGCGCGTCGCTTCATGCTGCAGGATGGCCGCCGCCGACACGTCGATGTCGGTGACCGCGCGCATGTCGAGCGCGAGCATGTCGACATCGCGGAAGAGCTCGTTGATCTCGCGCGACAGCTCGTCGGCATTGGCGAAGAACATCACGCCCTGCAGCTCCAGCACGGCGCGGCGCGGTCCCGACTGGCGCAGCAGCGCGACGTCGCCGGCCGAGCGTTGGCGCTTCGAGACGACTTCGTCGCCGCGGTAGCGCCGGCGCTCGATCGACCGGCTCATATCGGCGATGAAGAGGAGGCCGGCGAGGCCGATGCCCACCAGCACGCCGCCGATGACGGCGCCGCTCGCCGTGATCGCCGTGACGACCGCGGCGACCGCCAGCGGGCGCCAAGAGCCGTTGGAGATGATGCGCCCGGGCGCGAGCAGCAGGTCGCGCAGCAGGCGGAGGCTCCACTGGTCGAAGAGCAGAACCGCGATGGCGAGCAGCACCGCCCAGATGGCGATGGCCGGGACGGCGCTCCACACCGGCTTCAGACTCAATTGCACCGCCAGCAGCAGCACCGCCGCGGTCAACACCGAGAGGCGTGAGCGGCCGCCGGCCTCGTAATTGGCGGTGAGCTGCGTCGAGGAGGCGGCGGAGGCGATGCCGCCAACCAGCGCGGCAGCCAGATTGCCGACGCCCTGGCCGAAGACGTCGCGGGAGGCCTCGGTCCGCACATTCGACAGGTTCTGGGCCACGCGATAGGCGAGCATCGATTCGAGCGCCGCGACCAGCGCCAGGATCAGCGAGCTGAGCAGCAGCGCCGGCGCGATGCTGAGGAACGCGCCCCTGTCGCTGGCGCTGAGCAGCGACAGAAACGGCAGGCTTCGGCCCTCGCTCGCGTCGACGGTGGGACCGAGCGTCAGCCCGCTGGCGGAGGCGCGGACGATATGAAAGACGATGACACCGAGCAGCAGCCCCACCAGCATCGCGGGAATACGCTTCGACCGTGCGCCGAGATAGACGATGAACACGGCCAGCGCGAGGGCAAGCGCAAGCTTCGCCAGCGCGGCGGCATCGAGCCAGGATCCGTCGGCAGGCCCGCTCACCGGCAAGCCGATCAGCTCCCAGAATTGCTGGGCGATGACCAGGATGGCGACGCCATTGATAAAGCCGGCGAGCACGGGATGCGGCGTGCATTTGATGATCTTCTCGATGCCGGTGAAGCTGAACACCATCTGCCAGACGCCGGCGAGCAGGCCGCAGAGCGACATGGCATCGATGATCATGCCGGCATGGCCGGCGAAGGCATGGTTCTGCAGCAGCCAGGCGGCGAGGCTCGCCTGAATGATGGAGATGCTGGCGCGCGGCGAGGAAATGACGAAGGAAGGCGTGGAGAAGATCGCCGCAAAGATTGCCGCGAAAGCGCCGCCGGTGAGGCCGGCGCTGGCGCCGCTGGCGATGCCGCTCTTGCCGAGCGGCGCATAGGCCAGCACGCCCGAAGCGATGCAAACCGGCAGTGCCACCAGTCCAGCGGTGAGGCCGGCCGCTACCTCGCGCCGCACAAAGCCCATCCGAACGGCTTCGATCCGGCCGATCATCTCACCACCAACCTTACCAACCGCCTGCCCGTCGCGGCTGCCGCACCGCTCAGCCGATCATGGCACCGGCCGGGCGGCGCAGCAACCCATGCCGCCGCCTGTGATCTCCGTCACAACCGCCGCGCACCACCCGGCGCCATATCCCACCCTGGGAAGAAAGCGGGCGCTCCGCGTCCGCGCTAGCGAGCGGGAGAAGGTGAATGTTCCGACGAAGCCGTCTCGGGTCGCTCGGGAATGCGGCCGATTTCATCATTCTGGCGGCTTTTCTAGTGCTGGCCGTCTTTGCCTATGACCGCCTCTTCGTCGGCATCGGCGAACTTGTGGCCGCGCCGGACGCGCCCCAATACAGCGCCCTCTACCAGCCCGGTCAGAACCCCTGGGCTGGCATGATGCCCGACGCTCCTCCGGCCCATGCGCGCTTTGCGAGCATGAGCCATGTGTTGCCCCCGTTTCGCTGAGGCGCCTCACACGTCAGCCGGTCTGGACCCGCCCCCCTGTTGAGACGTAGACGGTGATCGCCAGCAGGACATCCACGGTCGCGCCGTCTTTCGCCAGCGGCAGCAGCAAGCGCTCGAGCGCCACGTAATCCTTGTTGAGGTGAAAGACCGGCGGCCCGTGGCGATAGCCGATCTCGGCACGCTCGGCGGCGGCGACATATTGCGGATAGGAAACCGAGGTGACGAAGCTTGTATGCGCCTCGTCTAGAAAACGTCCCGTGAGGTCGCGCTCCATGGCCTGGACCTGCTCGGTGCCGAGCAGGCGATAGCGGAATCGCAATGGATTGCGCTCGACATCCACCATCCAGATCCAAGGAAGCAGATCGCGAATGGCCGCAGGATCGATGTGCTGGCGGCCGGGCAAGCCGCCCGCGGCAGGGCGCAAGCTCAGCCAGTAGTCGTAGAGACGACGAACCCGCGGGTCGCAATCGGCCGCTAGCGGCGAGTTCGACAAGTCCATTCCTTCAGCAATCGCATCCTCAAGCAAAACGTGCAGAAAGCATTCTATCACGCTACCACCGCGTTCGTACCGCGATGCCCGGTCGCACTACAAAATGCGGCGATTTCCGCCTCCCTCTGGCGAAGCAGACGGCGAGGCTGCAAACTCGGCGCCTCGGTTCGCAAGAGAGGGGCGTTGGGCATGGCCGAAACAGGAGACTGGGTGACGGTGGCGCAGCGTGCGGCGCTCGGCGAGGGCGAGGTGCTGGGGGTCGAGGTGTCGGGCAAGCCGATCGCCCTCTACAATCTCGACGGCAGCCTCTACGCCACCGACAATCTCTGCACCCATGCCTTCGCCTTTTTGAGCGATGGTTGGGTCGATGGCGACGTCATCGAATGCCCGCTCCACGCCGGGCGCTTCGAGATCAAGACCGGGAAGGGCCTGGGACCGCCCATTCCGTGCGATATCAAGACCTACAAGGTCCGCCTCGCCGGCGACGACGTCCAGGTTCAGCTCGAGGGCTGAGATAGCGGCGGCACGCGTTGTAGCAGGAACATTCCCTCCCCCCTTGAGGGGGAGGGTTAGGGAGGGGGGTGCCGCTTCAGCTCTGCAGCGTCTTCCACATCTCGATGTCGCGCTCCGCGGTCCAGATGCGGGGATGGTCGATGCCGCTCATCTCGTCGAAGCAGCGCGACACGTCGAACGGCATGCAATGCTCGAAGATGACCCACTTGCCGTATTTCGGCTGCATCGCCTGGTATGTCGCTTCGTAGACTTCGCGCAGCCCCTTCCCCGCCTTGACGCCCGCCTCGACCGAGCGCCGCATGTCGCGCAGGAATTGGGCGGTGCCTTCGATCGCCCGCTTTGTGGCTGCGGCATCCATCATCGCATCGCCGCGGCCCGGCACCAGCTTCTCGGCCTTGAAGGCGGCGAGCCGCTCCAGCGTCTCCGGCCATTCCTTGAAATAGGCATCGCCGCAATAGGGCGCCGCGCCTTCCTCGACGAGATCGCCGGAGAACAGCACCTTTTCCCGCGGCAGCCAGGCGATGGTGTCGCCCTTGCTGTGGCCCTTGCCGATATGCTTGATCTGCACCTCGGTCTTGCCCATCCACAAGGTCAGCGAGCGGTCGAAGACGAGGTTGGGGCGGGTCAAGCCCGGCACGCTCTCGACCGAGCGGAAGAGGCGCGGAAAGCGCTGCACCTCGCTGTCGAAATCCTGTTGGCCGCGTTCCTCGATGAGTTCGAAGGTGCCTTGGCTGGCGATGATATAGGGCGCGCGGTAGGCCGAGGCGCCCATGACCCGCACCGCGTGGTAGTGCGAGAGCAGCACATATTTGATCGGCTTGTCCGTCACTTCGCGCACATGGCGGATAACGTCCTCGGCCATCACCGGCGTCGCCCGCGTATCGATCACCATGACGCCGTCATCGCCGATGATGACGCCGGTGTTGGGATCGCCTTCGGCAGTGAGGCAATAGGCGTTCTCCGCGAGCTTGATGAATCTCTCCTGCTTCTCCGCAAGATCGGCTTGCGAGGCAAAGGCTTTGGCCATGACGTCCCCTTACTCCTGGCTCAGGCGTAAACGCGTTTGTAGAGGTCGACGATCTCGTCGGCGCTGGGCACGCGCGGGTTGTTGCCCGGCGAGCCCGAAGCGAGCGCCTGGCTCGCCATCACCGGCAAAAGCTCGTGATAGCGCTCCTCTGCGATGCCGTAGGATTTTGGCGTCGGCACCTTGAGGTCGCGGTTGAGGAGGCGCAGCTCGTCGAGGAGCCGCGCGACCGCGGCCTGGTTGCCCTCGCCCTCCGCCGCGATCCCCATGGCGCGCGCGCAATCGGCGTAGCGCTCGAGCGCCGCCGGCGCCGAGAAGGCGGTGATCTCGGGCAGCAGCATGGCGTTGGAGAGCCCGTGCGGCACGTGGAAGAAGGCACCAATCGGCCGGCTCATGCCATGGACGAGGCAGACGCTGGCGTTGGAGAAGGCCATGCCCGCCTGCGTCGCCCCCAGCATCATCGCCTCGCGCGCGGCACGGTTCTGGGGATCCGTGCAGGCCGCGCGTATGTTGCGGGCGATCAGCGCCATCGCCGCCTTG
>DATIYL010000067.1:0-20092 GCA_035517635.1 Allostellaceae bacterium | reverse complement strand
AGTCGGTTCGCTCGTGCTCCATGGCGCTCCGAGGGCGGGTTGGCCGCGCTGGCGATAGGGGGGACGGGAAGGCATGCGGCGGCGAGGGGCGGGCAGAAGCGATCGCCGCGCAACGTTCGTGGTGCACTGCAGCATATGTCGCATTGCGATATAACTGTCAATAGGCCGCGGCGGCTTACACCCCCGCGTGACGCGCATGGCTGGCGCTGAGCCGGGCTTGAGCGATGCTGAATACCGGCTGCTGGCAGGGTTCCGCCATGCGCTCCGCCGGTTCCTGCGTTTCAGCGAGGCGGCCGCCGCGGAGCAGGGGCTGACGCCGCAGCAGCACCAGGCCCTGCTCGCGATCCGCGGCGCCACGGACGGGCGGCTTGCGGTGGGTGGGTTGGCCGAGCAGCTGCAGCTTCGGCCGCACAGCGCGGCCGGTCTCGCCACCCGGCTCGAAGTGCAGGGTCTGCTGCGGCGCGAGGCCGGCGCCGAGGATGCGCGGCAAGTGATGCTGGCCTTGACGCCGCAGGCCGAGAAACTACTTGAGCTGCTGTCGCTGGCGCATCGCCGCGAGCTGGAGCGCATCGCGCCGACCTTGCGCGCTCTGCTGCAGATGCTCGAAGGTGCGGAGTAGCTGCGTTTGCCCCGACGAATGCGCGCAACGGGCGCAGCCGCTCCGCGAAACAAGATTACAGCGATTTAATCCGAGGGAAGGGGCGGCGTAATGCCCTTGGCGTAAATCTCAACGTGCGGGCGCCGAGCCGGGAGGCACGGCGTTTTATGGTAAAGCTCCGCCTTCAGCCCCCAAGAGGTATTGATCCCATGTTGTCTCCAACCCCCTGCCGCTCGAAGGCCTCGGCTTTCCGGCGGATCCGTGCCGCAGCGCTCGCGACCAGTGTCGGCTTGAGCTTGGCCTATGCGCCGATGGTCTGGGCGCAAACGGCGGCGCCGGCGCCCGCGGTCTCGAGCCAGGCCGCGGCGCTGCCGAGCTTCGCACCGCTGGTGAAGAAGGTGCTCCCCGCCGTGGTGAACATCTCCGTCACCGAGAAGGCGAACGCACCCGACGACGGCGACCAGATGGACGACCAGGGCGGCCCGCAACAGGGCTTGCCGCAATCGCCCTTCGACCAGTTCCTGCGCAAATTCTTCGAGCAGCAGGGCCAGGGCATGCCGGGCATGCCGATGCAGCCCACACCGCATGAGCAGCGCATCGCGCTCGGCTCCGGCTTCATCATCGATCCCAGCGGCTACATCGTCACCAACAACCACGTCGTCGCCAATGCCGACAAGGTGACGGTGATCTTCCAGGATGGCTCGAAGCATCCCGCCAAGGTGATCGGCCGCGACAGCAAGACCGATCTGGCGCTGATCAAGATCAATGTCGGCCATCCCTTGCCCTATGTCAGCTGGGGCAACAGCAATGCGCTGGAGGTCGGTGACTGGGTGCTCGCCGTCGGCAATCCCTTCGGCCTCGGCGGCACGGTGAGCTCGGGCATCATCTCGGCGCGCGGCCGCGACATCCATTCCGGCCCCTATGACGATTACCTGCAGCTCGACGCGGCCATCAACCGCGGCAATTCGGGCGGTCCGACCTTCAATCTCGATGGCCAGGTCATCGGCATCAACACGGCGATCTACTCGCCCAATGGCGGCTCGGTCGGCATCGGCTTCGCCATTCCGTCGAGCCTGGCGCAGCCGGTGATCGATCAGTTGCGCGAGCATGGCAAGGTGGAGCGCGGCTGGCTCGGCGTCCAGATCCAGGAGGTGACGCCGGCGATCGCTTCGAGCCTCGGCCTCCCCAAGGCCGAAGGCGCGCTCGTTGCCGATGTGACCAAGGACAGCCCGGCGGCCAAGGCCGGCGTGAAGCAGGGCGACGTCATCCTCTCCTTTGACGGCCACGCCGTGCAAAAGGTGCGCGACCTGCCGATCGTCGTCGCCGAAACGCCGATCGGCGAGAAAGCCAAGGTCGAGGTCTTCCGCGGCGGCAAGACCGACACCATCAATGTCGGCATCGGCCAGATGCCCGAGAACCCGCAGGTGGCGGAGAACGCGCACGGCCAGGCGGAGCCGGGCGAGGCGGAAAATGCCTCGGCCCTCGGCCTCAAGCTTGCGCCGCTCTCGCCGGAGCTGCGCCAGCGCGCCGGCGTGCCCAAGGATGTCAAAGGCGTGGTCGTGACCGGCGTCAGCGACAGCAGCCCGCTCGCCGAGCTCGGCATCCAGCCCGGCGACGTCATCGAGCAGATCAATCAGGAAGCGGTGACCTCGCCGAAGCAGGCCGAGGAGCGGCTGAAGCAGGCCCAGCACGAGAAGAAAAACAACGTCCTGCTGCTCATCAATCGCCACGGCACCAACCAGTACCTGGCGCTGTCGATGAGCAAGGGCGAGAACGGCTGATCAGCGCGGCACGGGGCCGGCGCGCGGCGCCGGTCCCGCCGCCGTCTCATTGGGCAACGTCATGCGCATTCTCGTTGTCGAAGACGATCGCGAGGCTGCCGCCTACCTCATCAAGGGGCTGAGCGAAAGCGGTCACCGTGTGGCGCTCGTCGAAGAAGGTCGCGACGGGCTCGAGCGGGCGACGCACGAGACCTTCGACGCCATGATCATCGATCGCATGCTGCCGGGCATGGACGGGCTGTCGATCGTCGCGGCGCTGCGCGCGGCGCGCAACCAAACGCCGGTGCTGGTGCTGAGCGCGCTCGGCGACGTCGACGACCGGGTCAAGGGCCTGCGCGCCGGCTGCGACGACTACCTCGCGAAGCCCTTCGCCTTTGCCGAGCTATTGGCCCGGCTCGAAGCGCTGACGCGCCGCGGCAGCGCCGAGACGCGGCTCGCCGTGGGCGATCTCGAAATGGATCTGCTCACGCGCACCGTGACGCGCGCCGGCCGCATCATCGATCTGCTGCCGCGTGAGTTCCGGCTGCTCGAATACCTCATGCGGCATGCCGGCCACATCGTCACCCGCACCATGCTGCTGGAAAAGGTCTGGGATCATCATTTCGACCCGCAGACCAACGTCATCGATGTGCATGTGAGCCGGCTGCGGCAGAAGCTCGACAAGGGCTTCGCCGCGCCGCTGCTGCACACGGTGCGCGGCGCCGGCTACACGCTGCGCGCGTCGGGATGAGCGGCGGCGGTCACACGTCGTAATTGCCGTCGTCGCCGACATCCTGACCGCCGACATCGGTGTCCGCCATGTCCTGGTCGGAGGCGTAATCCTGTCCGGGATCGTTGGCGAAATCCGCTTGCTGCAGACTCGGATCGTTGGCGAAATCGGCGCTTTGCGGATTGCTCTGGTCGCCGTCCGGCGTGTCGCCGTAGTAGTTGTTGATGACGGTCTCGCTCAGCCCCGGCTGCATCGGCGTGCCGCCGAGGAAGCCGCCGCCGTAATGCGGCCCGAAGAGCGATTCTATGCCCTGGAAGAGCAGCGCGCCGCCGGCGATCCCCGCCGCCGTCGTCGCCGCCTGGCGCAGGAAGCCGGAACCGGATCCTGACAGCATTTGCGGTGGGGTCATCATGGGCTGTGAGGCCGGCGCTGCCGCGGCGCCGGCAGGCGATTGTGTCCAGACGGGACCCGGCGCTGCCGCGGCGGGCGCTGTCGCCGTCGGCCAGGCGCCCGCGGCCGGGACGCTGCCACGCCCGGCGCTGCCGAGGAAGCTCGCCGGTGCGGCGGGCGCCGGCGCCGGATGCGCCGCAACTTGACGCTCGAGCTCGGCGATGCGGCGCTCCGCGTCGTGGAGCGCCATGTCCTGGATCAGCACCGTCTGCACCAGCAGGTAAGGCGCGTCGGGCTGTGCCGCCATGCCCGCGCGGATCAGCGCTTCGGCTTCAGCATCCTTCGGTTGATTTCCCTGCTGTTTCAGCCGCGCGAGAAGGGCGGTGATGAGATCGCGTTCCTGCGGTGTCATGGGATGCCTCGCCGAAGCGAAAGGGACTGGCTCTTAGATCGGGCCGCCGGCAGCGTGGAACAAGGGGTGCTAAAGCCCGCGATTGCCCATCGCGAGGAATTTCTCGCGGCGCTGCTGACGGAGGTTCGGGCCGTCCATCCCGGCGAGCGGCCGCAGCATCTGTTCGATCGTATCGCCCGCGGCGGTGATCGCCGGCGCCCGCTCGCGGTGCGCACCGCCGAGCGGCTCGGCGATGATGGCGTCGATGACGCCGAGCTTCTGCAGATCCTGGGCCGTGAGCTTCAGCGCCTCGGCGGCGTCCTGCGCATTCTCCGCGGTGCGCCAGATGATCGACGCGCACGCCTCGGGCGAGATGACGGAGTAGACCGCGTGCTCGAGCATGAGCACCTTGTTGCCGGCGGCGAGCGCCAGCGCGCCACCCGAGCCGCCCTCGCCGATGACGGTGGCGATCATCGGCACGGTGAGCTCGAGGCAGGCCTCGATCGCGCGCGCGATCGCTTCGGCCTGGCCGCGCGCTTCGGCGTCGATGCCGGGATAGGCTCCCGGTGTATCGATGAAGGTGAGAAGCGGCAGGCCGAAGCGGTCGGCGAGCGCCATGAGGCGTCGCGCCTTGCGATAGCCCTCGGGCTTCGCCATGCCGAAATTGTGCTTGAGCCGCGTTTCCGTGTCGGCGCCTTTCTCATGCGCCAGCACCACGACGCTGCGCCCGCGGAAGCGACCGATGCCGCCCAGGATGGCCCGGTCCTCGCCAAAGCCGCGATCGCCGGCGAGCGGCGTGAACTCGGTGATCAGCTCTTTGATATAGTCGGAGCCGTGCGGCCGGTCGGGATGGCGGGCGAGCTGCACCTTTTGCCACGGCGTGAGCTTGGCATAAGTCTGGCGCAGCAGCCGGTCGACCTTGGCTTCGAGCCGCGTCACCTCGTCGGCGATGTTGATATCGTTGCCGTTGGAGAGGTGCCGGAGCTCCTCGATCTTGCCCTCGAGCTCGGCGAGCGGCTTCTCGAAATCGAGAAAGTGACGCATTCAGCGCTGCCTAGCACAGCGGCGCCCGCCGCGCCACTCTTCCGTCAGCCGCCGCCGATCGCCTCGGCCTTCTTGACCAGCACCTCGGCCTGGCGAATCGAGGCGATGTCGATGAGCCGGCCGTCGAGTGCGACCGCGCCGCGGCCCTCGCGCTTCGCCTGTTCCATCGCCGCGAGGATGCGCTTAGCGCGCTCGACCTCTTTGGCCGACGGCGTGAAGCATTCATTGGCGAGCGCCACCTGCGAGGGGTGGATCGCCCATTTACCCTCGCAGCCCAGCGCGGCGGCGCGCCGGGCGGCCGCGCGATAGGCATCGGCGTCGGAGAAATCACCGAACGGGCCGTCGATCGGCCGCAGCCCATTGGCGCGCGCCGCCACCACCATGCGCGCCAGCGCGTAATGCCACATATCGCCCCAATGGGTCTCGCGCCGTCCCGCCTCGTCCTTGTCGGTGAGGATCGCATAGTCGGGATTGGCGCCGCCGATATTGGTGGTGCGCGCGCGGGTCGAGGCGGCGTAGTCGGCGACGCCGAAATGCAGCGATTCGAGCCGCTTCGACGCGCCCGCGATGGCATGGACGTTCTGCATGCCGAGCGCGGTCTCGATGATGAGCTCGAAGCCGATGCGCTTCTCGAAGCGCTTTGCCGTCTCGATCTGCGTCACCAGCATGTCGAGGGCGTAGACATCGGCGGCCGTGCCGATCTTGGGAATCATGATGAGGTCCAGCTTGTCGCCGGCCTGCTCCACGACATCGACGACGTCGCGGTACATATAGTGCGTGTCGAGGCCGTTGATGCGCAGCGACAGCGTCTTGCCGCGCCAATCGACGTCATTGAGCCCGGCGATCACGGTCTTGCGCGCCTTTTCCTTCTCGTCCGGCGCCACCGCGTCCTCGAGGTCGAGAAAGATGACGTCGGCGCCACCTTTCGCTGCTTTCTCGAAGAACTGCGGATGACTGCCGGGCACGGCGAGCTCGCTGCGGTTGAGGCGCGCCGGCACGCTATCGATGATGGTGAAGCTCATGACCTTCCCCGTCGCGGAGGGCGAGGCGCATGCATAGGCGAAAGCCGCGGCGGGGTAAAGCGAGGGGAGGTTCGTTGCCGACGCTTCGGCCTCGTTCGAAGTGATCGCCCACGACACGGCGCGCCGTAAGGCACAGAGTCTGCGCCTCGGCCGGTGATCGATTCGCGGGCCGTCATTCGATTTTACGGGAGCAACGACGATGATGAATCTCAGCGAGATGAAAGACGGCTTTGTCGTGACGGCGTTCTGGGAAGCCCGCGACGGGGAGGAGGATAGGGTGGCGGCCATCCTGTCCCGTTTCGCGCCCAAGGCGCAGCAGGAGCCCGGTGTGGTGATGTTCGTCGTTCATCGCTCGCGCACGGAGCCCGGCAAGTTCTTCTTCTATGAGGTGTTCAAGAACGAAGACGCCTTCGGTGCGCACCAGCAGACCGAGCACTTCAAGGCGCTCATCGCCGGAGAGGCGTTGCCGAAACTCGCCAAGCGCGAGCGCGCCCAATTCGCGGTGCTTCGGTAGCGCGCTTCCGGCGAGCAGACGCTACCGCCGCCGCTTCGCCAACGGATGGTGTTCGCGCACCAGGCGCTGCAGCCGCTCGCCGGCGACATGGGTGTAGATCTGTGTCGTGGCGATGTCGGCATGGCCCAGCATCTCCTGCACGCTGCGCAGATCGGCGCCGCGGTCGAGGAGATGCGTGGCGAAGGCGTGGCGCAGCACATGCGGCGAGAGCCGCGCCGGATCGATACCGGCGGCGAGCGCCAGCTCTTTCATCATCTGGCCGCAGCGCCGCCGCGTCAGGTGCCCCGCAGCGCTGCGCGAGGGAAAGAGAAAGCGCTCGCTCTTCTTGCCTGCCACGAAGCCATCGCGCCGCGCCAGATACGCGGCGAGCGCGGCGCGCGCCGGCTCGCCCACCGGCACCAGCCGCTCCTTGTCGCCTTTGCCGCGTACCACCAGGAAGCGCTTCTCGCCGCGCGCCGCGGCAAGCGGCAGGCTCACCAGCTCCGAGACGCGCAAGCCCGCGCCGTAGAGCAGCTCGATCAGGCAAATGAGTCGCGCCCCTTCGGCGCCGCCCTGCGCCGCCGCGGCGTCGAGCAGCTTCGTCGCCTCATCCTCGCTCACCAGCTTCGGCAGCGGACGGCCGAGGCGCGGCGCGTCGAGCGCGGCGGTGGGATCGTCCTGCCGCCGCCCGTCCAGCAGCAGGAAACGGTAGAACTGACGCAGCGCTGAAAGCCGCCGCGCCGCGGTGCGCGCCGACAAGCCGTCGCGCGCGAGCGCGCCGAGATAGTTGCGCAGATCCTCGGTCGAGGCGCTATCGAGCGCGCCGCCCAGAAATTCCGCGACCACGGCAAGGTCATGGCGATAGGCGGCGAGGGTGAGACGCGCCGCGCCGCGCTCGGCCGCGAGCATCTCGAGGAAGGCTTCGACGTGGCGCGACAGTTGTACCGGCGGGGCGGGCTTGCGCCCCGGCGCGCTCATAGCCCGGCGGCGAGCGCCGCTTCGACGGCGAGCGCATGCGCATCCTGATCGAGCCCGACGGCTTTGAGCCCGGACACCGCTTCGGCGACGACGATCGGCTCGGTCGAGAGGTGATCGCCGGCGCGCGCCAGGAGCAGCGTCGTCAGCACGGTTTCGCCAACGCGCTTGCCCGCCGCCGCCTGCTGCTGATCGAGCCAGAGCGCGGCGCCGGGCACGGCGGCGTCATGCGCCGGTGCGATCAGCGGCGCCCAATCGCCCGGCGTCACCTCGGTGCCGAGCGCGGTCATCAGCGACAGCAGCAGCCGCGCAAGGTCGGCATTGTGGCCGGCGGCCGCGACCGCGTCGTGCAAAGCTTTCGCATCGCCGCCCGGACCCCCGAGCTGCGGCAGCGCCAGCAGCAGCGGCACCGTCGCCGGATCGGCATAGACCAGCCAAGGCGTCGCCGCCTCGGGGCGGCCGCCGGCATAGAGCGTGCGCACCGCGTCGGCCGCGAAGGGGCCAAGATCGCCGCTCGGCGGGAGTTGCGCCAGGATCGGCGCGACAAGGCGCGCGGTGGTGAAGAAATCGCCGCGCTTCTTGGCTTCGGCCAGCAGCGCCTTCAACGCCGTCGCGCGCACGGCGGAGGCGGGATCGTTGCGCGCCACCTGATAGAGCAGCGCGCGCTCGCGCGGCGTCGCCGGCGCCTTCTCCTGTCGGATCGCCGAGCCGAGCTCGTCGGGTTTGAATTCCACCTTGGCGTAGAGATCACCCAGGACCGAAGGCGCCATCGCGCCGAGCGCCGTCGCGCGCTCGGCTGCGGCGAGGCGCTGCAAGGGCGGCACCGCCTCGTTGCCGGCCCAGGCGAGGAGCGTCGGCAGATCCGCCGTCGCCGCCGTCTCGGCCGGCAGCGGCAGTTTGGCGGCGGCCAACAGCGTCACCAGGAGGGGCGATGCCTCCGGCAGAGTCGTGATCCGCACCGCGTGTCCGCCGGCGGCCTCGGTCAGCTCGTCGAAAACGCGGTCCGGCGGCGCCTTCTGCTCGCGCAGCAGACTGAGGCCGAGCGATGCCTCGGCGCGCTGCCCGGCGAGCGTCTGACAGGCGATGAGCGCGCGCTGCCACCAGACGGTTTGATAGCGGCCGATGCCTTCCTGAACGCGGCGGCAGGCCCCGGCGACGTCATTCTTGGCGAAATAGAGTTCGGCCCGCTCATGGTCCAGCGCATCGGTACGGGTTTCCGCCGGCAGGGCCTCGAGCACGCCCAGCGCCCCATCGACTTCGCCCAGCGCGATCAGCCGCTCGACGCGCAAGGCGGCGAGGCCGGGCTGGTTCGGTGGATCCTCGCCGGACGGGGCAATGGCATTGCTGAGCAGCAGCCGGTGCGCGAGCTGCTGCAGCGCCGGCGACGTGGTCGGTTGCAGCTGTGGCAGCGCGGCCGCGACGAAGCTGCGCGGCGTGCCCTGCCACATGCTGTCCGGCAGCGTATTGGCGCCGCTCTCGAGCGCACCGATCCAAGCGCTGTCGACCGGCGCCAGCGGCGCCGAGCGAATCGATTCGTCGGTTGCAGCCGCGGGGGCGGGGATAGGGGCCGGCGGCGGGCCCGGCACGGCCGGGCCGGCGCCGGGCGCCGTGGGCAGCAGGTGGACGGGCGGGCCGACTTGCGCCAGCGCCGCCGCCGGCATCAGCAGTGCCAGCGCCGCCGCTGCAAGCGCACGGACTCGATCATTTCGGCAGTTTGGCATCCGGAATAACGTGCTCGACTCGGGCAGATGGCGCGGGGACGTTCCAGAACATTAGCGTGCCGACTACGCCGACGATGACGACGACCAGCACGGCGGCGGCGATCAGGACAAATTTTCCCATCTTTTCCGTAAGTTCCTGCGAGGCCCGCGCTACCCGAGGCGGGCCCGTCGCTCGGTTGACGATAAAGCAAGGCGATATGCTAGGGTGCCTTCATGGCATCTTTGCGGCGAGTGTATCGGTGCATCTTCGCGGTTTCAACGGCACGGAAGGCGGCGGCGTGAGCGCTGCTCCGTCCCGGCCGGCAAAGACCATAGCGCTGGTGGGATTGATGGGTGTTGGCAAGACCAGCATCGGCCGGCGGCTGGCGCAGCGTCTCGGCCTGCCCTTCGTCGATGCCGATGCCGAGATCGAGGCGGCGGCGCAGAGCAGCATCGAAGAGATCTTCGAGCGTCATGGCGAGACCGCCTTTCGCGAAGGCGAGCGCCGCGTCATCGCCAGGCTGCTCGAGAACCCGCCGCATGTGCTGGCGACTGGCGGCGGTGCCTTCATGGATCCCTCGACTCGCGCCCTGCTGCGCGCCCGCGCCGTCACGATCTGGCTGCGCGCCGATCTCGAGCTGATGCTCGTGCGGGTCCAGCGCCGCAACAATCGGCCGCTGCTCAAGGGCGGCGATCCGCGCGCCGTGCTCGAGCGGCTGATCGCGGCGCGCTATCCGATCTACGCCGAGGCGGACCTCACCGTCGACAGCGTCGACGGCCCGCCCGAGCTCACGCTCGAGCGGGCGCTGGCCGCGCTCGCTGCGCATGACGCCGCGCAAGCGCGGAGTGTGGCGCCATGAGCGCGGTGGAACGGCTCGCGGTTGCGCTCGGCGCACGCGGCTATGACATCGTCATCGGCCGCGGTCTCATCGCCGAGGCGGGGGCGCTGCTCGCGCCGGTGATCCGGCAGAAGCGCGTCGTTGTCGTCACCGACAGGAACGTCGCCCGTCCTTACCTCGCGCGCTTCACCGCGTCGCTCGACGCTGCCGGCATCCGCCACGACGCGATCACGCTGCCGCCCGGCGAGGCGACGAAGGATTTCGCGCATTTCGCCCGGCTCTGCGAGGATGTGCTGGCGCTCGGCATCGAACGCGCGACGGCGATCATTGCGCTGGGCGGTGGCGTCGTCGGCGATCTCGCCGGCTTCGCCGCCGCTTCGCTGCTGCGCGGCCTCGATCTCGTTCAGGTGCCCACCACCTTGCTCGCCCAGGTCGACAGCTCCGTCGGCGGCAAGACCGCGATCGACAGCGTACACGGCAAGAATCTCATCGGCGCCTTCCATCAGCCGGCGCTGGTCCTGGCCGATATCGACACGCTGGAGAGCCTGCCGCGGCGCGAGCTGCTGGCGGGCTATGCCGAGGTGGTGAAATATGGGCTCATTCGCGACCGTGCTTTCTACGACTGGCTCGAGGCGGAAGGGGCGGCGCTCGTTGCCGGCGACGCTGCGGCGCGCCAGCAGGCGGTGCGGCGGAGCTGCGCGATCAAGGCGGCGATCGTCGCCGCCGATGAGCGCGAGACCGGCGAGCGCGCGCTGCTCAATTTCGGCCATACCTTCGGCCACGCGCTCGAAGCAGCGACGGGCTTTGGCGAGCGGCTCAAGCATGGCGAGGCGGTTGCGCTCGGCATGAAGCTCGCTTTCGACCTCTCGGCGCGCCTCGGCCGCTGCCCGCCGGAAGCGGCGGCGCGCGTGGGGCGGCATTTCGCTGCGCTCGGCTTGCCGACCTCGCTGTCCCTGCTCGGCGATGACGGGCCCAGCGCCGCGGCGCTGATTGCGCTCATGCGCAAGGACAAGAAGGTCAGGGATGGGCGCGTCACCCTGATCCTGCCACGCGATATCGGCGACGCCATCATCTGCCGCGACGTCGCCCCCGCCGTGCTCGCCGATTTCCTTGCCAGCGCGCTTGCGGGATCAACGGCCTGACCTACCTGCTGCCGCCGACGCCTTCCGCCCAACCTTCGCCAGCGATGGCGAGGTCGTGCGGCGCTATTGGCCGGACTTCTATACCGGGAAGTGACGCGGCGGCCCGCCATGGCCGGCGAGGCGATGGCCTTCGTCGGTGGCGGCGGCGGAGAAATAGCGCAGGAGATAGACGCGGATTGCGGCGGTGAGGCTCGATTCCGAGCGCTGGCGGTCGATCTCGGTCACCAGCTCGTTGAGCGATTTGCTCTCGCGGGTGCAGACCTGCTGCAGCGCCTCCCACATCGCCGGCTCGAGCCGCATGCTGGTGCGGCGTCCACCGACGGTGACGTTGCGATTGATCAAAGTCGAAGCAGACCGCAGGTGCTCGCCTTCCGCGGTCGCGTCGTGACCAGAGGTAGGGTGGGTGCTCTCGCCTTGCATTGGTTAATGTTATGTCAATTCCGCTGCGCTTGCAATCATTTCGAGAATAACAGGAGGCTCGGCAACCGCGAGTTGCCGCTGCCTCCCGCCCCTTCGCGGAAATCTACGCGCGTTTAATTTTGCTTGTCTTCTTCGGGGGTTAGCGTCGTAAGCGCCAAGGCATGGACAGGCCCTGCCAACTCTTCGGCGAGCAACGCATAGACGCGGCGCTGGCGGGCGATGCGGCTTTCGCCCGCAAAAGCAGCAGCGACCACCTCCACCCGGAAGTGGCTTTCCCCCTCGGGCCGGGCACCGGCATGACCGGCATGGCGGTGCGACTCGTCGATGATCGCCAGGCGGACGGGACGCAGCCCGGCGGTGAGCTTCTCGCGAATTCGGTCGGCGACGCGCATGCCGCCAAAGCTGGAAACCCGCGCGGGCCCTGTCAAGAAGCGGCGCATTGCTGCGCTGCGGCGCTTGTCAGGCTCCGGGGCGCCCCCCATACTCTCTTCATGCCCCGCGCCAGCATCGAAGAGAGTGCCGGTCCGACCGCGGCGGCCGCGGCAACGCGGCTCTGCGATCATCCCGGCTGCGCGGCGAGTGGCGATTACCGCGCGCCGCGCTCGCGCGACCGGCTGCGCCAGTTCTACTGGTTCTGCCTCGATCATGTGCGCGCTTACAATGCGCAGTGGAACTACTACGCGGGCATGAGCGCCGCCGAGATCGAGGCCGAGATCCGCAACGATACCGTGTGGCAGCGTCCGACTTGGCCGCTCGGCGGCCGGTTCGGCGTCTTCCGCTCGCGCGTGCGCGATTTCGGCATGTTCGGCTTCGAGGACGAGGATGAGCGCTCGGCCCGGAAGCGCCCGTTGACCGAAGAAGAGCAGGCGCTGGTCGTGTTTGACCTGACGCCGCCCATCACCTTCGCTGGATTGAAGTCGCGCTACAAGGAGCTGGTCAAGCTGCATCACCCCGACGCCCATGGCGGCGACAAGGCGGCCGAGGAGCGGCTCAAAGTGATCATTCGTGCCTATGCCACGCTCAAGGCCAGCTATTTCCCTTCCGGCTGACTTCAGCGCTATAAGACCCACGACCGTCCTACCAGAAAGACCGATCCGATGGCTTCGCCACAATCCACCCCGGCAGAGACTCCGCTCGACCGGCCCGACATCACGGTCTCCGTGCGGCAGACCTTCGGCCTCGACAGCGACATGCAGGTGCCCGCCTTCTCACGCGCCGATGACCATGTCCCGGACATCGACGAGGCCTACCGCTTCGACCACGACACGACGCTGGCCATCCTCGCCGGCTTCGCCTACAACCGCCGCGTCCTCATCCAGGGCTATCACGGCACCGGCAAATCGACGCATATCGAGCAGGTCGCGGCGCGGCTCAACTGGCCCTGCATCCGCGTCAACCTCGACAGCCATATCAGCCGTATCGATCTCGTCGGCAAGGACGCGATCGTGCTGCGCGACGGCAAGCAAGTGACGGAATACCGCGAGGGGCTGCTGCCCTGGGCCTTGCAGCATCCGACGGCGCTCTGCTTCGACGAATATGATGCCGGCCGGCCCGACGTCATGTTCGTCATCCAGCGCGTGCTCGAGGTCGAGGGCAAGCTGACCCTGCTCGATCAGAACCGCGTCATTCGCCCGCACCCGGCGTTCCGCCTCTTCGCCACGGCAAACACGGTCGGGCTCGGCGACACCACCGGTCTCTATCACGGCACGCAGCAGATCAATCAGGGCCAGATGGACCGCTGGAACATTGTCGCGACGCTCAACTACCTGCCGCATGAGGCGGAGGTGGATATCGTTCTGGCCAAGGCGCCGAGCTGGGACACCGAGGAGGGCCGCCGCGCCATCCACGCCATGGTGGCGCTCGCCGAGCTGACGCGCTCCGGCTTCATCAACGGCGACATCTCCACCGTCATGTCGCCGCGCACGGTCATCACCTGGGCGGAGAATGCGCGCATCTTCAACGACGTCGCCTTCGCCTTCCGCCTCACCTTCCTCAACAAATGCGACGAGGTCGAGCGCGCCACGGTGGCCGAGTACTACCAGCGCTGCTTCGGCTCCGAGCTCAAGGAGACAGGCGTCAAGGCGCAGCTCGTATAATGCGAGTGCGTTGGCGCCTTGGCCCTCAGGAATAAAGATGAACCACGGAGGCACGGAGGACACGGAGAAGAAAGGACTGGCGCGTTTCGCGCGCCCATCGTCTTGTTCTCCGTGTCCTCCGTGTCTCCGTGGTCTATCTGAACCTCAGAGCTGAGCCTTGGCCGAGAACGAGACGCCGCTGGAAATTTTCAAGCGTGCCACCGCCGCCACGGTGCGGGCGATCGCGTGGCGCGAAGACGTGACGGTGAGCTACGGCGCCGAGCCCGCGGCCGCGGCAGGGACGCGCGTCCGCCTGCCGCTCCCCGGCCGCGATCTCAGCGTTACCGAAGCAGGCCCGGTGCGCGGGGCGGCCGACGCCGCGGCATTGAAGCTGCGCTATCACGACACTGCGTTGCATGCGAAGCGGCTCCCGTCAGGCGAGACCGCGCGCGCCATCTTCGAAGGCGTCGAGCAGGCGCGCGTCGAAGCGCTGGGCGCCCGGCGCATGGCGGGCGTCGCCAACAATCTCGCCGCCATGCTCGATGAGCGCTATCGCCGCCAGGGCTATGAGCATCTGGCGGAGCGCAATGACACGACGCTTGCCGAGGCTGTCCGGCTGCTGACCCGCGAGGCGCTGACCGGCGCGCCGCCGCCGCCGGCGGCGCAGCGCGTCGTCGAGATGTGGCGGCCCTTCCTCGAAGGCAAGGTCGGTCGCGACCTGATCGAGCTCGGCCGCCATATCGGCAATCAGGAGGCCTACGCCAAGACGGCGCGCCAGCTCATCCACGATCTCGACCTCGATCTCGGCGATGTCGAGCAAGAGGCGGAGAGCGAGGAGCAGGAAGGCGAGGGCGACGACGCCGATCAGAGCGAAAGCCAGAGCGACGGCGGCGAGGGCGCTGCCGCCGGCGCGCAAGGCGCGCTCGAAGGCGGCGTGCCCGAGCACCAGCAAGACGATGGTCAGCCCGCCGGCGCCGAGGAGATCGAGGGCGAGCTGATGCCGGGCGCCGGCGACGATGATCCCGGCCGTCCCGGCCGTCCCGGCAATCTGCCGCGCCACGGGCTCAACGACGATCCCTCCGCCTATCGCGCCTTCACCGTCGAGTGCGACGAGACGGTCGAAGCCGAGGCGCTCTGCGATCCGGACGAGCTGACGCGGCTGCGCGGCCTGCTCGACCAGCAGCTCTCGCATCTCCAGAGCGTCATCGGCCGGCTCGCCAACCGGCTGCAGCGCCGCCTCCTCGCCAAGCAGACCCGTGCCTGGGAGTTCGACCTCGAAGAGGGCATGCTCGATGCGGCGCGGCTCTCGCGCGTCATCACCAACCCGGTCTATCCGCTCTCCTACAAGCAGGAGAAGGAGACCGACTTCCGCGACACGGTGGTGACCCTGCTGATCGACAATTCCGGCTCGATGCGCGGCCGGCCGATCACCGTGGCGGCGATGAGCGCCGACATCCTGGCGCGCACGCTCGAGCGCTGCGGCGTCAAGGTCGAGATTCTGGGCTTCACCACCCGCGCCTGGAAAGGCGGCCAGTCGCGCGAGCGCTGGATCGCCGCCGGCAAGCCGCCCAATCCGGGCCGGCTCAACGATCTCCGGCACATCATCTACAAACCTGCCGATGCGCCCTGGCGGCGCGCGCGGCGCTCGCTGGGACTGATGCTGCGCGAAGGCATCCTCAAGGAGAACATCGATGGCGAGGCGCTGCTCTGGGCGCATAACCGGCTGATCGCCCGCAGCGAGCAGCGCCGCATCCTCATGGTCATCTCCGACGGCGCGCCCGTCGATGACAGCACGCTCTCGGTCAATCCCGGCAATTATCTCGAGCGCCATCTGCGCGAGGTCATCGCCGATATCGAACGCAATTCGGCGGTCGAGCTCGTCGCCATCGGCATCGGCCATGACGTGACGCGCTACTATCGCCGCGCCGTCACCATCGTCGATGCCGAACAGCTCGGCGGCACCATGCTCGAGAAGCTGGCCGAGCTCTTCGACGAGGACGAGAAGCCCGTCCGCGCCGTCCGCCGCCCGCCGCCGCGCCGGAAGACGGCGTGAAAGGAGTTGTCAGTTCTCAGTTGTCAGTTTTCAGAGCCTCGGCTTGTCCGGCACTGACGACTGAAAACTGACAACTGACGACTCTTCTCAATAATCGCGCTTCCAGGTGACGCCGATGCCCGAGCCGGCGGCCTCGCCCCCGGCGGTGGTGTCGATGCTGATATGCGGTGTCACGCTGATCTGGACATCGACCGCGCTCGAGCCCGCATTAATGCCTTGCGTCACGCCGACATAGACGCCGCTCGCCACATATTTTCCGGCATTCACCGTGGTTCCGGCGGCGCCCGTGCTGCCGGCGGCGCTGATCGGCGTCGGCGCGCTGCCGATGCCCGCGGTGGGAAAGGCGCTCGGCACCCCCGCCGGCGTCGATGGCATGGCGACGTTGCTCAAAGCGCTGGTGGCCGTGGCGGAACCGAGGGTCAGCCGGTCGAGCCCGAGCCCTTGCCGGACGCGGTCGAGGATGCCGGGATCGCCGCCGGTGGCGAGCGCCGCCGCCGCTTGCGCGATCTGCAGCCCTTGCGCTGCGGTGATCGAGCTGACACTGGTGCCGAACAGCACGCGCGACAGGATCTCGTCCTGCGGCAGCTCCGGCTGCGAGCTCAGCGCGATTTTGGGCTGCGTCGCCGTGCCGGTGATGCGGATGATGGCGATGACGTCGGTCGAGCTGAGGCGCGCCTCGATGTTGATTTCGGGATTGATGCGCTGGCTGCCGAGGAAGGTGATTGTGCCGCTGCTGAGCGTGGCGGTGGTGCCGAGGAAGTTATAGGTGCCGCGCACCACTTCGAGCTTGCCGTCGATGCTCGGCGCGGCGGTGGTCCCGGTAATGGTGAGCCGGCCGCGCCACTCGCTATCGAGGCCGCGACCGCGCACGAACACCTGCCCCGGCATGTCGACGGTGACATCGAGCGCGAGCGACAGCAGCGCCACGCGCTGCGGGCTCTCCTCGGGCCGCGACAGCACTTGGCCGGTGGCGCTGTCGATCAACGTGACCGCGATCGGCCGGATGTTCTGCGGCAACCGCTCCGGCACGCGCAGCTCGGCCTGCTCGATCTTGAGATGCGCACCGAGGCGCGGCGCGGCGATGGTGCCGGTGAGCTCGACCTCGCCGCTCACCGTTGCCGTCGCTTCGTCGCGCTGCACCGCGCGGAAGCTCTTGAACGAGCCGGTGAAGGCGAAGGCCGGCCCCGCCTCTCCCGCGAGGTTGACGGCGCCGGCGAGCGCGAGGCTGCCTTTCGCCCCGTCGCTGGCGTGGAAATTTTGCAGCACCAGCTGTTGACGGTTGCCGACCAGGTCGAAATCGACGCCGCTGAGCGTCGTTCCCCAGAACAGGCTCTCATAACGGCCGTCGCGCACCGAGAGCCTGCCGCTCGCTTCGGGCGATGCAACGGTGCCGGCGATCGAAACGTCGACCGTAAAGTGGCCCGCGACGCGATCCTCGCCCAAAGGCGCAATGTCGGCGAGGTTGGCGAGCTCGCCGCCGCCTTCGAGATGGAAGGCCAGCGCCCCTTGCGGCGGCAGGTGCGGCGTGAAACCCTGCGCCTCGAGCACGAGCGGCACGCGGCCGCTGAAGCCCAGCGCGGCATTGTTGGGCCCGGCGAGCCGACCCTTCGTCGTCACTACGCCGTCCTGCCACTCCGCCGAGACGACGAGGCCGAGCGGCGATAGATCCGGCCGGCTCGCCGCGGCGAATTGCAGCTGCTCGCCATCGAGGATGAGCTGCCCCTGCGGCCGCGCGCGGGTGCCGGAGAGCGTCGCCTCAAAACTCAGCACGCCGCTCACCTCGCGGTAACCCGCCAGCTCGGCGAGGCGGTGCACGGGCAGTCCGCTCGCTTTGAGATGAAGCGCCACAGCCGCGCCTTTGAGCGAGCCATCGCCGCGCAGGCGGCCTTGGTCGAAGCCGAGATCGAGATCGGCGAAGGCGAGATTGCCGTCGCGGCGCGTCAGGCGCAGCGCTTGCTCGAGTCGCACTGGCGCGCTGCCGAGCGTGCCGGCCAGCTGTGTCACGTCGAGCGTCTGGCCGCTCGGATCGAGGCTGAGGCGCGCGCTCGCGTTCAGCCGATAGGCCTCTGCCGCTTGGCCTTGGGCGCTGGCGGTAAGGGCGTAGAGCCCCGGACGCTCGCTCTTGCCGCCCAGCCGGAGGCTCGTCACCGTCGCCTTGCCGAGCGCTGCCTGGTCGATCTCCAAGTCGGCGCGGCCGCTCGGGGTCGCCAGCACATCGGCAAGCTGCGCCGTCGCGTGCAGCTTCGCGAGACTGGCGCCGGCAAGCGACAGCGCCTTGCCGTCGAGCGTCAGCTCGACCGACTGGCCCTTGCCGCCGGCGAGCCGCGCCTTGAGCGCGGCGCTGCCGGCGAGCGGCGTGCCGATGAGCGCCGACCATGGCTTCAGATCGGGCACGGTGCCCGTCAGCGTGCCGTCGGCCGTGCCGCTGTCGAGCCGGAGCGCGATGGTGCCGTCGATCCGCGTTCCGGCCGCGTCGAGACGCACGCGGCTGAGGCTCAGCCGCTCGCCCGCGAGCGCGCCCTCGGCCGCCGCGGTGCCGGTCAGGTCGCGGCGGCTGAACTTGGCCGTCAGGCGCCCGCTCGGCTGCAAGAGATTGTTGATGGCAAGGGCAGCTTCAAGTCGGTCGACCTGTGCCGCGCCGGCACTAATCCCTTCGGCGGTGAGGGTCGCGGTCGCGTCGGGGGCGCTTTCATTGCCGCTCACCGTGCCGCTCACCGTGCCCGTGCCGCCAAGCGACGGATCGAGCGCAGCGAAACGCGGCAGCGTCAGCTGCCAGGTCGCATCGAGCCGGCCATCGGCGCTGCGGCTGCCCTCGCCGGCAAAGTTCAGATTGGCCGCCGTGACGCTGACATCGCTCGCGGCGAGCGTGCCGTCGGCCGAGCGGCGGAAGGTTCCGGTGATGCTCGCCGCGCCACTGAGGAGCCGGTCGAGCGGGCCGATCCCGCTCTGCGCCGCGTTCAGCGCGCCGCTCAGCACGGCGGTCGCGCTGCCATCCGGGGCGGCGTGGAAATCGGCGGTAAGAGCGAGGGCGCCAGCCGTAGCGGCGCGGGCAAAGCGGCCGATATCCGGGACGTGCAGCATCGCCTCGCCTTCGACGCCGCTGCTGCTGGTGCCGGCGGCGCTCGCCATCAGGCTGCTGCCGGCATCGTCGACCTCGAGCGAGTGGAGATCGAGCCGTTCCGCGGCGCGGTCGAGCCGCCCGCCGAGGCGCCAATCGAGCCGCTCGCCGAGCCCGCCGGGCAGCGCCGCCGGTCCCAGCGCAATGCCGCGCAGATCGCCGCTGGCGCTGATATCGATCGGCGTCGCGGAAGCGACGGGATCGCCCGCGGCGCCGAGATCGATGGTCGCGGCAGCAGCCTCGGCGCGGCCATCGCCGAGCGCGAGGTGGTCGCCCGTCAGCGTCAGCCGCGCCCGGGGCGCGCGCATCGTGCCGCCCAGCGCCAGCGACAATGCCGCCGCGCCCCGGCTCGGCGCGCCGATCAGCGGCGCGAGCGCGGCGAGGTCGGGGAGATCGAGCTTGCCCTCGCCTGAAAGCGCCTCGCTCGTCTGCGCTAAACTGCCGCTGGCGCTGAGCTGCACGGCGTTGCCGGCGAGGCGCAGCCCGCTCAGCGCGATCCGGTCGGCGCCGAGATCGAGCGCCGCCGAGAGATCGATGCGGCCGCCGAGCAAGGGTTGGAGGCGCGCCGGCAGCAGGCTGGCAAGGCTCCCATTCCCGGTGGCGGTAACGTGATAGCCGCCATCCCGGCGAATGCGGAATTGGGCGTCGGCCGCGGCTTCGCCGGCATGCAGCGTGAGGCTCCCTTGCCAATCCGCCAACGGGCCGTTGCCGGCAAGGTGGAGCGACAGCGGCAGGGGCGCGGGCGCGCCCAGCGCGTCCGCCAGCAACTTTCCACTCGGCTCGGCGATATCGGCGGCGAGATCGAGCCGCGGCGGCGTACCGGAGAGCGCGAGGTGCAGCGCCGCTTGTCCCGGCGTCGCGTCGACTCGGCGCAGTTCGAGATCCGCCGTCGCGCGGCCCTGGCCGAGCGCGGCGCTTGCCGTCACGCTCGCCGCGACGGGCTCGCCGGTGATCGCCGCGCCAAGCGCGAGCCGGTCGATGTGCAGCGCTTCGAGGCGCAGCGGCAGCGGCGGGTGCAGCAGCTCCGCCGGGTTGAAGTGGCTCGGCGTCGCCGAGGGCCGCGCGACCTCGATCTCGCGCGCGGAGAAACGGCGCACCGTCAGGCGCCCGCGCAAGAGATCGCCGGGCGCGATGGCGAGCGCCGCGTCGCTGACGACGAGGCGCGCCCCGGCGCTGTCGTCGATCTCGACGCGCTCGACGGTCATGTCGAAGGGGACGAAGCCCTTGAAGCCGGTCACGGTGATGTGCTCGCCGGGATCGGCGAGCGCGCGGCCCAACGCCGCGGCGAGCCATGCTCGGCCCGGCGGCGTCTGCAGCAGCGCGAAACCGAGCGCCAGCGCCA
>DATIYL010000066.1:0-8112 GCA_035517635.1 Allostellaceae bacterium | reverse complement strand
CGAATTCTTCACCCGGGCACGGCTTGAAGCCCCGGTGCTGCGGCTGCGTTGGAACCGCGCGTTGCTGGCGAAGTCGCTTCTTATCACGCTCGGCATGGTGCTGTTCTTCTTCCTGGGCCAGCCGCCCGCGAAGGTCGCGATCGTTGGCGGCTCGCTGCTGCTGCTGACGCGGCGCGTCAAGCCGGAGCGCGTCTATCGCGAGATCGACTGGTCGCTGCTGCTGCTCTTCGCCGGCCTTTTCATCGTCGTCGCCGGGATGGAAAAGGCGCTGCTCGGGCCCGAGGTGCTGGCCTATGCCGAGCGATTGGATCTCGGCTCGCCGGCGGTGATGGCGCTGGTGGCGGCGCCGCTCTCCAACCTGGTCAGCAATGTGCCGGCGGTGCTGGTACTGAAGCCCTTTGTCGAAAGCCTGTCGGCGCCGCGGCTCGCCTGGCTCAGCCTCGCCATGGCAGCGACGCTGGCCGGCAATTTCACCATCCTTGGCTCGGTCGCCAACCTCATCGTCGTGCAGCGCGCCCAGCGCCACGGCATCACCATCCCCTTCTGGACCTATTTCAAGCTCGGCGCGCCGGTGACGGTGGTGACGATCGCGATCGGGGTGTGGATGTTGGGGAGGTGAGTCCTCAGTTGTCAGTTCTCAGTCGTCAGTTATCGAACCGACAGAGCGCTTACTGAAAACTGACCACTGACAACTGACAACTCATACCTTCCGCGCCGCCTTGAGCGCTGTCTCCACCGCGTACAGGAGGTCGCTGACGCGGTAGGGCTTGGGCAGAAAGGTCATGCGCTCGCCCGTCCAATCGATCGTCTTCATGTCGGCATGGCCGGTGGTGACGATGACGGCGAGCTCGTTCTTCTCGGCGAGCGCGGCGCGCGCCAGATCGGCGCCGGTCAAAGCGCCCGGCATGACGATGTCGGTCAACACGACATCGACCCGTTGGCCCTGTCGCAGCAGGTCCAATCCGGATTTGGCATGCGGCGCCTCGAGCACGGTATAGCCGGCGTCGCTGAGCACCGACGAGGCGAACTCGCGGACATTCACATCGTCCTCGACGATGAGCACCATGGTGTCGCTTTGCCGCGCGCGAGCCGCCGGCACCGCGTTCGCGGCCTCGTCGGCAGCCGCAAGCTCGGGCTCGTCGGTCTTCTCGGCCGTGCGGAAATAAAGGCGGATGCGGGTGCCCGCGCCCTCTTCGCTGTCGATGACGAGATAGCCGCCCGATTGCCGCATGAAGCCGTAAACCATGCTGAGGCCGAGGCCGGTGCCTTTGCCGACGCCCTTCGTCGTGAAGAACGGCTCGATCGCCTTCTCGCGCACTTCCGCCGACATGCCGGCGCCGGTGTCGGCGACCGTTACCGTCACATAGTCGCCGGGCGCGATCTCGCGGCCCAAGGCGCCGGCGGCCTCGGCATCGAGATTGGCGGTGGTGATGGTGATCGTGCCGGATCCCGTGATCGCATCGCGGGCGTTCACCACGAGATTGAGCAGCGCGGTCTCGAGCTGGTTCTTGTCGGAGACGGCGAGGTGCAGCTCGGGATCGGTGACGATCCGGACCTCGATGCGCTCGCCGACGATGACCTTGGCGAGATCGGCCAGCTCGGCGACGATCTGGTTGATGTCCAGGGGAGTGAGTTCCAGCGCCTGCTTGCGCGCATAGGCCAGCAGCTGCTGCGTCAGCTTTTGCGCCCGCGTCACACCGACCGAAGCGGCCTTCACCAGACGCATCGCGACGGGGGTGTCGGCGCAGGGGCTCTCCAGCCGCTCGAGATTGCCGCCGATGACCGTCAGCATGTTGTTGAAGTCGTGAGCGATGCCGCCGGTAAGACGGCCGAGCGCTTCGAGCTTCTGCGACTGACGCAACTCCGCTTCGGCAGAGGCCAATTGCTGCGCGGCGCCTTCGAGATCGTCGACCATGCGGTTGAACGAGGCGGCGAGGTCGCGCAGCTCGCGCGGCGTCCGGGCGGGCAAGGGCGGCACGCGCTCGTCGCGGGCGCCGGCGGCGATCTTGCCGGCGGTGCTCACCACGGCGCTGATCGGCGCGGTCAGCCGCCGCGCCAGCAGCCAGCTGATCAGCGCCGCGAGAACGAGCCCGGCTGTCGCAACGCCGAAAGCGACGTGACGCGCCGCGGCCGCGCGCGCGCGTATTTCGCCGATCGGCTGCGGCACCATGACGCCCCAGCCGACTCCCGGCACCGCGGCAAAGCCGGTGATCATGTCGGCTTTCACGGCCGGCGAAAAGAAAGTCGTCACGCCCGTCTCGCCGCGCATCATCGCCGCCACGGGCGGGATCGCGGAGAGATCCTTCAGTAGCCATTTAGGATCAGGATGCGCGACGACATGGCCGGAATGATCGACGATGGCGGCATGGCCGTGAGCGCCGAAGGTCACGGCCTGACGCAGCTCGGAGAAATATTTCGTGCCGATGCCGGCCGCGGCGAAACTGTGATCGTCGAGGGACAGCGCGAGGAACATCAGCGGCGTACCGCCGTAGAGGCTGAAGTCGGTCATGACCAGCTTGCCCGGGGCGGCGAAGGCACGCACGCGCAATGTCTCCTGCAGCGCGGGAGACGGCAGCAGCGCTTTGGAGACGCCGGGAGCCAGCCAGAGATGCACGGTCTGGGCGCGCTCGTCGAAGATGCAGATGTAGCGGAAATCGAGCGATGCCAGCAGCTCGGGCATGCCGTCCGTGGCAGTGGGACGCTGCTTGGCGATGAAGGTGAAGACGGCCGAGACGTCGCGCGCGTAACGCGTCAGCGCATGGGCGAGGTTGCGGGCGAGCACGAGGTGCTTGTCGCGCGCCTCGGACATTTCGCTGTCGAGCAGCGATTGCTCGACCCAGGCGGCGAAGATCAGCGTCGGCAGCGCCGACACCGAAACGAGAGCGATGAACAGCAGATGCTGAAGGCGCAAGCCGCGTCCGACCGGCATTCGAAGCCGCGCGGCGAGGCGCGCACCGGCGCGCCATGCCCGGGCCGGGGCGCCGCTTGTCCTGGTCCCCGCCGCTCCGGCACGTGTCGCCGCATGCATGCTCACGGGCCCTCTCCTCGAGCGCTGACGCCTGCCAGACGCCCCACCTCACCCTCCCGCTTCGCGGGTCCCTCCCTCTCCGCCCCTATGGGGCGGAGAGGGTTGGGGTGAGGTGGGGTGTCGACCAGATCGCACGATCTCGCGCATTCGACGCCCTACCGGTCGCGCAGCGCGTGGCGGAAGACGTCGATGAAGGGTGACAGCGCATAAAGCGCCACCGTCGAATGGCCGGTGAGGATCATCGCTTCCGCCTGCATCCCGGGCACCAACCTGATCTCGGGGTGAGCCTTGAGATCGGCCTCGTCGATGACGACGCGGCCCTCATAGTGGGGCGCTTCGGAAGGCTTGTCGCTCAGCCGGTCGGGCGCGACGTAGTCGAGCGTGCCCGAAAGGCTCGGCGCGATCCGCTGGCGATACGCGGGCAAGCGGATTTGCGCAGGCTGGCCGCGATGGACGAGGTGGATGTCCTCGGGGCGGATCGCGACGTCGATGACGAGCCGGTCGCGCATCGGGACGATGTCGAGGATCGTGTCGCCGGGAGCGATCACGCCGCCAACCGTGTGCACCTTCAATCCCGTGACCATGCCGTCGACCGGCGCGCGTATCTCGGTTCGAGCGAGCACATCGGCGGCCACTTGCAGCTGATCGCGCAGCTCCTTCGTCTTCGCGCGGGCATCGCGCAGCTGCTCGGCCACCTCCTTCGTCGCGTCATATTGCAGGCTTGCCATTTCCGCTGCGCCCTCGGCGATCGCCTGCCGGCTGCGCGCGCCCTGTGCCAGCGCATCGGCGCGTCGGCCTTCGAGGTCGGCGCGGCTGCGCTCGAGCGCGAGGAGATGCGGACGGCGATCGAGGCCCTTGGCCATCAGCACGCGCGCATCCGCCGTCTCTTCGTCGATGAGCTGGATCTGCCGCGCCAGCGCCGCGTCCTGCGCCCTGAAACCTTCGATCTCGGCGCGGCTCTGGGCGACGCGCTCCGCCCATACGGCGATCCGCGCCTGCAGCACCTCGCGGTGCAGATGGAGGATGCGCTCTTGCCCGGCAAGAAGATTGGCGATGCCCGGCTCGTCCCGCCGCGCCGCGAGTTCCGGCGGAACCGCGAACGTGTCGCGGCCGGCGAGCTCGGCGGAGAGCCGCGCCTCCTCCGCCAAAGCGGCGGCGAGCTGATCGGCGAGAGTATGATTATTGGCGCGCGCCCGCGTCGCGTCGAGCCGAATGAGCACGTCTCCGGCCTTCACCTTTGTGCCGTCGCTCACGAGGATGTCGCGCACGACACCACCTTCGAGATGCTGCAGCGTCTTGCGGGTCGATTCGACCACGACGGTGCCGGGCGCGATGGCCGCACTCTCGATCGGCGCCGCCGCGGACCACACGCCGCAGGCGCCGAAGAGCACAGCGCCAGCGGCGATACCGGCGCGGATGCGCACGGCGACGCCGAAATCCGGCGACGTCGCCAAACGCGGGACTTCGGCCGTCGCGGTCATGCGAGGCGCCGATGGCCGATCGCGGGATGCGCCGGCAGCGTCTGGCGCTCGGGTGACAGCCCGCCGAGCCGGCTCAGCACCTCGGCGCGCCGGCCGAAGTTGGCGAGCGCGCCGCGCTCCAGGATCGCGAGCTTGTCCATGCGCTCGAGAACCAGCGGCTCGCGGCTGATAACGACAACGATGGCGCCGGCTTCGCGCAAGCCGGCGAGGGCGCGGATGAGCGCCTCGCGGCCCCTGCCGTCGAGATGGGCCGTCGGCTCGTCGAGCACGACCAGGGGCGGCGCGCCGAGGAACGCGGCGGCCAGGGCCACGCCCCGGCGCAGCCCGCCGGAAAGAGAAGCGCCGCCGGGCGCGACCGGCGTATCATAGGCTTGCGGCAGCTGCAGGATGATCTCGTGCATGCCGGCAAGGATCGCGGCTTGCATCACCGCATCGGGTGCCGCATCCGCGAAACCGGCAATATTCTGCGCGACGCTGCCGGGGAGCAGCAGGCTCTCCTGCGGCAGATAACCGAGGCGGCGGTCTTCGCCTCGTCGGAGGAGCTCGAGATCGACGGCGCCGAGGCGCACGCGGCCGGCGCTGGGCGGGACGGCGCCGACCAGGAGCCTCGCCAAGCTCGATTTTCCCGCCGCGGCGGGCCCGAGAATGCCGAGCGCCTCGCCGGGCTCGAGCCGGAACGAGATCTGACGCAGCAGCGCTTCGCGTGCGCCGGAGGGGACGTAAGACACGCCCTCGACCGACAATCCGCCGGCGGCGGCGACGCACGCGGCGGCGGGGCGCGGCTCGACCTCCAGCGCGAGCAGCTGCCGCAGGCGGCGACAGGCGAAGCGGGTTTGCACGACGAGCCGCCACGCCGCGATCGAGCTTTCGATCGGGGCGAGCATGCGCGCGAGCAGCAGCGAGGCGGCGACCATGCTTCCGGCGCCAAGCTCGCGCTGCAGCACCAGGTAAGCGCCGAGAGCGAGAATCGCGATCTGGATCAGCATGCGCGCGCCGCGGGCAAGGCCAACCGCCACCGCGCTGCGGTCGGCAAAATCGAGCTGTGCCGCGCAGAGAGCGGTACTCCGCGCGCGCCATTCGCGCTGCGCGCCGGAGATGATGCCGATCCCCGACATCATCGCAGGATTTGACGCGACGAGATCGGTCCATTCAACCAGCCGCGCCGCCAGGCTTTGCACGGCGTGCGCCGGGCGGCGCGCCGCGCCTTCATGGGCAAGGCCGATCGCGACCAGCACCAAGGCGCCGATGATGCCGGTAAGGCCGAGCAGCGGATGAAGGATGAAGAGAGCGACGGCGAACAGCACGGCCCAGGGCGCATCCAACAGCGCCAGCGCCGCCCCGCCGGTGAAGAAGCCGCGCAAGGCAGCGAGATCGCGCATGGCGTGAGCCGTGGTCCCCGACGGCGTCAAGCGCCCGAGAGCGATGCTGCGCGCGATCAGCGTCGGGCCCAACCCCGCTTCGAGGGCAGCGGCGATGCGCGCCAGGATCTGCGCGCGCAACACGTCGAAGACACCGTAGAAGACGAGAGCAAGCGCCGCCATCAGCGTCAAAACGAGAAGCGTCGCGCCGCTCCGGCTCGTCAGCACATGATCGAAGACGAGCATCATGTAAAGCGGCAGGACCAGCAGCAACAGGTTGAGCACGAGGCTGAAGCCGAGCAGCGCCGCGAGCGCGCCGCGTTGCGCTCTGAGGGCATCCTGCAGCGACACAAAGTTCATGCTGCCCCGGCCTCCGGGCGCGAGCGCCCGCCCCAGATGCTAAATCGCGATGTTGTGGTTGGCGTAGAGCTGTTGGACGTTGAGCCCGTGATCGAGCGCGAGATCGATCACCTCGGTGCCGCCGGTGCTCGCGATATGGCCGGTGGGATCGAACATCACATGCGTGCCGTCGCTGGCATCGACCAGCTTGACGTAATCGGCGACGTTGCTCTGACCCTGGACCCAGTTCTGCACGGCGGCGGTCAGGTTGAGGCTATCGCCGGCGGCGGGGTTGAAGCCGACCATGGTCTCGGCGTCGCCGAGCTGCCAGCCATGGGTCGGGTCGAACACGACATTGTTGGTGCCCACCGTCGCCACCAGCAGGCAATTGGAGCCGTCGGGCCTCAGCTCGTCGGTGACGCCGATCGCATTGGGGCCGGTGCCGCCGGTCGAGATCAGCACGCTGTCGGCGCCGCCGCTCTTGAGATCGCTGCCATCGCTGTTGCCGATGAGAACGCTACCCGCTTCCGAGCCGCGCCCCTGCTCCATATTGACGTAGGAATCCCCCGCGGCATTGCCGCCATAGCCATGGCCGTGCTGCAGATCGATCAACACGGCGTCGGGGCCGGTATAGGCGGCGCAGTTGAGCCCGCCTTCGCCGTTCATGTAATCGTTCGGACCGCCGACGAAGATGTCCCGCCCGGAAGAGCCGAAGATGTTCTCGTTGCCGGCGCTGCCGTCATAGGTCTGCGGCGTATCGAGCGTCACATCGACATTGCCGGCCGGGGGCGCGCCGGGTGCCTGGTTCAGCGCCGCCGAAGGCCCGTGCTCCATCCAGGCCGCGTGGAAGCCGGAGCCGATCTTGAGATCGGTGCCGCCGAATTGCAGCTCCCAGGCGCCGCTGGGCAGGACGTCGAGCGCGAAGCCGCCATTGCCCGGCCCGTTGACGAGATGGCCCGCCGCGGCGAAGAGCTGCAAGCCGGAAACCGCATTGTAGGACCAGGACAAGCCGTCGCCGCCGCCGGTCACCACGCTGGCGTCGCAAGCCGGCCCCGGGCCGTGGTGGTCGGATGGTCCGGGGCCAGGTGCTTGGGGGTGAGTTGGTCCCGAGCCGAGATCGGCGAAAGAGGGCGCGAAGCCGAAAGCGTTCAGGGGATGGCTGTTCGCCGCGTGTCCATCGGCATGCGCCGCGAACGGCGCGCTGGTGATCGCGGGCCCGCTGCCGAGCTCAAGGCTGTGATGGGGCAGCGCGAAGCCCGCGGCTTCGTGATGCGACGTGCGGGAGGCGCTGCTCTGCGCCTCGTCATCCGGGGCCGCCGGGTCGACGGCGCCGCTTGCCTGCAAAGTCCGGGAGACACCGCCATCAGCCAGGTGCTTGTCGTCCAACATGCTCTGCCCCTGCTCATCATGGTTGGTTTATTAAATTTCCTTCACCATAACCTCAGGTAGAAAGCACGGGCAAGTATCCGAAGCAACCGCCGCGCACTATTTCGCTCAGGTTTATTCGGGAGAGCTAGCCCTATCGTCTATTGGGCTAGCCATTTAGAGTGAATCGACGTGTTGTCGGCGATGATACAGAAAGAAAAGAGTCACTGGCCATTAACAATTATTGCCATGACAGCGGGAATAGCGCGGCCGAAGCGGATTATTAGTGGGCGACCGGACGGAGACTTTGCGGTGAGCGGCTCAGTCCTTTGGCGGCACCGCACCCGGCGGAGCGCGTGCGGTTCACGGCCGGCCAGCGTTCCACCAGCGCCGGCAGAGGCGTGCGCTTGCCGGTGAGCCGCATCGGGCTCGATGCAGAAGACGGTCACCTGGTCGAGCCGCGGATAGAAGCGCGCCGCGTGGCCCCAAGCGGGATCGGCGTATTTCAAGCTGTCAGCCGTCAGCGATCAGCCGTCAGCGA
>DATIYL010000065.1:0-46303 GCA_035517635.1 Allostellaceae bacterium | reverse complement strand
AAAACTGTTCGGCCGCCCATCCGCCAGCTTCAGCATGGCCGAGACCGGCGTCTCCAGATCGGAGATCAGCGAGGTCCACATCAGCACCGGCTTGCCGGCGCCGTAGCGCTCTTTGAAGTGGTCGAAGCCGGGGGCGAGCTGCATCGGCGGAGCTCGCTAGAACGCGCGCCCTACGGCGTTCTGGTCGATGCTGACGGGGTATTGCTTGCGCAGCGCCTGGTCGAACTCGTCGAGCATGTCGTCGCGCAGGCCCGGCGCCACCAGCCGGTCGGCGAACTCCTGGACGCCTTTCTGATCCTTGGCCGGATCGGCGGCAATCACATCCTTCACCACGGCGACGACATAGCCATCATTGCCCTTGGCATAGACCGCTTCGCCCGGCTTTGCGCCGAAGATGCTGGCGGCCAGCGTCGGCGGCACTTTGGGATCGCCGCCAGCGCGGCTCAGCGGCGCGGTGGTGAAGGTGGTGAGCTTGTGCTGCGCGGCGATCTCGGCGAGCGGCTTGCCGGATTTCACCTCGCCGGCGATCTCCTTGGCGAGGGCCTCGAGCGCGGCGTCGCGCTTCTCCTGCTGCCAGAGCTCGACCACCTGCGGCTTCACCTGGTCGAGCGGCTTTACCGCCGCCGGCGTCACCTTGTCGACCTGCAGCACGTAGTAGCCGTTCTCGCCGAGATCATCGAGCTGACTCATCTGGCCGGCATCGGTGCTGAAGGCGGTCTTCAGGATGTCGGCGCTCGAGACCGGCAGCTCGGCGGGCTTGCCGTCGCTGCCGCGGCCATTGGCGTCGACATTCTCGACCTTGGTCACCTTGAGACCGAAGCGCTGCGCCACTTCGGCGAACGTGGCGCCGCCGGCAAGGGCATCCTCGAGCTTGTCGTATTGCTTGGCCATCTGGTCGCCGGCCTCATCGCGCGCGATTTCCTTGGCGAGCTTGTCCTTCACCGCGTCGAAGGGCTGGGTCGCCGCCGGCTTCACCTCGACGAGGCGCAGGATGTGCCAGCCGAGCGCGTCGTGGATCGGCGGCGTCGTCTCGCCCGGCTTCAGCGCGAAGGCGGGCTTGGCGAGCTGCGCCGGCAGATCGTCTTCCTTGAAGAAGCCGAGATCGAGCGTGTCGGGCGTGGCGCCGGCGACGTCCTTGGCGACGGTCGCGAAATCCTTGCCCTGCGCCAGCTCCGCGGCAGCGGCCTTCGCCTTGTCCTCGTCGGGCAGCAGGATCTGCTCGAAATGGCGCTCTTCAGGCGCTTGGAACTCGTTGAGGCGGTTCTGATATTCCTGTTTCAGCTTGTCGTCCGGCACCTTGATCTGTGCCGCGACATCGTCGAGCAGCAGCGTGCCGAGGCTGAAGCTGCGCAGCTCGGGCACGCGGAACTCGTCCTTGTGCTTGTCGTAGAAGGCGGCGATGTCGGTGTCGCTGGGCGTGCCGGGGTCGGCGGCGGCGCTTGGCGGCAGCACGACCGCTTCGGCTGTGCGCTTCTCGGCGCGCATGCGGTAGAGCGTGTCGACCAGCACCGCGGGCGGTTTGATGCCCGCCACCAGCGCTTCCTCGAGATTCTGCCGGCCGATGTCGTCGCGCAGCTGCGCCTTGAACTGCTGCGGCGTCATGTGCTGCGACGCGACGAACTGCAGATAGAGTGAAGGATCGAACTGGCCTTGCGCGTTCTGGAAGCCTTTGTTGGCGCGGATCATGTCGTCGATCGCCTGATCGCTCACGGCAAGGCCGAGATGGCTGACCTCGAGGTCGGTGAGCTGGCCGTCGATGAGCCGCTGCAGCGCGGTGTCGACGATGCCGAGCTGCTTCAGCTGCTCATTGTCGAGCGTGGTGCCGTGCAGCGCCTGGCGCCAGCGCTCGGCGTCCTGCTGCACCGCCTGATTCAGCGTCCGGATATCGATGTTGTGACCGCCCACCTTGGCGACGGTCGTGTCGGCGCCGCGATTGCGGAAGATATCGCCAATGCCCCAGACGCCGAAGCTGATGACCAGGACGCCGAACAGAATCTTGACGACGAAGGACGAGGCACGGGAGCGGATCGCTTGTAACATGGGCGGCAGATGCTGTGAGGCTGCGCCAAATCGGGGCGCCGGCGTGGCGCGGATGATAGAGGCGGCCGGGTCGACCTCGCAAGGGCGGCTGGCTCGCTGCGGCTCGGTTGTGCTAGGAGGGCAGCGCTCGGGAGAAGGCGGACATCGATGCGCAAGCTGATCGCCGGAAACTGGAAGATGAACGGGCTCAAGGCCGATGGCGTCGCCTTGGCGAAAGAGCTGGTGCGGCGCGCCGCCGCAGGCTCGCCCGGTCCCGATCTCCTGCTGTGCCCGCCGGCGACGCTTCTCAGCGTGATCGCCGACGCCATTGCCGGCAGCAATCTCCGGCTCGGCGGTCAGGATTGCCATACGCGGCAGCGCGGCGCCCATACCGGCGATGTCAGCGCCGCCATGCTGAGAGATGCCGGCTGCGGCCATGTCATTCTCGGCCATTCCGAGCGCCGCACCGACCATCACGAGAGCGACGCTCTCATTCGCGCCAAGGTCAAAGCGGCGCGCGAAGCCGGCCTCGTCGCCATCCTTTGCGTCGGCGAGACGGCGCAGGAGCGCGATGCCGGGCGCTGCCTTGACATCGTGTCGCGGCAGCTTGCGGGATCCCTCCCCGAAGGGCTCGGCGCCGCCGAGCTGGTGATCGCCTATGAGCCGGTTTGGGCGATCGGCACCGGTCGGACGCCGACGCCAGCCGACATCGCCGCCGTTCATGCCCATCTGCGCGCCGCGCTCGAGGGCAGGGTGGCGGGCGCCGCTTCGGTGCGGCTCCTTTATGGCGGATCGGTCAAGCCGAATAACGCGCGGGAGCTGCTGCACATCGCCAATGTCGACGGCGCCCTGGTCGGCGGCGCTAGCCTTGTTGCCGCCGATTTCTGGGCCATCGCGGAAGCTGCAGCCTAGCCTTCTGGCAATTGCGCGGCGAAAGCGCTACATAACGCTTTTCCCGACCCGTCCGCGATATCCGTCATGACCACCGTCATTCTCGTCATCCATCTCATGATCGCCGCCGCCCTGATCGGCGTCATCCTGCTGCAGAAGAGCGAAGGCGGCGCGCTCGGCATGGGCGGCGGCGGCATGTCCGGCTTCATGACCGGCCGCTCCACCGCCAATCTGCTGACGCGGACGACCGCGATCCTGGCGGCGGCCTTCTTCCTCACCAGCCTCGTCCTGGCCTATCTCGCCGGCAATCGCCAGCCCGCGACCGATGAGCTGCTCACCAGGCCGGCGCAAAGCCAGCCCGTGGCGCCGCCGCCGGCTGCACCGGCCTCGCCGACGGCGCCCGCGGCGCCCGCGCCGCCGGCTCAGCCCAGCGCGCCGCTCGCGAAGTAGCGGCGCGAAGCGGGCGGGAGAGCCGCAGAGTAGCTGTGTCCAGGTGGCGGCGACTCGCTGCGACTCGTTGTCAATCGCCGGTTTCCCCCCGCGCCCGGACCCCATTCGAGGGTGAATTTTACCCGCGATGGCGCCGAGAACGCGAAGGAAACCCCAGCAAATCCGCGGTTGGCGCGGCGAGCGGACGCTTTCGGTTGTACCGCCGCTTCGGCTTGCTTAGATTGGAGGTCCATGGCGCGGTTCATTTTCATCACCGGCGGCGTGGTCTCCTCTCTTGGTAAAGGTCTTTCGGCAGCGGCGCTCGGCGCCCTGCTGCAGGCGCGCGGCTTCAAGGTGCGCCTGCGCAAGCTCGATCCCTACCTCAATGTCGATCCGGGGACGATGAGCCCCTATCAGCATGGCGAGGTCTACGTCACCGATGACGGCGCCGAGACCGATCTCGATCTCGGTCACTACGAGCGCTACACCGGGGTCGCCGCGCGGCGCAGCGACAGCGTCACCACCGGCCGCATCTATTCGACGGTGATCGGCCGCGAGCGGCGCGGCGAGTATCTCGGCGCCACCGTCCAGGTCATCCCGCACGTCACCGACGCCATCAAAGAGTTCATCCAGGCCGATCTCGACGGCGATGAGGATTTTGTGTTGTGCGAGATCGGCGGCACGGTGGGCGACATCGAGAGCCTGCCCTTCCTCGAGGCGATCCGCCAGCTCGGCAACGAGCTCGGTCGCGACCGCTCGATGTTCGTTCACCTCACCTTGGTGCCGTGGATACCGTCTGCCGGCGAGCTCAAGACGAAGCCGACGCAGCATTCGGTCAAGGAGCTGCTCGGCCTCGGCATCCAGCCCGACATCCTGCTCTGCCGTTCCGACCGGCCGATCCCTGAAAGCCAGCGCAAGAAGATCGCGCTCTTCTGCAATGTGCGCGAGAGCCGCGTCATTCCCGCGCTCGACGTCGACACCATCTACGACGTGCCCAACGCCTATCACCTGCAAGGCTTCGACCGCGAGGTCTGCGCCCATTTCGCCATCAGCGGCAGCGCGCCCGATCTCGCGCGCTGGCAGGAGGTGGTTACCCGCATTCGCCGGCCCGAGGGCGAGGTCAATATCGCCGTTGTCGGCAAATACACGCATCTGCTCGACAGCTATAAATCGCTGGCCGAAGCGCTCACCCATGGCGGCATCGCCAATCACGTGCGGGTGAAGCTCAATTGGCTCGATAGCGAGATCTTCGAGCAGCAGGACGCCGTCCAACACCTTGAGGCCGTGCATGGCATCCTGGTGCCCGGCGGCTTCGGCGAGCGCGGCAGCGAAGGCAAGATCGCCGCGGCGCGTTTCGCGCGCGAGCGGCGGGTCCCCTATTTCGGCATCTGCTTCGGCATGCAGATGGCGGTGATCGAAGCGGCGCGCCATCTCGCCGGTCTGAAGGGCGCGGGCTCGACCGAGTTCGGCCCCTGCGAGCACCCGGTGGTGGGGCTGATGACGGAGTGGACGCGCGGCAACGCGCTCGAGCGGCGCGCGGCGGGCGGCGATCTCGGCGGTACGATGCGGCTCGGCGCCTATCACGCCGTGCTGGCGCCGGGAAGCCGGATCAGCCAGATCTACGGCGCGACGCATATCAGCGAGCGCCATCGCCACCGTTACGAGGTCAACATCCATTACAAGGGCAAGCTCGAAGATGCCGGGCTCGTTTTCGCCGGGATGTCACCGGATGGCGAGCTGCCGGAGACGATCGAGTTCCCCGATCACCCCTGGTTCGTCGGCGTGCAGTATCATCCCGAGCTCAAATCGAAGCCCTTCGAGCCGCACCCGCTCTTCACCTCTTTCATCAAAGCCGCGCTCGACCAGAGCCGGTTGGTGTAGGGCAGGCGAGGGCGTGCGCTGCATCCACCCCCCTCCCTTCCCTCCCCCTCAAGGGGGGAGGCGCAATTTAACTTGGAGAGAGTTTCCCCCTCCCCCCTTGAGGGGGAGGGTTGGGGTGGGGGGTGATGTAGGGCTCGCTTCGGCCCTATAACGCACATCATGACCGCGCCCCATCACGTCCATATCGGCAATCTCACCCTCGGCAACGATCGCCCGCTGGCGATCATCGCCGGGCCCTGCGCGCTCGAGAGTCGCGCTCATGCACTGGAAATGAGCCACGCGCTCAGCGAGATGACGGCGCGGCTCGGTCTCGGCCTCATCTACAAGACCTCGTTCGACAAGGCGAACCGCACCTCGATCGCGGCCGAGCGCGGCCTCGGGCTCGAGGCGAGCCTGCCGATCCTGGCCGAGGTGCGCGAGACCTATGGCTGTCCGGTGCTGACCGATGTGCACGCACCGGAGCAATGCGCCGTCGTCGCCGAAGCCGTCGATGTGCTGCAGATCCCGGCCTTTCTCTGCCGCCAGACCGATCTTCTCGTCGCCGCGGCGAAAACCGGCCGGCCGATGAACATCAAGAAGGGACAGTTCCTCGCGCCCTGGGACATGAAGAACGTGGCGAAGAAGGTCTCGGCCGCAGGCAACGACAACATCCTTCTCTGCGAGCGCGGCGTCTCCTTCGGCTACAACACGCTGGTCAACGACATGCGCGCGCTGCCGATCATGGCGGAGACGGGCTATCCCGTCGTCTTCGACGCGACGCACTCGGTGCAGCAGCCCGGCGGCAAGGGTGATGCCACCGGCGGCGAGCGCCGCTTCGTTCCGGCGCTGGCGCGCGCCGCCGTTGCCCTGGGGGTCGCGGCGGTGTTCATGGAGACGCATCAGGATCCCGATCGCGCGCCCTCGGACGGGCCGAACATGGTCCGCCTCGAGGACATGCCGGGGCTCCTGGCGGACCTTCAAGAGTTCGACCGGCTGGCGAAGGCGAAACCGCTCGGCGCCTAAGAGGCGCGCATGTCCGATCCAGCGTCAGGGGAGCCTCGCGGCAGCTTCAGCTTCACGCAGATGCTGCCGACGCTGCTCTTCGACGTGGCGATGCCGATCATCCTCTTCAATCTGCTCACGCGCGCGGGCATTTCGACGCTCTGGGCGCTGGCGGCGGGCGGGCTCTCTCCGGCGCTCAACAATCTGCGCATCTGGGTCAAGTCGCGCCGGCTCGAGCCGCTCGGCATCATCGTGATGACCTTCCTCGCGGTGGGAACGGCGGTCTCGCTGATCTCGGGCAGCGTGTTCCTGGTGCTGATCAAGGAATCGTTTCTGACCGCGACCTTCGGCCTGATCTGTCTCGGCTCGCTCTTCGCGGCGCGGCCGCTGCTCTTCTACATCATCCGGCAATTCGTCGCCGGCGACGATCCGGCGCGGATCGAATGGTGGAACGGGCTTTGGCAATTTCCCGATTTTCGCGCGGCGTTGCGGTTCGTAACCGCGATCTGGGGCGGCGTTTATCTCGTCGAGGCGTTGCTCCGGGTCGGCTTTGCGCTGTTCCTGGCGCCGGCGCAGGTCGTGGCGATCTCGCCGGTGATGGCGTTCGCGGTGCTGATCGCGCTCATCGCCTGGACGCGGCGCTATATGCTGGCGCTGCGCGAGCGGCGCTTGCGGGAGCAGCAGCAGGGGCAGTCGGCGTAAGCCGCTCCGCTCTCTTGCCTCGCCGGTGCTCGCGGGCTATCTCCGGGCGTCTGATCGGGAGACACCATGAGCGCCATCACCGACATCCACGGCCGCGAGATCCTCGACAGCCGCGGCAACCCGACGGTCGAGGTCGAGGTGACGCTGGACAGCGGCGCCATCGGCCGTGCCGCCGTGCCCTCCGGCGCCTCCACCGGTGCGCATGAAGCCGTCGAGCTGCGCGACGGCGACACCAAGCGCTATGGCGGTAAGGGCGTGCGGCGCGCGGTCGAGGCCGTGAATGGCGAGATCTTCGATGCGCTCTCCGGCGGCGAGGCGGAAGCGCAGGAGGCGCTCGACCAGCGGCTCATCGAGCTCGACGGCACACCCAACAAGTCGCGGCTCGGCGCCAATGCCATCCTGGGCGTGAGCCTCGCCGTGGCGAAGGCGATGGCGGCGGAGCTGGGCGAGCCGCTCTTCCGCTATGTCGGTGGGACCCACGCGCATATCCTGCCGGTGCCGCAGATGAACATCGTCAATGGCGGCGTTCATGCCGACAATCCCATCGACCTGCAGGAATTCATGATCATGCCGGTGGCGGCGCCGAACGTCGCCGATGCCGTCCGCATGGGCTCCGAGGTGTTCCACGCGCTGAAGAAGCAGCTCAGCGATGCCGGTCACAACACCAATGTCGGCGACGAGGGCGGCTTTGCGCCCAATCTCGCTTCGGCCGACGAAGCGCTCGGCTTCATCATGAAGGCGATTGCCTCGGCCGGCTACAAGCCCGGCGAGGACGTCGTGCTGGCGCTCGATCCGGCGGCGAGCGAGTTCTACAAGAACGGCAAATACGTGCTCGAGGGTGAGGGCAAGACGCTCGATGCCGGCGGTATGGTGCGCTACTACGAGGATCTCGCGGCGCGCTATCCCATCCTCTCGATCGAGGATGGTATGGCCGAGGATGATTGGCAGGGCTGGCGCGCGCTCACCGAAGCGCTCGGGCGCAAGCTGCAGCTCGTCGGCGACGACATCTTCGTCACCAATCCAAAGCGCCTCGCCGAAGGCATCGCCCAGGGCGTCGCCAATGCAATCCTGGTCAAGGTCAACCAGATCGGCACCTTGAGCGAGACGCTCGCCGCGGTCGAGATGGCGCATCGCGCCGCCTATGGCGCGGTCATGTCGCATCGCTCGGGCGAGACCGAGGACACCACCATCGCCGACCTCGCCGTCGCCACCAATTGCGGCCAGATCAAGACCGGCTCGCTGTCGCGCTCGGACCGCCTCGCCAAGTACAACCAGCTCATCCGCATCGAAGAGCGGCTCGGGCCCTCCGCCCGCTACGCCGGCAAAAGCGTGCTGCGGCGGTAGGACGCTGCATTCCCAAAGCGCGTCCTTCGACAGGCTCAGGATGAGGACCTTGCTTTGTGGCCCCTGGAAGATGCCCAAAAGAAAACGTCCTCATCCTGAGCCTGTCGAAGAACGCATGAACCGTCTTGCAGCATGGACTACACCGTCCTCGCCGAGCTGATCCTCGCCGTTCATCTCGCCGTCATCCTGTTCAATGTCGGCGGGCTGATCGTCATCCCGCTCGGCGCCTGGCGCTGCTGGCGTTTCGTGCGCGGCTTCTGGTGGCGCGTGCTCCATCTGGCGAGCCTTGCCGTGGTGGCGCTGCAAGCGGTGCTGGGGCAGGTCTGCTTCCTGACGGATTGGCAAGGGGATTTATTGCGCGCGGCCGGCGCGGGCGCGACGCGGGAGCCGCTTATCGCCGGGCTGGTGAACCGGCTGATCTATTGGCCGCTGCCGCTCTGGGCCTTCGCCGCGATCTATGTCGCGGTCTGGCTCTATGTGTTGCTGCTGTGGCGGCTGGTGCCGCCGCAGCGGGCGCCGATGCGACAAATTGACTCGGGATCCGAGGTCGCGACTCGGCGTCGTTGACGGCGCGACTCGGCCGTGATTCCCTCTTTGGCGTGTCGATTGTCCTCGAAATACGCCGGCGTGCGCGACTGATCATCGGGCCCATCCTGGGGATCAGCCTCTGCGCGTATTTCGCGTATCACCTGATGCAGGGCGATCGGGGCCTGGAGGCGTGGTTGCGCCTCAATCAGGAAGTCCGCGAGGCCAAGACGACCCTTGCCGCTGTGGAGGCCGAGCGATCAACGCTCGAGCGGCGGGTCGACTTGCTGCGCCCCGATCACCTCGACCGCGACATGCTCGACGAGCGCGCGCGCAGCCAGCTCAATCTCGCCGCTCCCAACGACATCGTCATCTTCGACACGAAGTCGCGCTGAGCGCCGGCTCAGCCGCGTGGCTTCGCTGCTTCGGGCTTGGCGTTGATCGTCGTCCCCTTCGCATCGGGGACGAAACGCAGCTCGACCTCAATGATCTTGCCGCAGCGCCAAACCGTCCAAAGCTCGCGCCACGGCCGCCGCGGCTCAGGCCCCGGCTTCAGCTTCAGCGCCGGCCCGCCTTCGTAATCCTCAAAGCGCGTATCGGTGACCGCAAGACGCGCGCAGCCCTTGACGAGGCCCGCCGTGGCCATGAACACGTGGCGCACCCCGTCATGCTGCAGCGGCGCATCCGCCCGGCTCGTCCCCGGCAGCAGCCCGAAAAACTGCGGCTCTTGATGGGGCAGGGCGATGGTCTCGACGTTGAAGCGCCGGGTCCGGCCGCAGCCGGTGACGGTCACGGGCTCCGACCACGTGCCCTCGATAAGCCGGCCAAAGGCATCGAAGCGCGGCGCCCGCTCGATCTGCACGGGGAGGGTGGGCTCCAGCTCGATCGTGCCGCAGGCATCGGGCAGCAGTGCATTGCTCTGGCGCGCGGCGGCGATGACGGCGTTGCGATGGGCGAAGCTGACCAGATAGCGCGACAGCTCCGGCGACACGGAAGCGGCCGGCGCTTGCGCTGCCGCCGGGGCGGAAATGAGGAGGAGGAGGGCGGCGAAGGCAAAGTGCAGGCGCGGCAAACGGGACCTCCGGCGACACCGGCTGGAGCAGCGCCCATTGTAACATACTGCCGGCGTCCCGCCGGCTGCGAGCGGTTCCAACCTTGCCTTGCCGCGCCATTTCAACTCGATTAACGAGAATTCAGTTAAGTTTCATTTTGCATTGCAAAAACAACAATTTAAGGGCAATCGGCTTGCATTCATGCGGGTGCGGCGTATCTTAGCCGCATGTCCTCAGCGCTCCGCTCCCGAGCCGGCGAGCGGGGCTGACGCAGCCGAAAAAGGGTGGCCCATGGCAGTGGTGAAGCGCAAGCCGAGACCGGCGAGGGTCGAGGAGCCGGAAGTATCGGCGGCCGAACTCTTGCAGCTCTATCGCGACATGTTGCTGATCCGGCGCTTCGAGGAGAAGGCCGGCCAGATGTACGGCATGGGGCTCATCGGCGGCTTCTGCCATCTCTATATCGGCGAGGAGGCGGTGGTGGTCGGCGTGCTCGCCGCGGCCGAGGAGGGCGACACCATCATCACCTCCTATCGCGACCACGGCCACATGCTGGCGACCGGCATGGACCCGAAGGGCGTCATGGCCGAGCTCACCGGCCGGCGCGGCGGCTATTCCAAGGGCAAAGGCGGCTCGATGCATATGTTCTCCCGCGAGAAGAACTTCTTCGGCGGGCATGGCATCGTCGGCGCGCAGGTGCCGATCGGCACCGGCCTCGGCTTCGCGCACAAATACCGCGACAACGGCAAGGTCAGCATCACCTTCCTCGGCGACGGCGCGATGAACCAGGGCCAGGTCTATGAGAGCTTCAACATGGCGGCGTTGTGGAAGCTGCCGGTGGTCTATGTCATCGAAAACAACAAATACGGCATGGGCACCTCGATCACGCGCAGCTCGGCCTCGCACGATCTGGTCAGCCGCGGCGCGCCCTTCGAGATCCCCGGCCACCAGGTCGACGGCATGAACGTGGTCGCGGTGCGCGAGGCCGCGGCCGAGGCGTTCGAGCATGCGCGCTCGGGCAAGGGGCCCTACATCGTCGAGATGCTCACCTATCGCTATCGCGGCCATTCCATGTCCGATCCGGCGAAATACCGCAGCAAGGACGAGGTGAGCCGCATGCGCCAGGAGCACGATCCGATCGATCAGGTGAAGAAGCGCCTCATCGATGGCGGCATGGCGGACGAGACGCGGCTCAAGGAGATCGATAAGGAGATCAAGGACATCATCACCGCCGCCGCCGATTTCGCCCAGCAGAGCCCGGAGCCCGATCCGGCGGAGCTGTGGACCGACGTCTACGGCGAGGCGTGAGGAGCACCCCATGCCGATCGAGGTGTTGATGCCGGCGCTCTCGCCGACAATGACCGAGGGCAAGATCGCCAAGTGGCACAAGCAGCCCGGCGACGCGGTTAAGGCCGGCGACATCCTCGCCGAGATCGAGACCGACAAGGCGACGATGGAGATGGAAGCGGTGGACGAGGGCACCATGGCCAAGATCCTCGTCCCCGAAGGCAGCGAGAACGTCGCCGTCAATTTGCCGATTGCCCTCATTGCCGGCGAGGGCGAAGCGGTCGACGCCGTGGCCAAGGCCGAAGCAAAGCCCGCGCCGCGGCCTGCGGCGCCGGCGCAGGAAGCGCCGGTCGCGCCGGGGGCCGAAGCGCGGCCGCCGCAGCCGGCGCCGCGTGCCGCCGCCGAGCCGAAGCGTCCGCCCGTCGGCGAAGAGCGCGACTACGCCGGCCCCACCGTCACGCAGACGGTGCGCGAGGCGCTGCGCGATGCCATGGCCGAGGAGATGCGCCGCGACGACAACGTCTTCCTCATGGGCGAGGAGGTGGCGGAATACCAGGGCGCCTACAAGGTGAGCCAGGGTTTGCTGCAGGAATTCGGCGCGCGCCGCGTCATCGACACGCCGATCTCCGAGCATTCGATTGCCGGCATCGGCGTCGGCGCCGCCTTTGCGGGGCTGCGGCCGATCGTCGAGTTCATGACCTGGAACTTCGCCATGCAGGCGATGGATCAGCTCATCAACTCCGCCGCCAAGACGCGCTACATGTCGGGCGGGCAGATGCATTGCCCGATCGTCTTCCGCGGCCCCAACGGCGCCGCCGCGCGCGTCGCGGCGCAGCACTCGCAGGATTACACGAGCTGGTACGCCCATGTGCCGGGGCTGAAAGTGGTGGCGCCCTATACCGCCGCCGACCACAAAGGCTTGCTCAAATCGGCGATCCGCGACCCCAATCCGGTGATCTTCCTCGAGAACGAGCTGGTCTACGGCCACAGCTTCGAGGTGCCGGCCGAGGGCGAGCATCTCGTGCCGCTCGGCCGCGCCCGCATCGCGCGTACGGGCGACGGCGTCACCATCCTCGCCTTCTCGCGCATGGTGCAGGTGGCGCTCGATGCCGCCGAAGCGCTCGCCGCCGACGGGATTTCCGCCGAGGTGATCGATCTGCGCAGCCTCAGGCCGCTCGATCTCGACGGCATCATCGCTTCGGTGAAGAAGACCAATCGCGTCGTCTCGATCGAAGAGGGCTGGTCCTTCGCCGGCATCGGCGCCGAGATCGCCGCGCTCGTCATGGAGCACGCCTTCGACTATCTCGACGCGCCGGTGAAGCGCGTTGCCGGCAAGGATGTGCCGCTGCCCTATGCCGCCAATCTCGAGCGCCTGGCGCTGCCGCAATCCGCGGAGGTCGTCGATGCGGCGAAAGCCGTGAGCTATCGCTGAGCGAGGGAAAGACCGATGCCGATCGAGCTCCTCATGCCCGCGCTGTCGCCGACCATGACCGAGGGCAACCTCGCGAAATGGCTGAAGAAGGAAGGCGACGCGGTGAAGGCGGGCGACGTCATCGCCGAGATCGAGACCGACAAGGCGACGATGGAATTCGAAGCGGTCGACGAGGGCACGCTCGGCAAGATCCTGGTGCCCGAAGGCACCGAAGGCGTCAAGGTGAACCAGCCGATCGCGCTGCTGCTCGAAGAGGGCGAGGACAAATCCGCCTTGAGCAAAGCGCCGGCTGCGCCGGCGGCAAAGCCGGCTGCGGCCGCGGCCGCGACGCCGCCCGCCGCCGCCAAGCCCGCGCCGGCGCCCGAAACGCCCAAGACTGCCCCGCCGCCGCCCGCGGCCAAGGCGCCGGCGACGCGCGGTAACGGCCATGCCGAGGCGGGACGCCTCTTCGCCAGCCCCTTGGCGCGGCGCATGGCGGAGCAGGCCGGCATCGACCTTTCGCGACTCACCGGCTCGGGCCCGCATGGCCGCATCGTCAAGCACGACATCGATGCGGCGCTCGCCAAGGGTCCCGCGGCGCTGCGCGCGCCCGGGCCGGCACGCGCGCCGGCGGCTGCCGCCGCGCCGGGTGCGATCGCGCCGCCGAGCTACAACCGCGACCAGGTGGTTGCGCTCGCCGGGAATCCCGAATTCACCGAAGTGCCGATCACCAGCATGCGGCGCGTCATCGCGCGGCGCATGGTGGAATCGAAGCTCACCATCCCGCACTACTATCTCACCGTCGATTGCGAGATCGACGCGCTCCTGCGCATGCGCGAGCAGATCAACACCGCGGCTGGGCTGAAGCTTTCGGTCAACGACTTCGTCATCAAGGCGGCGGCGCTGACCTTGAAGAAGGTGCCGGCAGTCAATTCCTCTTGGAGCGAGGACGCCATTTTGCAATGGGAGACCGCCGACATCGCAATTGCGGTCGCCATCGAGCAGGGGCTGATCACGCCGATCATCAAGGCGGCCGAGCGCAAAGGCCTGCAGCAGATCTCGGCCGAGATGCGCGATCTCGGCACGCGCGCCCGCGCCGGCAAGCTCAAGCTGCAGGAATTCCAGGGCGGCACGTTCTCGATCTCCAATCTCGGCATGTTCGGCATCAAGGATTTCACCGCGGTGATCAACCCGCCGCACAGCGCCATCCTCGCCGTCGGTACGGGCGAGCAGCGCCCGGTGGTGAAGAACGGCGCGCTCGCGGTCGCCACGGTGATGAGCTGCACGCTCGCCTGCGACCACCGCGTCATCGACGGCGCCGTCGGCGCCGAATGGATCCGGGCCTTCAAAAAGATCATCGAAGCGCCGGGCATGCTGGCGCTGTAGCGGGATTGAGCGTGGCCCTTACCCCTCACCCCGACCCTCTCCCGCAAGCGGGGAGGGAGCCCACCGAGCGCTTACTTTCCCTCTCCCCTCGCGGGAGAGGGAGGGGCTCATTGCGAAGCAATGGGAGGGTGAGGGGCGCTGCTGAAGGAAAGACTCATGGCTGATACTGCGTTCGACACCATCATCATCGGCGGTGGGCCGGGCGGCTATGTTGCGGCGATCCGCGCGGCGCAGCTCGGCATGAAGACGGCGGTGGTCGAGCGCGAGCATTTGGGCGGCATCTGCCTCAATTGGGGCTGCATTCCGACCAAGGCGCTGCTGCGCAGCTCCGAGATCAACCATCTGCTGCACAATCTCGACGCTTACGGCTTCAGCGCCAAGGACATCGGCTACGACACCAAGAAGGTGGTGGAGCGCTCGCGCAAGGTGGCGAAGCAGCTCTCGAACGGCGTCGGCTACCTCATGAAGAAGCACAAGATCACCGTCATCGACGGCGAAGGCACGCTGCTCGGCAAGGGCAAGCTCGGCGTCACCAAGGACGGCAAGGCGGTGGGCGAGTTCAGCGCCAAGAACATCGTCATCGCCACCGGCGCCCGGGCGCGCACGCTGCCGGGGCTCGAGCCCGACGGCAAGCTCGTCTGGACCTACAAGGAGGCGATGGTGCCGTCGGCGATGCCGAAATCGGTGCTGGTGATCGGCTCGGGCGCCATCGGCATCGAGTTCGCGAGCTTCTATCGCGACATGGGCGCCGAGGTCACGGTGGTCGAGGTGCTCGACCGCGTGCTGCCGGCGGAGGATGACGAGATCTCCGCTTTTGCGCGCAAGGCTTTCGAGAAGCAGGGGATGAAGATCCACACCTCGACCATGGTGAAGGAGCTGAAGAAAAATGCCGAGGCCGTAACGGCGACCTTGGCGTCGGGCGACAAGACGGCGCAAGCCAGCGCCGAGCGCGTCGTGCTCGCCATCGGCATCACCGGCAATGTCGAGAATATCGGCCTCGACAAGACGCGGGTCCGGGTCGAGAAAGGTCATATCCTGGTGAATGAGTGGCTCGCCACCGACGAGCCCGGGATCTACGCCATCGGCGATGTGGTGGGGCCGCCCTGGCTCGCGCACAAGGCGATGCATGAGGGCGTAATCTGCATGGAGCGCATCGCCGGACTCAACACGGCGCATCCGCTCGATACCAACAACATCCCCGGCTGCACCTATTGCCGGCCGCAAGTCGCGAGCGTCGGCTTGAGCGAGCGCAAGGCGAAGGAAGCGGGGCGCGAGGTGCGCGTCGGCCGCTTCCCCTTCATCGGCAATGGCAAGGCGATCGCGCTGGGCGAGCCCGAGGGGCTGGTGAAGACGGTGTTCGACGCCAAGACCGGCGAGCTTCTCGGCGCGCATATGATCGGCGCCGAGGTGACGGAGCTGATCCAGGGCTACACCATCGCCAAGACGCTGGAGACGACGGAGCAGGAGCTGATGCGCACCGTCTTCCCGCATCCGACGCTCTCCGAGATGATGCATGAGAGCGTGCTTGACGCCTATGGGCAGGTCCTCCACATCTAGCCTCGATTGAATCGCAGGCGTCGACAATGAGCGAGCCGGAACTCCGCCACCCCGAGAAGGCGCACAAGCCCGACAATCCCGTCGCGCGCAAGCCGGCCTGGATTCGCGTCAAGGCACCGACCTCGCCCGAATACCACGAGACGCGCCGGCTCATGCGCGAGCTCCGCCTCAACACCGTCTGCGAGGAGGCGGCGTGCCCCAATATCGGCGAATGCTGGAAGCAGAAGCACGCCACGGTGATGATCCTCGGCAGCGTCTGCACCCGCGCCTGCACCTTCTGCAATGTCGCGACGGGAAAGCCGGACCAGCTCGATCCGCACGAGCCGCAGCATGTCGCCGAAGCCGTGGCGCGCTTGGGTCTCAGCCATATCGTCGTCACCTCCGTCGATCGCGACGATCTCGATGATGGCGGCGCGCAGCATTTCGTTCGTACCATCGAGGCGATCCGCGCGCTGGCGCCCGGCACCACGATCGAAGTGCTGACGCCCGACTTCCTCAAGAAAGAGGGCGCGATCGATAGGGTGGTGGCGGCGCGCCCCGACATCTACAACCACAATCTCGAGACCGTGCCGCGGCTTTATGCGGAGGTGCGGCCGGGCGCGCGCTACTTCCAGTCGCTACGCCTCCTCGACCGGGTGAAGGCGCTCGATCCCGCGATGTTCACCAAATCCGGGATCATGGTGGGACTGGGCGAAGACAAGGCCGAAGTGCTGCAGGTGATGGACGATCTGCGCGCCGCCGATGTCGATTTCCTCACCATCGGGCAATATCTGCAGCCGACGCCCAAGCATCGCGCCGTGCACCGCTTCGTTCCGCCCGAGGAGTTCGAGAGCTATCGCAAGATGGCCTATGGCAAGGGCTTCCTCATGGTGTCGGCGTCGCCCCTGACGCGCTCCTCCTATTTCGCCGGCGAGGATTTCGCCAAGCTGCGCGCGGCGCGCGCCGAAAAGCTCGCGGCGTCCTGAGAGAATGCCGACGCATGCCGAGAAGCGGCTGGTTCCTTATACCGCCGACCAGATCTTCGATCTCGTCGCCGATGTCGAGCGCTATCCCGAGTTCCTGCCCTGGTGCCTCGGCGCGCGCGTGCGCGAGCGCGGCGCCAATACCATCACCGCCGATCTCCTGATCGGCTTCCGCATGGTGCGCGAGCGCTTTACGTCGCGCGTCACGCTCGACCGGCCGCGCCGCATCGATGTGAGCTACACCCACGGACCGTTCCGCTACCTCAACAACCACTGGGAATTCATCCCGCAGCCCGGCGGCAGCTGCGTCATCGACTTCTACGTCGATTTCGAGTTCCGCTCGCGCATGCTGCAGAAGCTGATCGGGCTGCTGTTCAACGAGGCGGTGAAGCGCATGGTCGGCGCCTTCGAAGCGCGCGCGCGGCAGCTCTACGGCTCGCCGGGCGGCGCCGGCGCGGCGGTGAAGCCGATCTAGGCGCGCTCGCGCGACGCGAGGGGCCCGCTCACGTCGCCGAGCCCAACGCCTCCAGCTTCGACTTGAACGCATCGAGCGTCGGCTTCAGAACCTCCGCAACGCCCGGTGTCGCCAGCGCGTGATCGATGGCGTTTTGCAGGCCGGGCTGCGCCTTGTCGACCATGGCGGCGATGGTCTTTCTCTGCTCATCCGACGCTTGTGCCGCCGCGCTCTGCAGTTTGTCGAGTTGCGCGACGGCGTCGTTGAGCTGCGGCAGGGCGGCTTTGGCCGATGCGGGATCGCTGACCTGTTGCAGCGCCTGGCGGGTGTTGTCGAAGGCGCCGGTGAGCTGCTTTCCCAGATCCATCGCGCCGATCGGCGTGCTCGTGCCGGAACCGGTGGTTTGCGTCGAGGTGTTCACCGGCAGGCGACTGGCCTCCTGAATCTGCCCGCGGCCCCAGATCCAATAGGCCGCGATCGCGATGATGATCGCGGCCGCCAGGGTCCACAGCCAGCGCGGCAGCCCGGTCGAAGATGTTTGCATTTTCCCGTAACTCGTCGCGGACTGGGCGACTTTGGCGCCCATGTCCGAAACCGTCGACTTGGCGTCGCTGAAGCTTTGGCCCATCGCCGCCGCCGACGATTTCGCCGCCGCGGTTGCCGCCGCCGCCGGTTGCCCCAAGCGGTCGGCGATGCCGGAGAGGAGGCCGCTGCCTTGCAGCCGGTTCGCCAAGCCCGCCGGCAGCGCCGTGGCGATCGCGTCCTTCTGACCGAGCAGCAGGCTCGCGAGGCCGCCCGCACCGCCGCCGGCGGTCTGGGCGCTGCGTCCGAGCAGGCCAAGCACCAGCGGGGTCGCGAAGCCGAGCAATCGGCCGATCACGCCCTGGTCGAGCCCGGTGTAGTGGACGAACGTCCCGACAAGGCCATCGACCCCCTGACTACCGAACAGCGACGATAGCTGGGAGGAGCCCTGCTCCATCAGCGTACGCTGCCCGGTTGCGTCCATGGGTCCAAGCGTGCCCTGGGAAATGCCGAACTTCCCAAGCTGTCCGACCATCGAGGACAGGCGATCGGCGCCGCCGGGTCGCGACACCACGCCGACGAGGCCCGCCAGGATGGCCGGCACCGCGCCGCCCACCACCTTGTGCGTCGTCTCGCGATCGACGCCGGTGGCAGCGGACATTCGATCCATCGTGTCGGATCCGAACCCCTGCAGAATTTGAGTGACGAGATCCTGAGCCATCGGCGGACTCCTGCTGACAAACGCCGGCAGGTCGGGGATTCCCGATCTGCGCTCTGTCTCGCCAGGATAGGCTTGGCCCTGTTGCCGATGGATATGGGGAACTACCGACACGATGCGGAGATTCGTCGTATAAACCCCCGGCGGTTTTTCACTGGCGGGCAACCCTGAACTGCGCGCGATGACGTCAGTCCGCGCGTACCGCGGGGTCGCCGGGCTCAGGCATCACGCCGCTTGCGGCGAGAACCGGGCGAAGACGAATTCGGACCAGCCGCGCAACCCGCGGCCGCGATAGGCGCGGCCCGCGGTTTGAATGAGCCAATCGCGCACGGGCGTCACGAAACCGGTCTTGCGGCGCGCCAGGACCGCCGGCAGCAGCGGCGCCGGCATCGCCTGCGCCATTTCCTGTTTGCTCGGCGGCTGCTCGCCGACGATGAGCGGCGCGAGGCGCCGCAACAACTCGACATCGACGAAGGGCGTGCGGATCTCGACGGAATGCGCCATGCCGGCCCAATCGGCGTCGCGCAGCAGCTGGCAACGCATGTACCACGACATCTCCAGCGCCGCGACGCGCGCGCGGTCGCCGGAAAGTCCGCCGACGGTCTCGCGCAGGCTGGTGAGCGGCCGCAGCTCGCGCCAGCCCGCCCGCACCAGGTCGGGATCGAGCAGCTGCGGCAATTCCCACGGCATGAACAGCGACCGCCGCAACAGATAGGCGTCTTCGACGCTGGTCCCGTACTCCAGGAGACCGGCATATTTCGGCGAAATCGCGGCGCCGATCAGCGGCGACGCGATGATGCGGAAGCCGCGGCCGAGAAGCGGCACGGCGCGCAGCGGCGAGAGCCGCCGCGCCAGCCAGGGAATCTGGGCGAAGCCGGCATAGCCGCCGAACAACTCGTCGCCGCCGAGCCCGCTCAGCGCCACCTTTACGCCGGCGCGGCGCGCCGCGGCGCTGACGAAGTAGGTGTTGACGCCGTCGATCGTCGGTTGATCCATGGTGGCGAGGATGTCGTCGAGATGCTCCTCGAAATCGTCGCGGCGGATCCAGGTGGTGCGATGCTCGGCGGCGAAACGGCGCGCCAGCTCCTGCGCCAGCGGTACCTCGTCTTTTGCCGTGCCTGCGTATTCGCCGAAGCCCAGCGTCATCGTGCGCAACACGCCTGTCGTGGCGTCGCGGGCGAGCGCGGTGATGCAAGAGGAATCGAGCCCGGCCGACAGGAAGACGCCGACGGGAACATCGGCGACGAGATGCGCAGTGACTGCATCGCTTAACGCCGAGCGCAGCAACGGCGCGCGGTCCCGTGCCGCGACGTCGCGCGCCTCTGCCTCGGCCGCTTGGAGCGTCGCCGCGATCGAGAAATAGCGCTGCGGCGCACCGGGCCCGTTGCGGTCGACGAACAGGAAATGCCCGGCGGGAAGCGCCCGGATCGCACGATGGAAGGTGAAGGGTTCGGCGACATAGCCGAGGAGGAAGAAGCTGACGCAGCCCGCCGGCGATAAAGCGCCATCCACCGCTTTGCCGGCGGCCAGCGCCTTCACTTGCGAGGCGATGCGGATGCTGCCGCCGTCATCCGCAAGATAGACCGGCTTGATGCCGAGGGGATCGCGGGCGACGAGCAGGCGCTGCCGCGCGCCGTCCCAAAGCGCGAAGGCGAACATGCCGCGCAGCATCGGCAGCATGTCTGTGCCGTAGCGCCGATAGAGCTGCAGCAGAACCTCCGTATCCGAATTGGAGCGGAAGCGATGCCCGGCCTGCTCCAGCCCGCGCCGCAGCTCGCGGAAATTGTAAATCTCGCCATTGAAGGTGATGCGGAGATCGCCGCTGTCGTCCGCCATAGGCTGCGCCCCGCCATCGCCGGGGTCGATGACGGCAAGACGCCGGTGGCCGAAGCCGATTCGACCATCCGCGGACAGCCACGCGCCGCAGCCATCCGGGCCGCGGCGGATCATGCCGTCGCGGATGAGGATCAGCTCGGTCTCGGAGACCGGCGCCGCGTTCTCCCTATAGGCGTAAATCGCAACGATGCCGCACATACTGCCAACGCGCTTGTTGTGTTGTTTGTCGTTGAGGCGCGCGCCGCTTCTTGGCCGGCGTCGCGCTTGGTTTCGAGTATCATGATTTGTGCTCTCGCCCCGCCCGGCCCGGCCGCGATGTGTCGGACGCACCCTCGAGCAGGGCGGCAAACTTCCACAGATCCCGCGAGCGGCGTTCGAGCCGCCGGATCGCGCGTTGCTGCCGATAGATGGGCAGGCAGACCAGCAGCACGACCGCTAAGTACAGCAGCAGCGACAAACCGTCGACGAAGCTCGGCGGATCGAAGGTCCAGGCCGGCGGGATGAAGAAATACCAGGTGCCGACGCCGCCCAGAAGCGTCGCGAACGATCCCGGACCGACGCCGCCAAAGAAGCCGCAAGCGACGATCGCCGGCAGGAAGAGGATGTAAGGTGCCGCGATCTCCATTTCGGCGCATTCGAGCGCCAGGACCAGCGCCGCGCCCATCAACGGAATGGCCAGCAGATATCCGATCAACTCTTTGATGACAGGTGCTCCTGGTATCCGCCGCGGCCGGCGATCGAATGCCGGCGCATGGTATCTCAAGATCGGGGCCCGCGCATCCGCAAGTTGAGCGCCGGATCGATGCGGTTCATCGGCAAAACGCTTGACAGAACCTCAACACATATGTTGATTATCAACTATGTCGTTGACCATAGCCGCTGCCGCTTTAGGCCCCGAGGACGCGCCTGGCTCGCTCGATAAGGTGTTCGCCGCGCTGGCCGATCCCGTGCGGCGCGAGATCCTGACTAGGCTCGACGGCGCGGAGCTGCTCGTGTCCGAGCTGGCCGCGCCCTTCGATATCTCGCTGCAGGCGGTGTCGCGGCACATCCAGGTGCTGGTCCGCGCCGGCCTCGTCAAGCAGGAGCGCAGCGGCCGGATCAGCCGCTGCCGGCTCGATGCCGGCCCGATCCTCGAAGCGGCGCTCTGGATCAACCGCTACAGCAAGTATTGGCAGGAGCAGTTCGACACCTTGGCCGTCTGGCTCGACCGGATCGAGCGCGAGAGGGCGGGGAAGCGCCGGCGGCGCAAGCGCTGACACCCGAAAGAGGAAGGAGAGAGCCATGACCTATCGCGAGACCTCGCAGCGCCTGGCGCGCTATCGCGGCGAAATCACCGAGCTGCGCAAGAAGATGCGCGCGCTGCAGCAAGGGATCGAGCCGGAGCAGGTCGCGAGCTATGAATTCGCGACCGTCCAGGGCAAGGTCCCGCTCGCCGCGTTGTTCGGCGACAAGGACAGCCTTTTCGTCGTTCACAACATGGGGGCGTCCTGCCCTTACTGCACGCTCTGGGCGGACGGCTTCAACGGCATATTGCCGCATCTCGAGAACCGCGCCGCCTTCGTCATCGCCTCGCCCGACGCGCCCGAAACTCAGGAGAAATTCAAGGCGTCGCGCGGCTGGCGCTTCCGCATGGTCTCGCACCAGGGCACCAGCTTCGCCGCCGATATGGGCTATCGCGGCGAACGCGGCTGGCTGCCGGGGGTCTCGGTGTTCAAGCGGCGCGACGGCACCATCGTCCGCGTCAGCGACACCGGCCTCGGCCCGGGCGACGATTTCTGTTCGCTCTGGCACTTCTTCGACCTGCTGCCCGAAGGCAGCGCCGACTGGCGGCCGCGCTTCAGCTATTCCTGAGCGCGCCTCACGCCGTCTTCTGCTCGACGAGGCCGAGTTCCTTCACCATGTGCTCGCGCATCATGAATTTCTGCACCTTGCCGGTGACGGTCATCGGGAAGGCGTCGACGAATTTGATGTAGCGCGGGATCTTGTAGTGCGCGATCTGGCCGCGGCAGAAGCCCTGGATCTCCTCGGCGGTCGCGGTCTCGCCCGGCTTCAGCTTGATCCAGGCGCAGAGCTCCTCGCCGTATTTCGGGTCGGGCAGGCCCACCACCTGCACCGCTTCGACCTTCGGGTGGCGGAACAGGAATTCCTCGATCTCGCGCGGATAGACGTTCTCGCCGCCGCGGATCACCATGTCCTTGATGCGGCCGACGATGTTGCAATAGCCGTCCTCGTCGAGCGTCGCGAGGTCGCCGGTGTGCATCCAGCCGGCGCGGTCGATCGCCTCGGCCGTCCTCTCCTCGTCGCCCCAATAGCCCAGCATCACCGAATAGCCGCGCGTGCAGAGCTCGCCGGACATCCCCGGCGGCACGATGCGCCCTTCGGCATCGACGATCTTGACCTCGACATGGGGATGGACGCGGCCCACCGTGGCGACGCGGCGCTCGAGCGGGTCGTCGGCCGAGGTTTGCGTGCTCACCGGGCTGGTCTCGGTCATGCCATAGGCGATCGTCACCTCCGACATGTGCATCTCGCTGACGCAGCGCTTCATCACCTCGGTCGGGCAGGGCGAGCCGGCCATGATGCCGGTGCGCAGCGACTTCAGATCGAAGCGCTTGAACTCGGGATGAGAGAGCTCGGCGATGAACATGGTGGGAACACCGTAAAGCGCGGTGCAGCGCTCGGCCTCCACCGCGTCGAGCGCCGCCAGCGGCTCGAAGCCTTCGCCCGGATAGATCATCGCGGCGCCATGGGTGATGCAGGCGAGATTGCCCAGCACCATGCCGAAGCAATGATAGAGCGGCACCGGGATGCAGACGCGATCGGCCTCGGTGAGCTTCATCGCCTCGCCGATGAAGAAGCCGTTGTTGAGGATGTTGTGGTGGGTGAGGGTGGCGCCTTTGGGTGCGCCGGTGGTGCCGCTGGTGAACTGGATGTTGATGGGGTCGTCGAATTGCAGCTTGGGCGCCAGCTCTTCGAGCCGCGCGTGGTGCCGCTCGCCGCCGGCGGCAAGCACATCCTCGAAGCGGAAGAAGCCGCGCTTCTCACCCTCACCGATGCGAATGAGCGCGGCGAGCGACGGCAGGCGCTTTGCCTGCAGCCGGCCGGGCGCGCTGCGGTCGATCTCGGGCGCCAGCTCGCGCAGCATGCCGACATAGTCCGAGGTCTTGAAATGGTCCGCGGTGATGAGCGCCTTGCAGCCGACCTTGTTGAGGGCGTAGTCGAGCTCGGCGAGGCGATAGGCGGGGTTGATGTTGACCAGGATGAGGCCGGCCTTGGCAGTGGCGAATTGGGTCAATGCCCATTCCGCATTGTTGGGCGACCAGATGCCGATGCGGTCGCCGGGCTCGAGGCCGAGCGCCAGGAGCCCCGCGGCAAGCGCGTCCACCTGGCGCTGCATCTCGCGATAGCTCAGGCGGACCTTCTGGTGGCGCACGACGAGCGCATCCTGCTCCGGCCAGCGCGCCGCCGCCTTGTCGAAATGGACGCCGATGGTCTCGCCGATCAGCGGCACATCGGACACGCCGTGGACATAGCTTTGCGTGAGTTTCGCCATTCGCGTCCTCCCTAATGTTTTGTTTCCATCCTAGCGCCAGCCGAGAGAAGCTGTCAGCTATGAGCCGTCAGCCATCAGCTTGAGCGGAATCGAACTCGTGCTGACACCTGATGGCTGATGGCTTATTTCTGCGCCGCCGCGAGCAGCAGCTCGAGCGCGCGCCTTGTGGCGGCGAAGCGGACCGCGGCGCGGTCGCCGGGAAAGACATGCTGCTCGGTGGCGACGGATCCACCGCGCCGGGCGCAGCCGAACCAGACGAGCCCGACCGGCTTGGTCGGTGTCGCGCCGCCGGGGCCGGCAATGCCGGTGATGGCGACAGCGAGGTCGACCGGCGCCGCGCCGAGCGCGCCCGCGGCCATCGCCGCCGCGGTTTCGGCGCTCACCGCGCCATGAGTTTCCAGAACCTTTTCGGGCACGCCCAGAAGCCCGCTTTTGGCCTCATTCGAATAGGTGACGAAGCCGCGCTCGACCACATCCGACGAGCCGGCGATATCGGTGAGCGCCGCCGCCACCATGCCGCCGGTGCAGGACTCCGCCGTGGCCAGATGGAGCCCCTTGCCGCGGCAGGCGGTGAGCACGGCGGTGGCGAGCGGCGCGAGCGGGAGTTCAGGCAAGCGGCCTCCCCATCAGCAGGAGAACGAGCAGCAGCGTCGTCGCGGCGAAGAAGCCCGCGACGATGTCGTCGGCCATGACCCCGAGGCCGCCGCCGACATGCTGGTCGATCCAGCGCGCCGGCCAGGGCTTGACGATGTCGAAGAGGCGGAAGAGCAGAAACCCCGCAACATAGGGAACGATACCCGGCGGCGTCACGACGAGCGTCAGCCATTGCCCGGCCACTTCGTCGACCACGATCGAGCCGGGGTCCTTGACGGCGCTCAGCCTGACGACGCGGCCGGCCGCCCACCAGCCGAGGAGGAAGAGCGCCAGCACCGCCAGCAAGAGCGCGCGCGGTCCGAAGAGCCAGGTGATCACCCAGGCGAAGGGCAGCGCTGCGAGCGAGCCCCAGGTTCCGGGCGCCCAGGGCAGGCGGCCGACGCCGAACCAGCTCGCGATCACTTGCGCCGGGTGGAACGGCGCAGGCGATTTCGGCTCGAGCGCGCTCATGCTTCTCTCCGCCTCAAAGCGGCAGACGCAGCGTCGCCAGCGCCTGGGCGGCGATGCCTTCGCCGCGGCCGGTGAAGCCGAGCCCTTCCGTGGTGGTCGCCTTGACGCTGACGCGGCCGCGCTCGAGGTCCAGGATCTCGGCGATCCGCGCCGCCATCGCGTCGCGATGGGGGCCGATCTTGGGCCGCTCGCAGATCAGCGTCACGTCGAGATGCGCGATGCGGCCGGCGGCCGAAGCGACGAGAGCGCCGGCATGGCTCAGGAACACGTGGGAGGGTGCGCCGCGCCATTTCGGGTCGCTGGGCGGGAAATGCTGGCCGATATCGCCGGCACCGAGCGCGCCCAGGATCGCATCGGTCAGCGCGTGGAGGCCGACATCGGCGTCGGAGTGGCCGATGAGACCGCGCTCATGCGCAACCTTCACGCCGCAGAGCCAGACATGATCGCCGGGGCCGAACGCGTGGACATCGAAGCCCTGGCCGGTGCGGATATCGCCCTGGCGCGCGAGCAGCAACCGTTCGGCCTGCTCCAGATCCTCCGCCGTCGTCACTTTGAAATTCGCTTCGCTGCCGGCGACGAGGCGCACGGCAAGGCCGGCGCGTTCGGCGACGGCCGCGTCGTCGGAGAGCTCGCTGCCTTGCGCGGCGCGATGGGCGGCGAGAATGGCGGCATAGTCGAATCCCTGCGGCGTCTGCGCCCGCCACAGCGCGCTGCGGTCCAAGGTCTCGGCAACGCGGCCCGAAACGCCGCGCTTCACCGTGTCCTTGACCGGCAGTGCCGGGATTGCGCCCGGCGCCTCGTCGAGCGCGGCGAGCACGCGGTCGATCGTCGCGCGATCGAGGAAGGGACGCGCGGCGTCATGGATGAGAACGCGCGCGGGCGGCGCCGCGGCGAGGCTTTCGAGGCCGAGGCGCACCGAATCCTGTCGCGCCGCGCCGCCGGCGACCGGCGGCAGCAGATCGAGACCGCGCGCCGCCGCCTCATAGGACGCTGCATCGTCGGGGTTGAAGACGACGCGCACCGCCTCGATGCCGGGATGGCTCGTCAGCGTCTCGAGGCTGTAGCGCAGCACCGGCTTTCCGGCCAGCGGCAGGTACTGCTTGGGGAGCGGCGCGCCGAGCCGCGTGCCGCGCCCCGCCGCCACAACCAGCGCGATGCAAGATGCCATGGAGGCAAGCTAGACAAGGGGCGAGGGGAGGGCAATGGTGGTGCGGCGGCGCTTGCCAAGCCGACGTGCTGCTGGCTATGTCGGGGCCATGGCGAGCACGGCTTTAAGTCTCGGTGCGCTGCTGGCGCTGATGCCGGCGGCGGCGGTGGCGTTCCGCCGCAGCGGTGCTCGCGATGCGCTGTTCTTTGCGCTCGTTCTTCTCGGCGTGGTCGGGCCGGGGCTCTGCATTCTCGCTTCGGCCGGCGGCGAATGGCGCACCGGCTTCGCCATGTCGCTCTGGGTCACGATCGCGGCCACCATGGCGCTGTTTCTGGCGCTGGCCTTGGCAACGCGGCATGCCTGGCGGCTCTCGCCGCTGCTGCTGCCCTATCTTCTCGTGCTGGCGGCGCTCGCGCTGGTGTGGCAGCACGCGCCCGAGCGTCCGGTTCCAGGCGCGGTGCCGGCCGGCTGGCTCGACGCGCATATCCTCTTTGCCGTGGCCACCTACGGTCTCCTGACGATCGGCGCTGTCGCCGGTTTTGCCGTCTTCCTTCAGGAGCGCGCGCTCAAGGCAAAGCGCCCGACGGCGTTGACGCGGCGGCTGCCATCGATCGCCGAAAGCGAGGCGCTGGAGCTGCGCCTCCTCGCGGCGGCCGAGGCGGTGCTGGCGCTGGGGCTGCTGAGCGGCATGGCGGCCGAGCATTTCCTCGCGAGCCCGCTGCTGCCCTTCGACCACAAGACGCTCTTCTCGCTCGCCGCTTTCGTGGTCATCGGCGCTTTACTGCTGGCGCGCTACCGCCAGGGCATTCGCGGCCGGCGCGTGGCGCGGCTGGCACTGCTCGCCTGGCTCTTGCTCACCTTGGCATATCCCGGCGTGAAGTTCGTCACCGACGTCTTGCTGAGCTGAAAAAAGGTCGCCCCTTCAGGGATTTCGCCGCGATCTCCGATTCTTGTTGCACTGCGGGAAAGCCGCGCTATGATTTGCTCAATTATTAAGCAATTGCGCGGCCTGCCCACGAAATGAGCATCGATATCGGCGCTTTGCGACTCGACGATCCCGTGCTCCTGGCACCCATGTCGGGGGTGACGGACCTGCCGTTTCGCCGGCTGGTGAAACGGCATGGCGCCGGGCTCGTCGTCTCGGAGATGATCGCCAGCGAAGCGATGATCCGCGAGACGCGCCAATCGCTGACCATGGCGGCGAATTGCCCGGAAGAGCAGCCCATGGCGGTGCAGCTCGCGGGCTGCGAGCCGCGCGTGCTGGCCGAAGCGGCGAAGCTCAATGCCGATCGCGGCGCCGCGCTCATCGACATCAATTTCGGCTGCCCTGTGAAGAAAGTGGTGAACGGCCATGCCGGTTCGGCGCTGATGCGCGACGAGGCGCAGGCGGCGCGTCTCCTCGACGCCACGGTGAAAGCGGTGAGTTTGCCCGTGACGTTGAAGATGCGCACCGGCTGGGACGCCGCCAACCGCAATGCGCCGCGCCTGGCGCGCATCGCCGAGGAATGCGGCATTCGCATGATTACCGTGCATGGCCGCACGCGCTGCCAATTCTACGAAGGCAGCGCCGATTGGGCCTTCATCCGCGAGGTGAAAGAGGCGGTGCGCATTCCGGTCATCGCCAATGGCGACATCGTCTCGCTTGCCGATGCGCGAGGAGCCCTCGCGCAGTCCGGTGCCGACGGTCTGATGATCGGCCGCGGCGCCTATGGCCGGCCTTGGTTCGTCAACCAGGTGATCCGTTATCTCCGCAGCGGCGAGATCCTGCCGGATCCGCCGCTGTCGCAGCAGCTCGCCACGGTGCTCGAACATTACGACGCGATGCTGGCGCATTATGGCAGCGTTGCCGGCAGCCGCATCGCGCGCAAGCATATCGGCTGGTATTCGAAGGGCCTGCCGGGTTCGGCCGAATTCCGCGCCGCGATCAACCGCACCGAAGCACCGGACGCGGTCAAGGCGCAGATCGACGCCTTCTATGCGCCGCTGGTCGAGCGGTTGGCCGCATGAAGGCGAGCGCGGCAGCCCGGCGCGGCGGTTGGAGCGCCACGCTTGATCCCGCCGCGGTGCTGGCGGCGCTGCCTGACCCTGTGCTCGTCGTCGACGAGGCCGGTCTCCTGCTTTACGCCAATGCCGCGGCCGAGCAGTTCTTCGATGCCAGCGCCGCGACCCTGCTCGGCGCCGAGTTTCGCGTGCTGCTGCCGCCGGACAGCCCGATCTTCGCCTTGATCGACAGCGTTCGCGCCAGCGGCCACAGCGTCTCGGAATACGGCGTCGCTGTCGAGACGCCGCGGCTCGGCGCCCATGTCATGACGGTGCAAGCAGCGCCGCTCGCCGAGAATCGCGCCGAGGTGGTGGTGACCCTGCAGGAGCGCTCGATCGCTCACAAGATCGACCGCCAGCTCACCCATCGCAACGCCGCGCGCTCGGTGACGGCTATGGCCGCGATGCTGGCGCATGAGGTGAAGAACCCGCTCTCCGGCATCCGCGGCGCGGCGCAGCTCCTCGAGGAGAATGCCGGCGCCGGCGACCGCGAGCTGACGCGCCTCATCTGCGACGAAAGCGACCGCATCTGCGCCCTCGTCGACCGGATGGAGGTGTTCTCCGACCGGCGGCCGATCGAGCGCGGCCCGGTCAACATCCATGAGGTGCTGGAGCGCGTGCGCCTGGTGGCGCAGACCGGCTTTGCTCGCCATGTGCGCTTCATCGAGGAATACGATCCGTCGCTGCCGCCGGTACATGGCAATCGCGACCTGCTGATCCAGGTCTTTCTCAACCTGGTGAAGAATGCGGCGGAAGCGGTGCCGGCGCAGGGCGGCGAGATCCAGATCACCACCGCCTATCAGCATGGCGTGCGGCTCGCTGTGGCCGGCAGCGAAAGCCGGGTTCACCTGCCGCTGGTCATTTCGATCATCGACAATGGCGAGGGCATCCCCGACGAGCTCTCGCAGCACCTCTTCGATCCCTTCGTCACCACCAAGCACAACGGCAGCGGCCTTGGCCTCGCGCTCGTCGCCAAGGTGATCGGCGATCATGGCGGCGTCATCGAGTTCGACAGCCAACCGCGGCGGACCGTGTTCCGCGTCTTTCTGCCGATGGCGCCGCGCGGCGCCGGAGCCCTTTCGTGAACGCCTCGACCATTCTCATCGCCGATGACGATCGCGCGATCCGCACCGTGCTGAGCCAGGCGCTCGGCCGTCTCGGCCATGACGTGCGCACCACCGGCAATGCCGCGACCTTGTGGCGCTGGGTCTCGGACGGGGAGGGCGACCTCGTCATCACCGATGTGGTGATGCCGGACGAGAACGGGCTCGACCTCATCCCGCGTATCAAGAAGCTGCGGCCAGAATTGCGCATCATCGTGATGAGCGCGCAGAACACGCTGCTCACCGCGGTGAAGGCGACCGAGCGCGGCGCCTTCGAATATCTGCCGAAGCCCTTCGATCTGCGCGAGCTGGTCAACGTCGTCGAGCGCGCGCTGACCACGCCCAACGCGCAGCCGGCGGCGGCCGACGTCGAGCCCGCCGACGAGCAGCTGCCGCTCATCGGCCGCTCGCCGGCGATGCAGGAGATCTACCGCGTGCTGGCGCGGCTGATGGGCACCGATCTCACGGTGATGATCACCGGCGAAAGCGGCACCGGCAAAGAGCTGGTGGCCCGCGCGCTGCACGATTACGGCAAGCGGCGCAGCGGGCCGTTCGTGGCTATCAACATGGCGGCGATCCCGCGCGAGCTGATCGAGAGCGAGCTGTTCGGCCACGAGAAGGGCTCGTTCACCGGCGCCACGGCGCGCGGCGTCGGCCGCTTCGAGCAGGCGCAGGGCGGCACGCTCTTCCTCGACGAGATCGGCGATATGCCGCTCGAGGCGCAGACGCGGCTCTTGCGCGTGCTGCAGCAGGGCGAATACACCGCCGTCGGCGGCCGCACGCCGATCCGCGCCGATGTCCGCATCGTCGCCGCGACGCATCGCGATCTCCGCCACCTCATCCGCCAAGGCCTCTTCCGCGAGGATCTCTTCTACCGCCTCAACGTCGTGCCGATCCGGCTGCCGCCGCTGCGCGAGCGCTCCGAGGACATTCCGGCGCTGGTGCGGCATTTCTTCGCGCTGGCGCATGGCGAGGGGCTGCCGATGAAGTCGCTCGACCAGCCGGCGATGGAGCGGCTCAAAGGCCATCGCTGGCCCGGCAATGTGCGCGAGCTCGAAAATCTCGTCCGCCGCCTCGCCGCGCTCTATTCGCAGGAGGTGATCGGGCTCGACGCTGTCGAAGCCGAGCTCGCCGAAGCGGTGCCGGCGCCGGCGGCCGCCGAGCCGCAGGCGAACGAGGGTCTGGGCGGCGCCGCCGAGCGGCACCTCCGCGACTATTTCGCCGCGCATAAGGGCGGGCTGCCGCCCTCCGGGCTTTACGACCGCGTGCTGCGCGAGGTGGAAAAGCCGCTGATCCTGCTGACCCTTGGTGCGACGCGCGGCAATCAGCTCAAGGCGGCCCAGCTCCTCGGCCTCAACCGCAACACGCTGCGCAAGAAAATCCGCGAGCTCGACATCGACATCGCGCGAAGCTTGAAGTAGCGGCGCTTCGAGCGAGCTTGCTATCTCCCGACGACTTTCTTAGCCCCTCCCCCCTTGAGCCCCCTTGAGGGGGAGGGTTGGGAGGGGGATGAGCGCACGGCGCTTGAGATCACATGCCACCGAGACTGCGGCTCCCCCCACCCGTCAGCGCTGACGCGCTGCCGACCTCCTCCTCAAGGACCCCTCAAGGGGGGAGGGGCGGTGTGTGCTTGAGGATCGCCCTTCAAATCTCCGACAACGCAAGACCCCCGCTCAGCGCCACTGTGTGACTCGCGGGGGTCATCTGCGGGGCGTTACAGCCACCGCGCTCGGAATGCCGAGCGTGTTCTTGGGCTTTACGATCAGTCGCCGACGCCAAGGGATCGGCAACTCGTTACAGCCGGGTGGAATCATGCGGTTTGAGCATCCTCCACGGGGTTGACAACGATTTGAGTCTGAACCTCGGCCCGAATCGAGTCAATGTCGAGATGCGCGATTCGGCGGCCGCCTGCGCGCGTGGTGCAGGAAGACGGCGGCATGCCGGCGCCGCCGCGGCGCGGCGCTTATTGGACAACGGTGAAGGGCGCGGCGTAAAATAACCGTCTTGCGCGTGGGGAGGGTGAGTAGCGCGGCAATGAGCCTATCGCGGGAGCTCGTACTTTGGGCCGGCCGGGTGCGGCTTGCCCGCAAGGCGGGTATCGCGCTCGCGGCTGCGGCGCTGGCCTCGCTTCTCGCGAGCTATATGGCGCTGAACGGTTTGCCGCCCTTTGGCGAGCGCCGTCCCGACATGGATCAGCTCTTCCTGCTGCTCGATCTCATGCTGGTGCTGCCGGTCTGCGCCATCGTCGCCTGGCGCGTGGTGCAGGTCTGGACCGAGCGCCGGCGCGGGCTCGCCGGCTCGAAGATCCATGTCCGCCTCGTCGTGCTGTTCAGCCTGGTGGCGGTGATCCCGACGATCATCGTCGCGGTCTTCTCCTACCTCTTGTTCAACTTCGGCGTTCAGGCCTGGTTCAGCCAGCCGGTGCGCACCGCGGTCGCGGGCTCGCTCGCGGTCGCCGAGGCCTATCTGCACGAGCATCAGCAGAATATCCGCGCCGACGTCGTCAGCATGGCGAATGATTTGAGCCGCGACGCCGCCTTCCTCAGCGTCAATCCGACGCGGCTCAATCAGGTCGTGGCGGCGCAGGCGGCGCTGCGCTCGCTGAGCGAGGCGATCGTTTTCGACGCCGACGGCCATGTGCTGGCGCGCGCCGGTTTCACCCTGGCGCTGTCGCTCGAGCCGAAGCCGGTGCCGCCGCTGGCAATGGAGCAGGCCGATGCCGGCGATGTCGCGGTGGTGACCAGCGACAATGACGATCGCGTGCGCGCGCTGGTGCGCATGCCGGCCTTCGGCCATGTCTATCTCTATGTCGGGCGCTTCGTCGATCCGATGGTGCTGGCGCATATGGAGCAGACGCAACGCGCCTTCAATCGCTATGAGCGGATGGAAGGCGAGCGCTCCTCCTTCCAGGTCATCTTCTCGCAGCTCTTCCTCCTCGTCGGCGTGCTGCTGCTCACCGGCGCGGTGCTGACGGGGCTGCGCTTTGCGACGAAGCTGGTGCGGCCGATCAGCGGCCTCGTCGTTGCCGCCGAGCAGGTGCGTGCCGGCAATCTCGCCGCGCGCGTCGCGGAAAGCGAAGCGGATGGCGAGTTCGGTACGCTGTCGCGCGCCTTCAACCGCATGACGCACCAGCTCGAGGCGCAGCAAAGCGAGCTCATCGAAGCCAATCGCCAGCTCGACCAGCGCCGCCGCTTCACCGAGACCGTGCTGGCTGGCGTCTCCGCGGGCGTCATCGGCCTCGACCAGCATGGCCGGATCAACCTGCCGAACCGCTCGGCCTCGCTGCTGCTCGGCATCGATCTCGATCAGACGATCGGCTACGAGCTCGCCGAGGCCGTGCCGGAGATGGCGGCGCTCTTCCAGGAGGCGACGCGCCGGCCGGAGCGCCTCGCGCAGTCGCAGGTCCAGGTGAGCCGCCGCGGCCGCGCGCTGACCTTGCTCGTGCGTATCGCCGCCGAGCGCGCCGAGGGCGATGTCCGGGGCTATATCGTGACCTTCGACGACATCACCGAGCTGCTCTCGGCGCAGCGCAAGGCCGCCTGGGCGGATGTGGCGCGGCGCATCGCGCATGAGATCAAGAATCCGCTGACCCCGATCCAGCTTTCGGCCGAGCGGCTGAAGCGCAAATATGCCAAGGACATCCGCAACGACCCCGAGACGTTTGCCACCTGCACCGATACGATCATCCGCCATGTCGGCGATATCGGCCGCATGGTCGACGAGTTCTCCTCCTTCGCGCGCATGCCGGCGCCGATCATTCGCGACGAGGATCTGGTCGAGATCGTGCGCCAGGCGGTGTTCCTGCAGCGCAACTCGACCCCCGAGATACGCTTCGTGCTCGATCTCCCCGCCGCGGCGCGGTTCCCTTGCGACGCGCGGCAGGTGAGCCAGGCTCTCGTCAACCTCCTCAAGAACGCCGCCGAATCCATCCACGCGCGGGACGGCGCGGCGCCGCCCGGCGAGATCACGGTGCGGCTTGCCGAAGCGGCGGGCCAGACCGCGCTCGTGGTCGAAGATAACGGCCGCGGCCTGCCGCAAGAGGGCCGCGAGCGCCTTACCGAGCCCTATGTCACGACGCGCGCCAAGGGCACCGGGCTCGGTCTCGCCATCGTCAAGAAGATCATGGAGGACCATGGCGGCGAGCTCGTGCTCGAGGATCGCGAGGGGGGCGGGGCGCGCGTCATGTTGGTGTTCAACCGCGGCGAAGCACGCGCCGCAAGGCCGGCGGCCGACGCCGCGCCGGCCGCTGCAGCGAGGACCGCCGTCCATGGCGCATGACATCCTCGTCGTCGACGACGAAGCCGATATCCGCATGCTGATGTGCGGCATCCTCAAGGACGAGGGCTACGAGACGCGCGAGGCCGGCACCAGCAAGGAGGCGCTCGCCGCCATCCGCTCGCGCCGGCCGACCCTGGTGGTGCTCGATATCTGGCTGCAGGGCAGCGAGATCGACGGGCTCGAGATCCTGAAGATCATCCGCCGCGAGCTGCCGACCCTGCCGGTGGTGATGATCAGCGGCCATGGCACGATCGAGACGGCGGTAGCGGCGATCAAGATCGGCGCCTACGACTTCATCGAGAAGCCGTTCAAATCCGACCGGCTGCTGCTCGTTGTCGAGCGCGCCATCGAGGCGGCGCGCTTGCGGCGCGAGAACGAGGAGCTGCGGCTGCGCGCCGGCGGCGACGAGGATCTCGTCGGCGTCTCGCACGCCATCAACCAGCTGCGCCAGCAGGTCGAGCGCGCCGCTCCTACCGGCAGCCGCATCCTCATCAGCGGACCGCCCGGTTCGGGCAAGGAGGTGGTGGCGCGGCAGATCCATCTGCGCTCGCGCCGCGCCCGCGGCCCGCTGGTCGTGCTCAATTGCGCCACCATGCGGCCCGAGCGCCTCGAGACCGAGCTCTTCGGCACGGAGGCGGGCGTCGAGGCGCCGGAAAGCCCGCGCAAGGTCGGCACCTTCGAGCAGGCGCATGGCGGCACGCTCTTCCTCGACGAGGTCGCCGACATGCCGCTGGAGACCCAGGGCAAGATCGTGCGCGCGCTGCAGGAGCAGACCTTCGAGCGTGTCGGCGGCGGGCGCGTCGAGGTCGATGTCCGCGTCATCGCCTCGACCAACCGCGATCTCGCGCTCGAGATCGCCGCCGGGCGGTTCCGCGAAGATCTCTACTATCGCCTCGCCGTGGTGCCGCTGCGCGTGCCGCCGCTGCATGAGCGGCGCGAGGACATTCCGGCGCTGGCGCGGCATTTCATGATGCGCTCGGCCGAGGCGGCGCGGCTCAGCGCACGCGAGTTCGGCGAGGATGCCATGGCGGCACTCCAGGCCTATGAATGGCCCGGCAATGCGCGCCAGCTGCGCAACGTCGTCGACTGGCTGCTGATCATGGCGCCGGGCGAGGCGAAGGAGCTGATCCGCGCCGACATGCTGCCGGCGGAGATCGGCGCCATCGCGCCGACGGTGGTGAAATGGGACAAGGGCGGCGAGATCATGTCTTTGCCGCTCCGCGATGCGCGCGAGGTCTTCGAGCGCGACTATCTTTTGGCGCAGGTGACGCGCTTTGGCGGCAACATCTCGCGCACCGCCGCCTTTGTCGGCATGGAGCGCTCGGCGCTCCATCGCAAGCTCAAATCGCTGGGCGTTCTCAACGGGGAGCGTCCGGCGAAGCTGGGCGCGTGAGCCATGCCGGCGATCGTCCGGGCCACCAAGGTCTACGAGCAGTGGATGAGGAAGCGCATCGACGTCGTCGAGCCGGATCTGCGCACCAAGCGCCGGGAGATGGCGAAAGCACCCTTCTTCTTCTTGCGCGCCACCTTCTACCGCTGGGTTCCGCTCTGGCAGGAGGTGTGCCCCGATCTCGCCGCGACGCCCTCGCTGCTGGCGGTGGGCGATCTCCATGTCGAGAATTTCGGCACCTGGCGCGATCACGAGGGGCGCCTTTGCTGGGGCGTCAATGATTTCGACGAAGCCTTCGTCATGCCCTACGCCATCGATCTGGTGCGGCTGGCGGCGAGCGTGCTGCTTGCCATCGAGGCGGATGGGCTGAGCATCGCCGCCGAAGCGGCCTGCACTCAGCTCCTCGAGGGGTATCGCGCGGCCATGCAGGCGGGCGCGGGCAAGGGCTTCGTGCTCGAGGAGACGCACCCGACACTGCGCGCCATGGCCATGGGCGAGGAGCGCGATCCCGTGCATTTCTGGCAGAAGCTCGGCGCGTTGAAGACGACCGCAGTGCCGCGCAGCGTGCGCAAGCTGCTGCTGCGGACGATGCCGGAGATCGAAGGGGCGCCGCGCATCGCCCATCGTGTCGCCGGCCTCGGCAGCCTCGGCCGGCCGCGCTACGTCGCCACCGCCATGTCGGGGGGCGGTCTCGTCGCGCGCGAGGCCAAGGCGGTGCTCCCCTCGGCCTATGCCTTCGCGCTCGGGCGCAAGCAGAAGGAGACGTTCTGCGGCGTGCTCGCCGGGCGGGCGATCCGCTCGCCCGATCCCTATTACCGCGAGCAGAAGGGCTGGATGCTGCGCCGCCTCGGCCCGCATTGCTCGGCCATCCTGCTCCCCGACTACCCCAAGAAGCGCGACGAGCTGCATCTCGTTGAGGCGATGGGCCGCGAGACCGCCAATGTCCATTTCGGTACGCCCGAGGCGCTCCCGGCCATCCGGCGTGACCTGAAGCGCCGCAAAACCCGCTGGCTCTTCGATGCCGCCTCGCGCATGGCCGAGGCGACGCTCCGGGACTGGAAGGCCTGGCGGGCGCGATAGGCGCAGCCTATCAAACAAGATCCGATCTGGAGGCGCGTGCGGCCGCCCCCTATAGTGCGGCGCGAACACGTATCTTGGGTGCCCATGTCGCGCATTGCCTATGTCAACGGCCGCTATCTCCCCTTGAATCGGGCGAGCGTCCATGTCGAGGATCGCGGGTTTCAGTTTGCCGATGCCGTTTATGAGGTGATCGCCGCGCGAGGCGGCGGGCTCATCGACGAAGACATGCATCTGAAGCGGCTCCACCGCTCGCTCGGCGAGCTGCGCATCGCCGCGCCCATGAGCGATGCCGCGCTGAAGCTGGTGATGCGCGAGGTGCTGCGGCGGAACGGCATCGTCGACGGCACGCTCTATCTCCAGGTCTCCCGCGGCAGCGCGCCGCGCGACTTCCCGTTTCCGAAATCCGCCAAGCCGAGCCTAGTGATGGTGGCGCGGCGCGGCCGCGGCCCGGCTGCGGCGCTCATTGAGAATGGCGTCGGCGTCATCACCCTGCCGGACATCCGCTGGGCCCGGCCGGACATCAAGTCGGTCGCGCTGCTGCCCAACGCTCTCGGCAAGCAGCGGGCGAAGGAAGCGGGCGCTTACGAGGCCTGGCAGGTCGACCGCGACGGCAATGTCACCGAAGGCACCTCGAGCAATGCCTGGATCGTAACCGCCGATGGCGAGGTGGTGACGCGCCGAGCCGACAACAGCATCCTGAACGGGGTCACCCGACTTGGCCTCATCGGCCTTTTGGCGCGGGAAGGGCTGAAACTCGTCGAGCGGCCCTTCAGCGTCGCCGAGGCCAAGGCGGCGCGCGAGGCCTTTCTCACCAGCACCACCAACTTCGTCCTGCCGGTGGTGTCGATCGACGGCACGCCGGTCGGGAACGGCTATCCCGGCTCGACCGTGCGCCGGCTGCGCGCGATTTACGAGGAATACGTCGTGACGCAGGAGCCGGTGCCATGACCGAGCGCCCGGCGCGCCCGCGCGCGCTGCTCTTCGACTGGGACAATACCCTGGTCGATAGCTGGGAGACGATCCACGAGGCGCTCGTTGTCACCTTCACGGCGATGGGGCACGCGCCCTGGACGCTGCAGGAGACCAAGCTCCGCGTCGCCAAGAGTCTGCGCGACAGCTTCCCCATCCTCTTCGGCGAACGTTGGGAGGAGGCGCGGCAGCGCTATCTCGACGCCTTCACCGCCATTCATCTCGAGCGGCTGAAAGCGATCGAGGGCAGCGCCGAGATGCTGTCGGCCTTCGCCGCCGCGGATTTCTATCTCGCCGTGGTCAGCAACAAGACCGGCGCGGTGCTGCGCCGCGAGGCCGAGCATCTCGGCTGGACGGCGCATTTCAAGCGGCTCGTCGGCGCCGGCGATGCGGCGCTCGACAAGCCGCATGCCGCGCCGGTCCAGCTCGCGCTGGCGGGCAGCGGCATCGACTGCACCCAAACCTGGTATGTCGGGGATACCGCACTCGACATGGAATGCGCCAGGAACGCCGGCTGTCGCGGCGTGCTGCTCGGCGCACGGCCGCTCGAGGACGAGACCTTCGCCCGCTTCCCGCCCGACCTGCACGTCGCCGATTGCCGGGCATTAGAACAGCTTGTCCGGGAGTTGTGATTTCCTCTGTGACGCCAATTTGTTATGAATCAAGGCGAGCGTATGAGGCTTTATCCTTTTCAAAGAGGGGTATCGCTCACCAGGCTCCGACCGACCAAAGAACTCAGAAGGGGAATCCCCATGTCGTCGGAAAAATCACAAAATGTTCAGGACGTCTTTCTCAATCACGTCCGGAAGAACAAGACACCTGTCACGGTCTTTCTTGTGAATGGCGTGAAGCTTCAAGGGATCATTACCTGGTTTGACAATTTCTGTGTCTTGCTTCGCCGTGACGCACACTCGCAGCTTGTGTATAAGCATGCAATCTCGACTGTGATGCCGGCGCAGCCGATCCAGCTTTTCGAGCCAGGCAAGGAAGGCGACGAAGCCTAACCGGATGGTCGCACCGCGGGACGGACAAGGCGTCTCGACCGGGCGCTGCCTGGTGCTTCATCCCGTCCTCCGGCTCGCCCCGGGCGTGCCGGAGGAAACCGTGCGTTCGCCCGAGGCGCGGCTCGAGGAGGCGGTCGGGCTCGCCCGCGCCATCAATCTCGATGTGGTCGAGGCGGCGGTGGCGAAAGTGAGCCGCTGGCGCCCGGCGACCTTGATCGGCAGCGGCGCGGTCGATGCCTATGCCGAGGTGATCGAGGAGAAGATGATCGCCGTCGCCGTCATCGATGCGACGGTGACGCCGGTGCAGCAGCGCAATCTGGAGCGCCGCTGGAAATGCAAGGTGATCGACCGCACCGGCCTCATTCTGGAGATCTTCGGCGCGCGGGCGCGCACGCGCGAAGGCCAGCTCCAGGTCGAGCTGGCGGCGCTCAGCTATCAGCGCTCGCGGCTGGTGCGCTCCTGGACGCATCTGGAGCGCCAGCGCGGCGGCTTCGGCTTCCTCGGCGGCCCCGGCGAGAGTCAGCTCGAGATCGACCGGCGGCTCATCGGCGAGCGCATCGCCAAGCTGAAGCGCGAGCTCGAGGAGGTGAAGCGCACGCGCGCCCTGCACCGCGGCGCGCGCCGGCGCGTGCCCTACCCGGTGGTGGCGCTGGTGGGCTACACCAATGCCGGCAAATCGACGCTGTTCAACCGCCTGACCCGCGCCACGGTGGTCGCCGAGGACAAGCTCTTCGCGACGCTCGATCCGACCATGCGCCGGCTGCCCTTGCCCTCGGGGCGGCACGCCATCCTGTCGGATACGGTGGGTTTCGTCTCCGAGCTGCCGACGCCGCTCGTCGCCGCCTTCCGCGCCACGCTCGAAGAGGTGACCGAGGCCGATCTCATCGTCCATGTGCGCGACGTCCACCATCCCGACAGCGAGGCGCAGCGCAGCGACGTGCACGGCGTGCTCGACGATCTCGGCCTCGGCGAGACGGTCGAGAACGGCATGATCGAAGCGCTCAACAAGATCGACCTGCTCGATGCCGAGCGGCGCGCCGTGCTGCAGAACCAAGCGCGGCGCAACCGCGATGTCGTGCCGATCTCGGCCGCGACCGGCGAGGGCTGCGCCGCGCTTGTCGCGCTGTTCGACCAGCGCCTCGACGGCAACCGCAGTCTCGTTCATCTCGACGTGCCCGTGAGCGACGGCGCGGCGCTCGCCTGGCTCTACCGCCATGGCGAAGTGGTGAGCCGGAGCGACGACGACCGCGAGGCGCATCTTGCCGTCCGCCTTACCGAAGCCGATCTCGGCCGGTTCAAGAACCGTCGCGCGGTCGGCTGAAACGAACGCAGGAGGCTGGGCCATGGCCGATCTGGTGCAGTACGAGACGGCGAGCGCCGAAGTCCGCGCTGTCTATGACGACATCAAGCGCAGCCGCGGCGTCGCCGATGTGAATAATTTCTGGAAGGCGCTCGCCGTGCATCCGCCGACCCTGAAGCGGACCTGGGAGAGCGTGAAGGAAGTCATGGGGCCGGGCATCCTCGATCCCGTGACGAAGGAGATGATCTATCTCGCGGTCAGCGTGACGAATGGCTGCGGCTATTGCATCGCGTCGCACGGCGCCGCCGCTCGCAAGGCCGGCATGACCGAGGCGATGTGGGGCGAGGTCGTGGCGATCATCGGCATGGCAAACGAGACCAACAAGCTCGCCTTCGGACTGCAAGTGCCGATCGATCCCGCCTTCCAGGCATCGGCGCCGAAATCCTAGAGCGCGCCGGCGCCTTCCCATCCAGGGTTGATTTCGCGCCGCCGGCAAGGGATGAATGGCACGGGCGACGTGCGCAAGGAGAGCGAGATGCCGGTCAAATCGAAATACGTCTTTATCGTCAGCATGGATGTGGCGCCCGAGAAGGAGGCGCTCTTCAACGAGGTCTATGACCGCGAGCATGTGCCGAACCTGCTGAAGGTGCCGGGCGTCCGCTCGGTCACGCGGCTGCGCACCGAGCCCGCGAGCCTCAGCCTTGGCGGCACGATGAAGCAACTGACCGGCGAAGGCGCCCCGACCTATGTGGCGCTCTACGAGATCGACAGCCCGGACGTCCTCACCAGCAAGGCCTGGACCGAGGCGGCGGAACTCGGCCGCTGGCCCAGCGAGGTGCGGCCCTATACGAGCAACCGCCACCACATTGTGCGCAAGGTCGTCTAGAACCCGAGCGGGGTGCGCGGCTTCCTACTTTTGGACGACCGCGCCCTTGGCGGGGTTTTGCGTGTAGAGGCCGAGCTCCTGGCCCTCTGCCAGGACCTTGCCCTGCATCGCCGCGAGCGCGGCAGGGGCGTCGAAGTCCGGCGGTAGATCGAGCGTCTTCACGCTGAGCGCGTAAACCGTGAAATGATAGTGGTGGACGTTCTCGTCGTTCCAGGGCGGGCACGGCCCGTCATAGCCGAAATATTTGCCTTTCATGGCATCGTTGCTGGCCGTGATCTTGGTGAAATCGTTGAGGCCGCGCATGCCGTATTTGCTCGGTGTCGCCGGCTTGCCGTGCAGCACGCGCGCGTTTGACTCCGCACCCTCCGGCAACGACGTGACAGTGGGCGGAATGTCGGCCAGGACCCAATGGAAGAACTTTTGGCGCGGAACGGTCGATACCAGCGTCATGCCCTCCTTGTTCATTTTGTCGCGCTCTGCCGCGGGCGAGTCCGTATCGTAGAGGATGATCGCATAGGACTTGGTCCCGCTGGGTCCCTTCGACCACGAGATCCGCGGGCTGATGTTCTCGCCGCCCGTCGTATGTCCTTGCGCCGTCGCCACGCAAAAGGCGTATTTGGTCGGAATCTTCCCACCGTTCTTGAAGCCGTCGACGCTCACCTTGAGTGAGTGCGCCGCCACCGCCGGCGGCGATGCCAGTGCAAGGCTCAGGCCTGCGGCGAGCGTTGCAAAGGCGGCGATCCTCAGTTTTTCCATCGTTTCCTCCCCCCGATCTCGTGAGCTGTTATCCGAAATCCGAACGTGTTCAACGACCGTTTCGGCGCGCCACCCTAGCCGTCGGAATGCTCCTCGGCAATGTGGCCGTCCGAGCGCGGCGCGAGGGCGGGCGGGTTGCCCAAAAAGCTCACTTCCCGCGGCGGGAACGAGTGCGCGCCGGTTGCGTTGAATTGTGAGTACAGACGCGGTGTCCGCCAGCACCCGAGTGAGGCGAGGTCACCACATCATGAGCATCGTCGAGAAGAATATCCCGTCGAAGGCGCTGGTCGTGCCGCTGCGGCTGCAAGGGGCGCGGCGGTCGGTGGGTTTCGTCGCGCCGCTGGATCTGCCTGTTTCCCGCCCGAAGACGGCTGCTCAGCCGCGGCATTCCTGGATCGATCGCCTGCTTCGCCGTCAGGAGCCGACGCTCTATCAGCGCTGCCTTGCGGTTCACCTACATTTCGCCGGGCCAAACAGCGCGCTGACGCGCTGATCGCATTTTAGGCAGGTCCTCGGGGTCCGCAGCGACGGACCCCGACGCGCCAACTATTCGGCTGCGACCCGCGACGGCGCGCTGCGCCGACGCTGCGGTGCTTTGTGATAGGCGCCGTCCTTCATGATCATCAGGATGTTATCGCGGTCCTGGAACAGCGTGACGTCCTTGACCGGATCGCCGTCGATCATGATGAGATCGGCGAGATAGCCTTCCTTCACCAGACATGAAGTGGAGCCTGCGTCCTAGAGCACGCCGCGCGCCATCAGATCGGCGCCGAGCAGCAAGAGGCCGATGAAGAAAAGGCGGCGGAAGGTCTGGGCATCGACCGCGGCGCGCAGCTTTTGGCCGAGGAACATTCCCGCGAGCGCCGGCGCGGTGCACAGCAGCGAGACGCCGCTGCCGGCGAGATGCAGCGCGCCGTGGCTGGCGAGTCCGCCGGCCAAGGCGAGCGTCGAGGCGGTGAAGGAAAGGCCGAGCGCCTGGACGAGATCGTCCTTTGGCAAGCCCAGCCCCTGGAGGTAAGGCACCGCTGGAATGACGAAGACGCCGGTGGCGCCGGTGACGATTCCGGTCGTGGCGCCGATCAGCGGCGAGAGCCAAGCCTCGCTCGCCCTGGGGATCGCGACATCGAGCCGCGCGAGGCCGAGCGCCGCATAGGCGATGAGCGCGAGCCCCAGCGCCGCCGTCGCCCAGAGCGGGTCGGCGCCGGTCAAGAACCCGGCGGCGAGCCAGGTGGCCAAGGCGATCGCCAGCAGCATCGGTGCCATGCGCCGCAACAGCACCCGACGGCTCGGGCCCGCCGCGAATTGCCAGAGATTGGTGACGAGCGAGGGAATGACGAGAAGCGCCGCCGCTTGCGCCGGCGCCATCAGCAAGCCGAGAAGGCCCATCGCCACCGTCGGCAAGCCCATGCCGGTCACGCCCTTCACGGCGCCGGCAAACACGAAGGTGAGGGTGACGAGGAGGATGAGCGTCTCGACCGAAGGCATGGCGGGAGCGTGATATACTCGCCCGCGCGCCACAATTTGGAACTGCCGTAGCTCCCCTTCGGCGCAGGCGAAGGCAGCGGAGAGCCTCATGCGTCTCGACTTCACCGATCTCCGGCTCTTTCTCAACGTCGCCGAAGCGGCGAGCATCACGCGCGGCGCCGCCCGGGCAAACATGACCCTGGCCTCGGCCAGCGAGCGGATTCGCCACATGGAGGAAGATCTGGGCACGGCGCTGCTCGAGCGCGGCCGGCGCGGCGTCAGCCTGACCCCCGCCGGCCGCGCGTTGCTGCATCACGCGCAGCTCATGCTGCAGCAGATCGAGCAGATGCGCGGCGAGCTCGCCAAATATGCCAGCGGTCTCAAGGGCCATGTCCGGCTGCTGGCGAACACATCGGCGCTCAGCGAATTCCTGCCGGAAGCGCTCAAGGGTTTTCTCGTCGACAATCCCGGCATCGACCTCGATGTCGAGGAAAGGCCGAGCTACGACATCGTCCGCGCCGTGGCGGAAGGCTTCGCCGATGTCGGCATCGTCGCCGATATCGCCGATCGCGGCGGCTTGGAGGCATTCTCCTTCGCCACCGACCGCCTCGTCCTGGTCATGCCGAAACGGCATCCGCTCGCGTCGCGTCGCGGCCTTGCGTTCCGCGATCTGCTCGACCACGATTTCGTCGGCATGGCGGGAAGCAGCGCGCTGCAGCAGCATCTGGGGCAGCACGCGCTGCAATCCGGCAGGCCGCTGAAGCTGCGTGTGCGGCTCAACAGCTTCGATGCCATTTGCCGCATGGTCGAGAACGGCGTCGGGCTGGCGGTGATTCCGGAAACCGCGGCGCGGCGCAGCCGAAGATCGATGGCGATCCGCGTTTCGCACCTCCTCGATCCCTGGTCGCTGCGCCAGCTCAGCATCTGCGTCCGGCGCCTCGAGCAACTGCCCGCGCAGGCGCGGCAGCTCGTGCAGCATTTGCGGCACCTGGCTCCTCAGACCGCGACCTCCTGAAGCAGACTTCCGATCGGATGGGATCATCATACTTCGTCACTCCCGCGAAAGCGGGAGTCCAGAGCCATGGATTCCCGCTTTCGCGGGAATGACGATAGTTGGGTAATGGATGATTCTTTCCCACGGGAAACAACTCTAAGCGAGCTCCCACCTCAAGACGTCACGAAGGGACCGAAATCGGCGCGCTTGAAAGCGGGTCGTTCCTGTAGGCTCGTCCACCATTCGGCGACACGCGGATGTTTCGCCGCCGTCGTCTCGTCGGGGGCAATTTCCTCATCGATCCGCTTGACGAAGGGCGCGGCGGCGATATCGGCAAGGGAATAGGCCTCGCCCACCAGCCAGCCGGAGCGCTTCAACGCCGCTTCCATCGTGTCGAGCAGGACGACCAGCTTGGCGCGCGCGGCGGCGCGCTCTTCCTCGGTGTAGGGTTTGCGCGCCGCCCGGAGCCAGGCTTCCTGGCGTTCCTTGCTGGGGATGCTCTTGAGTTTGTCGGCGAGCTCGTCATCCGACCATTGCGAGGCGACTTTGGCGAGATGGTGTCGCCAATTGAACACGATGAGATTGCCGATGAGACCGTCGATGTGCCTGATCCAGTTGCGCATCTCGGCGCGCTCATAGGGCGTGTCCGGGCGCAGCGGCGGATCCGGATAGGTTTCGTCGAGATATTCGCAGATCGTGCCGCTCTCATGCAGCGGGCGGCCGTCATGGATCAGCGTCGGGATCACGCCCAGCGGATTGATCTTCAGGTATTCCGGCGAATGGTGCTCCATCTTCGCCATGTCGACGGTGTGGCCGTCATAGGTAAGGCCCTTCTCCTCGAGGCACAGCCTGACGCGCCGCGACGCGCTCGAGCGCCAGCCATGGTATAGCGTGATCATGTCTTCGCTCCCTGAGGGATCGCTGCCCGCGAAGCTAGCATGAAAAGCGCCATTCTTGGCATCCGCCGCCGGATGGTCGGGGAGGGAGGTACGCCCCCGGTGTACACCCCCGACACAATTTTCGACGCATGCCGGGGGCGTAGCGCTCAGCGCCGCTCGGCCATCATCCCGTTGATCTCGCCATGCGGCACGGCGTCCTTGAGGAAGCCGAAGGTGCCGTGCTCCTTGATCTCGCGTGCCGCGCGCAGGAACGCCCCGAAGGCCGCGCGCGACAGGCTGCCGCCGAGGCTGATCCGCTTCACCCCGGCCCCTGCCAGCTCCTCGACCGAGCGGCCGCTGGTGAGGACGTTGACCGGCTTCGACAGCGCCGCGCAGACCTGCTTTATCGCATCGAGGCTCGGCAAGCCCGGCGCGTAGAGCACATCCGCGCCGGCTTTCTCGAAGGCCTGCAGGCGCCGGATGGTATCGTCGAGATCGGCTCGGCCATGAAGAAAATTCTCGGCGCGCGCGGTCAAGGTGAAGGGAAAGGGAAGGGCGCGCGCAGCCGCCACGGCCGCCGCCACGCGCTCGGTGGCGTGGCCGAGATCGTAGATCGGTCGCTCACGTTCGCCGCTGAAATCTTCAACCGAGCCGCCGACCAGCCCGGTCTCGGCCGCAAGCCGGATGGTCTCGGCCACGGTCTTGGGATCGTGGCCGAAGCAATTCTCGAGATCGGCGGAGACCGGCAGCTCCGTGGCTGCGGAAATAGCACGCGTATGCGCTAGTGCTTCATCGCGGCTGATGGCACCGTCGCGGCGGCCGATCGAGAAGGCGAAGCCGGCGCTGGTCGTTGCCAGCGCCTCGAAGCCAAGCGCGGCGAGGATGCGCGCGCTGCCGATATCCCAGGGATTGGGAATGACGAACGCGCCCTTGCGGCGATGCAGCTCCGCAAAACGGCGCGCTTTTTCTGCCTGGTCGATGGCCATGTCGTTCCTCCTTGGCTTAAGCGCGAAGCCGACACGATGGACGGCCCGCATGATGATACTCGTTCCGGCTATGGTAAGCAGAGGCCATTGCTTCGGCCTCAGCGCGGCCCGTGGCTGAGGAAAGCGATGCTCTCGCGATGGAGCGCGTGACGCATCGCTTCCAGATGCATCAGATGCGTGCCGCGGCCGATCTTGATGTCGCGCTTCTCTGGCGAACGGGTAAAGGCATCGAAAAGCCAACGCGCGTCTTCGTCGGGGATGAGCCCGTCCCATTCGCCGCGGATGAGCGCCACAGGAGCGCTGACCCGCGCGGGGTCGTAGCCGAGCTCACCGTGCCAGGCGCGCAGGATATCGGCGAAGGGTCCGGTCGGAACCTTGACGCCAGCAGGCGTATGGCGGCGGGCGTCGGGATCGCTGTCGAGATAGCGCTCGGCCCATTCCTCGAAATCGGCGCGCGACAGTACCGGCGCCTCGCTCGTCGGCACATCCTCGACGAAGCGCGCCCATTGATCGGCGAGCGTCACGATGCGCCAGGCCGGCACCGTGGGCGGCTTCTCGTAGCGCCGCGGCGAGCGGCGGGCGATCGGGCCGAACAGCACGAGCCGGTCGACCAGAGCGGGATGCTCGCCGGCAAAGCGGCAGGTTGCGATCGTTCCCCAGGAATGCGCGATCATCGAGAGCCGCCGCGCGTCGTGATGCGCGAGGATGAACGGCACGACGGTCGCGATCTGGCGTGCCGCATCCTCGGTGCCGCAGAGCGGCGGATGGGCCTCGGGGGGCTCGCTCATCTCGGGGTAGCGGTCCGAGCCGCCGAAACCGTAGAAGTCGAAGCCCCAGACATGGAAGCCCGCCGCGGCGAGCGCATCGCGCCAGGAGCCTCCCGCGAAGCGGTGCGCGATGGACGAAGCCGAAGGAAACGTGGCGCCGTGCACATAGAGCAAGATGCCCGCGCCGCGACCTGCAACCGCCGCGCTCGGCGGGAGATAGCGCAGAAAGAGCGACAGGCCCGGGCGCGGGCCCGGAATGCGGAAATGCTCTTCGCGCGGATCGAGCTTCTCGGCTATCGGCTGCGGCGCGTCCTCGCGATCGATCATGGGACAGCTCTCCTGCTGTTCGATGTCTCCGCGCCAGAAGATGGCGACGGCGCCCGCCGTTGTCCGCTGCAGACGTTTCGGCCGCGAGCGAAGTATCGCGACGTGCGCGGCGCCATCGACGCCCCACCTCACCCTCCCGCTTGCGCGGGTCCCTCCCTCTCCGCCCCTGAGGGGCGGAGAGGGTTGGGGTGAGGTGGGACGTGCGAGACGATTGCTCTTGCTCGCCGTCGCGCTGCTGCTGCTCGCGCTGCCGCTCGCGGCGTGCGGCAAGAAGGCCGCGCCGGTGCCGCCCACGGACGAGCCCAATACCTATCCCCGGACCT
>DATIYL010000064.1:0-19965 GCA_035517635.1 Allostellaceae bacterium | reverse complement strand
ATGCTGCCGGCGGCGACGGCGTGGAGCAGCGGCTTCCAGAGATGCGTGCGCGACCGCTCGACCAGGGTGACGCCGGCTTCGCCGCGCTTGCCGAGGGTATCGCCGAGCCGGGTGACGAGCTCGAGCCCGCCGGCACCGCCGCCGACGATGACGATCTGCCCATTCGCCATGTGGGCCCCCTCGCTGATGCCCAAGCATCATACCGAAATATCGCAGGCATGGCGCCGCCGGCCACGGCGCAGGCGTCTCGAAGGCTCGGCTTTCAGAAAGAATGGTCGGGCATGTCAGATTCGAACTGACGACCCCCAGCACCCCATGCTGGTGCGCTACCAGGCTGCGCTAATGCCCGACCGATGCCGAGAACTATAGTAACTGCTCGGCAGTGCCGCAACGCCCCAGCTCCCGCCTCGCTCCCGCCATGATACTCGAAGAGGGCCTGCCTCGGTGGGCGCGAGGCTCTATGATGATGCCCCATGACCCACCGCCCGTTTCCGGTTGAGATCGCCAGTCAGGACGATCGTCTTCTGCGGCTCTATCGGTATTGGAACGATCGTCGCGGCGCTCTCCGGTTTCCGCCGCGCACCAGTATCGACCCTGTGGACTTCCCCTATGCTCTGGGACGCGTGTCCCTGGTCGAGGTGCAGCGCGATCCTCTGAGATTTCGCTATCGGCTCGTCGGGACCTTGTTGACCCAACACCTCGGATACGAGATGACCGGAAAATACGTCGAGGACATTCCGGAACCCTCGATGCGCGAATACACCCGCCGTTTTTACGAGCGTGCGCTGAAGCGGCAGGAGCCGCTCCATGAGGCCGGCAGGGAGCTCATCGCGCGCTATTCGTGGCGGCACGAGGTTCTGGTGCTGCCGCTCGCGTCGGACGGCGCGACGATCGATATGCTGCTGATCTACAGAAACACCGAGCGCCCGACGGCGATTTCGCCGGCCTGACGCCAGCCCTCCGGGCTACCGCCCGCGCTTCTTCAGGAGATCGCGCAACTCCTGCAGCTCGCGCCGGATCTCGAGCAGGATCGCCCGCGGCGGCGCCGTCTCCTTCGGGCGCGCCTGCGGCGGCGGCGCGACGGGCGCGGCGCTCGTCGCCGGCGCGCGTGGCAAGGCGCCTTCACCCTTGAGCGCACCCTCGCGCAGCAGCTTCTGCACGCCCTTGATAGTGTAGCCCTGATCGTAGAGGCATTGGCGGATGCGGCGCAGGAGGACGACGTCGTCGGGACGGTAATAGCGCCGCCCGCCGGCACGCTTCAGCGGCTTCACCTGCGGGAAGCGCGACTCCCAGAAGCGCAGCACATGCTGTGGCACTTCAAGCTCCTGCGCTACCTCGCTGATTGTGCGGAAAGCTTCGGCGGATTTGGCGGCGCGGCGCGGCGCGCGGTCGGAGCCGACCCCGGGCGGCTGATCGAAGAGTTCGGGCATGCTCAAGCCGAACGGGTGCTGGTGGTGGTGGTGCCGGCCGTGGTCACCACTTTGCTCAGCGCAGCGTTGATTTGATCCTTGAGCACATGCGAGGCGCGGAAGACCAAAACGCGGCGCGGATTGATCGGCACCTCCTTGCCCGTCTTCGGATTTCGCCCGATTCGCCTGCCCTTGCGGCGCACGGCGAAACTTCCGAAGGAAGAGATCTTGACCATCTCCCCCCGCGACAGCGCCTCCGAGATCTCGTTCAACACCGTCTCGACCAGCTCGGCCGATTCGTTGCGCGACAAGCCGACCTCCTGGTACACGGCCTCGCTCAGCTGCGCGCGCGTTACCGTTTGCCCCGCCATTGGCCTTCCTCCCTGCCAAGGAACGTTAAACCCGGGCGGGAAATGGGTCAATTACAGACGCTTGCAGGAAGAAGCTTAACTTGTGGATAGATTCGCGGTGGTTAATCTTCGCGCTACCAGCGGACTAAGGCGGCGCCCCAGGTCAAACCGCCGCCCATCGCCTCCATGAGGACGAGATGGCCCGGCTTGATGCGGCCATCGCCGGCGGCCTCGGCGAGCGCGAGCGGCACCGAGGCCGCCGAGGTATTGGCGTGGCGATCGATCGTCACCACCACTTTCTCTGGTGGCAGGTCGAGCTTGCGCCCCATGCTGTCGATGATGCGGCGATTGGCCTGGTGCGGCACCAGCCAGTCGAGATCGCGCGCGGCAAGGCCATTGGCCGCGAGCGCTTCATCCACTACTTCGGCGAGGCGATGCACGGCGTGACGGAACACTTCCTTTCCCTCCATGCGCAAGAAGCCGCAGCTTCCCGTCGTCGAGGGGCCGCCATCGACGTAAAGGATGTCGTAATGCCGGCCATCGGCATGGAGATGGGTCGAGAGCACGCCCCGCTCCCGAGCGCCGCCGTCCTCGTCGCGATGGGCAGCGAGCACGATGGCGCCGGCGCCATCGCCGAAGAGGACGCAGGTGCCGCGATCTTCCCAATCGAGAATGCGCGAGAAGGTCTCGGCGCCGATCACCAGCGCCCGGCGCGCCTGGCCGCAGCGAATGAAATTGTCGGCGGTGGCGAGCGCGTAGATGAAGCCCGAACACACCGCCTGCACGTCGAAGGCGCAGCCCTCAATCATGCCGAGCCGCGCCTGCACCTTGGTGGCCGTCGCCGGGAAGGTGTTGTCGGGCGTTGCGGTGGCGAGCACGATGAGATCGAGATCGGCGCCGGTGAGCCCGGCCGCCGCCAGGGCCCGCTCGGCGGCGTGAGCGGCGAGATCGGAGGTCAGCTCGCCCGGGGCCGCGACATGGCGCTGGCGGATGCCGGTGCGCTGCACGATCCATTCGTCCGAGGTGTCGAGGCGGCGAGCCAGCTCGGCGTTGGTGACAATCCGCTCCGGCAAATAGGCGCCACAGCCGATGACGCGGGAGCGGAAGTTCATCTCACAGGGCGGCCGGTTGCGGTTTGTCGACGGGCGGCTGCAGTGCCGCCAGCGTGGCGACGCCGCTGCTGATCTTGTCGAGGAAGCCGTTGACCTTCATATCGACGGCGACGCCGATGGCATTGGCAAAGCCGAGTGCGTCGGCGCTGCCATGGCTCTTCACCGCGATGCCGCCGACGCCGAGAAAGACGGCGCCGTTGTAGCGCCGGGGATCGAGCCGCGCGCGCAGCTTCTTGAGCGCGGTCGCGGCAAAGGCGTAGCCGAGCCGCGCGGTGAGCGAGTGCTTGAACGCGGCGCGCAGGAAATCGGCATAGAGCCGCGCCGTGCCTTCCGCTGTCTTGACGGCGATGTTGCCGGTGAAGCCGTCGGTGACGACGACGTCGACCGTGCCGGCGGCGATGTCGTCGCCCTCGATGAAGCCATGGAAGCTGATCGGGGAGCCCGGAGCGCGCAGCCGCGCCGCCGCTGCCCGCACCTCCTCATGGCCTTTGACCTCTTCCGAGCCGACATTGAGGATGCCCACCGTGGGCTGCAGCAGGCCGAGCACGGTACGCGCGAAGACCTCGCCCATCAGCGCGAACTGGACGAGATTGTCGGCATCGCATTCGACATTGGCGCCGAGGTCGAGCACCACGCTCTCGCCGCGTCGCGTCGGGAAGAACGAGGCCATGGCCGGCCGGTCGATTCCCGGCAGCATCTTCAGCGCGAATTTCGCCATCGCCATCAGCGCGCCGGTGTTGCCGGCGGAGACCACGCAATCGGCCTCGCCCTCGGCGACGGCGTCGATGGCAAGGCGCATGCTGGAGCGCCGGCCGGTGCGCAGCGCCACCGAAGGCTTGGCATCGCCGGTGACGACGTCGTCGGTGTGACGGATGGTCGCGCGCTGCGCGAGCCGCGGCAGCTTGCCGATCAGCGGCTGCAACCGGCTCTCGACGCCGTAGAAGATGAACTGAACCTGCGGGAAACGCTGGAGCGCGATACTCGCGCCTTTCACCACCATGTCCGGCGCTCGGTCGCCGCCCATCGCATCGAGAGCGATGATGACCCTGTCGCCCATTCGGCGCCGACCTCAGCCCCGACGGCTTACGCCGTCTCCGCCGCGCTTGCCGTCACTTCGCGGCCGTCATAGTGCCCGCACGCGCCGCACACATGGTGCGAGCGCTTCATCTCGCCGCAATTCGAGCACTCGACATAGCCCGGCGCCTTCAAGGCGTGATGTGCCCGGCGCATATTTCGACGCGACTTCGATACCTTCTTCTTGGGAACTGCCATTGACGTTGTCCGGAAAAGCCCCGAGGGGCGGAAGCCGCGAGTAAGTAGCGAAAAACGCGCTGGCTGGCAACCTTATTGCCATTGTTTAATGCCTGTTAACCCTTCCGCTTCCACTTGGCGAGTGCCGCGAAGGGCGATTCTGCCTTGCTGTCGGCCGCAGGCAAGGCCGCCGCTTCGATGCCCGGCGCGCGCGGAAACGGATCGAGCGCCAGCGACAGCTGCTGCGCCACGGCCTCGCCGATATCGACGGTATGACCGGCAAGCGGCTCGACCAGCTCCGCTTCGCCGCTCAGGGTGACCTCGCCTGCCTCGTCCGCAGCAGCGCCATAGAGCAAGGTGAAGCTGTCCTCGATCCGGCTCGCCACCGGCTCGAGCGTAACAACGCATTCCTGCACGACATCGGCGGAAAGCTTTGCGTCGAGGCGGATCAGCCCGCCGGCGAGTCGCTGCAGCCCGATCCGCGCTTCGAGCCGGTCGAGCGCGAGCAGCGAGAAGCGCCGCGCCAGCGCGGCGCGCTCCGCCGCCGTGGCCGCAACCTCGTGGATCGTCTCGCCCGGCGGCAGCTTTGCGATGTCGATGGGACGCGAGAATTCGCTCATGCCGCCACCGGCGCAAATTCGACTTCGCCCGCAAGCAGCGCCGCTAGCGGCTGGGCTTCGAGGGCCGCCGCCTGGCGCACGACGTAGGCTGCCGCCTCGGCGCGCTGCGCCTCGCTCGGCGCCGCCGTGCCGTAGAGATTGCGGCGGAGCGCCAGGTCGAGCGCCGCCGCGTCGGCGAGACCCTTGTCGTAGGCGACGATGCGGCCGTAGAAGCCCGAAGCCATCTCCTTGACACGGCGCCCGACGCCGAGATCGCTCACGCCCATCTCGCGCAAGGCGCGGTCGAGATCGGCGAACATGGTATCGAAGAGCTCCTGCGCGAAGGCCTCGGTCGCGCCATGCTCGCGCTTCAGGCGGTGCAGCACGAGAAAAGCATGCAGCGCCAGCAGTTCGAACCGTCCGTCGAGCGTATCGGGGACGCCCCATTCAGTGTAAAAGACCGGCTCGCGCGCACGCTCGACGATGCGCCGATAGGCGGCGTTGACCGCGACACGCCGCGGGTTGTGCCGAAACAATGAGGCCAGTACGCCCATCCGCTCCTACCCTGCCGCCGGCGTCCGATGATTGACAGCGGGTCTCCGGTCAGTGCAGTTTGGCGCGCAGATAGGCGCCTCACCCCGCCTTGTCAATCGGCCGAAACTGCGCAGCCCATGTCACACCGACGCCCCTTCCTCGCCGCCGCCCTTCTCGGCCTCGCGCTTGCCGGCTGCGGCGTGCCGGTCGATCCCCGCGGCAACCTGCCGACGCCGGAGCAGCTCAGCCAGATCAAGCCCGGCACCACCGACAAGGCGACGGTGACGCGCATCCTCGGCTCGCCCTCGAGCGTCGCGACCTTCGACAATGCGACCTGGTATTACATCAGCCAGAAGACGAAAGAGGTCGCCTTCTTCAAGCCCGAGCTTCTCGACCAGGAAGTCGTCGTCATTGATTTCGACAAGGCTGGCGTGGTCCTCGACATCAAGCGGCGCACCATGAATGATCGCGTCGCCGTCGTGCCCGACCCCAATGCGACGCCGGCGCCGGGCCGCGAATTCACCTTCTTCCAGCAGCTCATCGGCAATTTCGGCCGCTTCAGCGGCAGCGAGACCGGCGGTCAGACACAGCCCGGCGGCGGCCCCGGGGGTCCGGGGCACTAAATCGCCCGAGAGCGCAAGCGAATCGACGCGCCACCTCACCCTCCCGCTGCGCGGGTCTCTCCCTCTCCGCCCCTGAGGGGCGGAGAGGGTTGGGGTGAGGCGGGGTTAGCCACGACATGCGACAGAGAGAAGCTCTAGAACCGGCACTTCTCAGCCGCGACGCCAGCGCAGCCGCGCTTACTGCAGCGCGGCCAGGATCGCCAGCAGCAGGATCGCCACGATGTTGGTGATCTTGATCATCGGGTTGACCGCCGGGCCGGCCGTGTCCTTGTAGGGATCGCCGACCGTATCGCCGGTCACCGCGGCCTTGTGGGCGTCCGAGCCCTTGCCGCCGTGATGGCCTTCCTCGATGTACTTCTTGGCATTGTCCCAGGCGCCGCCGCCCGAGGTCATCGAGATCGCGACGAAGAGCCCGGTGACGATGGTGCCGAGCAGCATGGCGCCGACCGCGCTGAATCCCGCCGCCGGGCCGCCAATGGCGCGGATGACGAAATAGAGCACCACAGGCGCCAGCACCGGCAGCAGCGAGGGGACGATCATCTCCTTGATCGCCGCCTTTGTCAGCATGTCGACGGCGCGGCTGTAATCGGGCTTGGCCGCCCCTTCCATGATGCCGCGGATCTCTTTGAACTGCCGGCGCACTTCGATCACCACCGAGCCGGCGGCGCGGCCAACCGCGGTCATGCCGAGCGCGCCGAAGAGATAGGGGAGCAGGCCGCCGATGAGCAGCCCGACCACGACATAGGGGCTTTGCAGCACGAAGCTGACATGCACATTGGGAAAGTAGTAGTTGAGATCGTTGGTATAGGCGGCGAAGAGCACGAGCGAGGCGAGCCCGGCCGAGCCGATGGCGTAGCCCTTGGTCACTGCTTTGGTCGTGTTGCCGACGGCGTCGAGCGCATCGGTCGTCTTGCGCACATCCTTCGGCAGATCCGCCATCTCGGCGATGCCGCCGGCATTGTCGGTGACGGGACCATAAGCGTCGAGAGCGACGATCATGCCGGCCAGCGCCAGCATGGTAGTCGCCGCCACGGCGATGCCGAAAAGGCCGGCGATGAGATAGGTCACGATGATGCCGGCGCAGATCACCACGACCGGCATCGCCGTCGATTCCATCGACACCGCGAGGCCTTGGATGACATTGGTGCCGTGGCCGGTGATCGAGGCCTGCGCCACGCTGCGCACCGGGCGGTACTCGGTCGAGGTGTAGTATTCGGTGATCCAGACGATGAGACCGGTGACGACGAGCCCGACGATGGAGCAGATGTAGAGACCCGTCCCCGTCGTGCTGCCGGCATCGCCCTTCATCGTCACGACGGTATCGAAGCCGACGAGGTGGTAGAAGATCACGGCGATGAGCGCCGCCGAGATCACGCCCGACGCGATGAGGCCTTTGTAGAGCGCAGCCATGATGCCCTGGCCGCTGCCCAGCCGGACGAAGAATGTGCCGATCACCGACGCGAGGATGCAGACCGCGCCGATGACCAGCGGCAGCGCCATCATCGTCGTGCGCAGCGGATCGTCGAAGAAGATGTTGGCGAGCAGCATGGTGGCGACGATGGTGACGGCATAGGTCTCGAAGAGATCGGCCGCCATGCCGGCGCAGTCGCCGACATTGTCGCCGACATTGTCGGCGATGACGGCGGGGTTGCGCGGATCGTCCTCGGGAATTCCGGCCTCGACCTTGCCGACGAGATCGGCGCCGACATCGGCACCCTTGGTGAAGATGCCGCCGCCGAGCCGCGCGAAGATGGAGATCAGCGACGCGCCGAAGGAGAGCGCCACCAGCGATTCGAGGATGCCGCGGGTATCGCCGGGCGGCAGCGACCAGCGCAGGAAGAAGTAGTAGAGCGAAACGCCGAGCAAGCCGAGCCCGACCACCAGCAGCCCGGTCACCGCTCCCGCCTTGAAGGCGACGTCGAGCCCCTTGGCGAGGCCCTGGCGCGCGGCCTGCGCGGTTCGCACATTGGCGCGCACCGAGACATTCATGCCGATATATCCGGCGGAGCCGGAGAGCACCGAGCCAACGAGGAAGCCTACCGCGCTCCGCCAGCCCAAGGTGGCGAGCAAGATCAGGAAAATGATGACCCCGACGATGGCGATGGTACGGTACTGGCGGTTGAGATAGGCCTTGGCGCCTTCCTGCACCGCACCCGAGATCTCCTGCATCCGCGCCGTGCCGGCATCGGCGGCGAGCACCTGGCGGCTGGTCCACCAGCCGTAAAGCAGCGCCAGCACGCCACCGGCGACGACGACCAAGTAGGCATTCATCGTTCAAGTCCTTTGTTGGTTATTCAGCTCGTCCCCCGACGAAAAAGCGCGCGGAACATGCCAGAAGAGCCCGGCCGAGGCAACCCGGGGCCGGAATGGCCACAGTAAAGACGGCGCCTCGGCGGCTTCGCCGCCGCCGTTTATTCGCCGGCGCCGGTGGCGACCAGGCCTTGGGCGCGCCAGCGCAGCATGCCGCCGGCGAGGTTTGCGACCTTGGTAAACCCGGCGCGATGCAGCAGCACTGTCGCTTGCGCCGAGCGGCCGCCGGCGCGGCATACCGTGACGATGGGATGCTCGCGATCGAGCTGCTGCGTCTCCTCGGCGAGCCGTCCGAGCGGCAGCAACAGCGCGCCCGGGATATGGCCCAGCGGCCCGGCAAATTCCTCGGGCTCGCGCACATCGACGACCTGCAGCTCTTTCAGATGCTCTTCGACCCATTGCGGCTGGATTTCCCAGAACCCCGCGAACGTAAAGGCGAGCGGTCCCCAATCCGGCGCTTCAGCCGTAGCCTCGCTCGACTCCGGCTGGCCGCAGCGCAGATTGGCGGGGACCGCGACCGCCATCTGCTTCGGATGCGGCAGGCCGAGATTGCGCATATAGCCGGCGAAATCATCTTCGCTGAGGTCGCCGCCGAGGCGCGGGTTGAGCCGGCGCTCCTCGCCGACCGAGGTGACGGTGATGCCGCGATAGTCATGCGCGGGATAGAGCAGGCAATCCTCGGGCAGCGTGAAGATCTGCTGATGGACGGCGCGGTAGAGGAGACGCGCGTCGCCGCCCTGGAAATCGGTGCGGCCGCAGCCGCGCACCAGGAGGCAATCGCCGGTAAACGCCATGCGCTCGTCGTCGAGCACATAGGTGAGGCAACCGGCGGTGTGGCCCGGTGTCTCGCGCACGGTGAGATAGCGCTTGCCGAAGCGCACCTTGTCGCCCTGATGGAGATAGCGGTCGGCGCCGCTGGCGCCGCTCGCCGCGGCGAGCGCGATCTCGCTGCCGAGATGGCGCTTCAGCATCCACGCCGCGGTGACGTGATCGGCATGGACATGCGTGTCGAGCGTCACGCGCAGCGCGAGGCCAAGCTCGCCGATCAACGCCGCATCGCGGCGCATCTGCTCGAAGACGGGATCGATCAGCACAGCCTCGCGGCTGTCGGAATCCGCCAGCAGATAGGTGTAGGTCGAGCTCTGGGGGTCAACGAGTTGCCGGAAGATCAGCATGCGCCTCTCCATCCCCTGCCCCGCCTTCGCGGCATGATACAGCAGAGCGGGAGACGCGGCAGCCCCCGTGCGCGCGCTCGAGCTAGCGCTGCTCCTCGAGGAGCTGACGGATCAAGATGGCGTGGACGACGCCGGGACCCAGCACGCGATCGGCGGCGGCCTGGAGGCGCTCCTTGATCAACCGTTCATTGACGACGCGATCATCGCCGGCGCGCCAGCCATAGATGCGATAGAGCTCGGTGATGAAGGCGTCGGTGAGCTCGCGCTCCTTGTCGCGCGCCTCCGCGGCGCTGTGGCCTTCGGCCAGCTCGAGCGTGAGCAGAACGCCCACCTGGCGCGGAACCCGGTTTCCCTCGATGACCGGCAGCACGATCGGCTCGATATTGAAGAAAGCCGGCACGCCCGGGATGGACGTGTTGGGACCCTTCGGGTGCTCGGCCGCGCCCGCCGGCAGCGCCGCGAGAAGCGCCGCTACGGCGGCGAGGAGAATGCCGAGCCGCCGATGCTGGGGCGGCAGGAAACGGTCGACCAAATCAGCCTCCCGGACGCTCCAACGCCGGAGCGAGCGCGAGGCCACAGTCCAGCACGAGATGATTAACAATTAGAAATGGTGGTAGCCCGCGCTCGGCACGGCGAGCGGCGCCCCGTCGGCGTCGAGGGCGCGCACGCCGCTGCCGCTCTCGATCCGGCCGATGGCGGTGACGGGAACGCCCGTCTCCTGCGCCAGCGCGGCGATCTCCGCCGCGGCGCCGGCGGGCGCGGCGAAGAGCAGCTCGTAATCATCGCCGCCGCCGAGCGCCGCCATCAGCCATTGCCGCTCGCTCCGCACCGCCGGCCGCGCGGCGGCGGAGAGCGGCAGCTTTGCCGTCTCGATTACGGCCGCAACGCCTGAGGCGGCGCAGAGATGCCCGAGATCGGCGACCAGCCCGTCGGAAATGTCGAGCATGGCGTGAGCGATGCCGACAAGGCGCTGGCCAAGCTCGAGGCGCGGCTGCGGCAGGTGGTAGCGGTCGATGAGGAACTCGCGCTGGGTTGCGTCCGCCAGCGCGAGGCGGCTCTGCAACACGGCAAGCCCCAAAGCGGCATCGCCGAGCGTGCCGCTGACATAGACGAGATCGCCGGGCCGGGCGCCGCTGCGCAGCACGGCGCGGCCCGCCGCGACGCGGCCGATGGCGGCGAGGGTGAGGCTGATCGGGCCGTCGATCGCCGACATGTCGCCGCCGAGCAGGCCGATGCCATAGGTCGCCTGGTCCTTGGCGAGACCGGCGGCGAAGCCGGCGAGCCAGTCCTCGCCGAGCGAGCGTGGCAGCGCCGTCACCAGCAGATAGCCCACCGGCACCGCGCCCTTGGCGGCGAGATCGGAAAGGTTGACGCGCAGCAGCTTCTGCGCCACCAGGTCCGGCGCCGTCCCGGGCGGGAAATCGACGCCTTCGACGATGGCGTCGGTCTTCAGCACGTATTGCTCGCCGGGCGGGCCGTCGATCAGCGCGACATCGTCGACGAGGCCGAGGGCACCGGGAGCGGCGAGCGGCGCAAAGAAGCGCGCGATGCGCTCGAACTCACTGAGCGGAGGGTCCGCCACGGTTTTCGTCTCCAACATCGTCCGGCCGCAGCCTGTGCGCGAGCTTGTCGAGCACGCCGTTGACGAGGCCCGGCTCCTTGCCGGAGAAGAAGGCGTGCGCGATGTCGAGATACTCGCTGATCGCCACCGGCGCGGGCACATCGGGGCGCGCCACCAGCTCGAAGGCGCCGGCGCGCAGCACGGCGCGCAACACCGTCTCGAGGCGCTCGAGCGGCCAGTCCGGGGTCAGCACCGCCGAGATGGCGGTGTCGAGATCCGCCCGGCGCTCGATCGTGCCGCGCACGATGTCGGCGAAGAGCGCGGGATCGGCTTCGCCATACTGCTCGCCGTCGATCTCGCGCCCGAGGCGGTGCTTCAGGAACTCGGCGATCACCGTCTCGGGCGGCGCGCCGGAAAGATCGATCTGATAGAGCGCCTGCACCGCGGCGAGCCGCGCGACGCTGCGTCGCCGCGTGGCAGCGCCGGAACGGGGACGCGCCGCCTCGCCGCTCATCGCCGCCCGAGCCCGAAATGCCGCTTCAGCTCGATCATCGCAAGACACGCATTGGCCGCCTCGCCGCCCTTGTTCTTCTTGTCGACGCGGGCACGGGCAAGCGCCTGCGCCTCATTCTCGACGGTGAGGATGCCGAAGCCGACGGCAAGGTTGTGCTCGAGCGCGAGGCGCTGCAGGCCGCCGGCGCTCTCGCCGCAGACATAGTCGTAGTGCGAGGTCTCGCCGCGGATGACGCAGCCGAGCGCGAGATAACCGTCGAAGCGCGCTTCGCGCGCGCCGCGTGCCTGCGCCTCGACGGCAAAGCGGATCGCCGCCGGGATCTCGAAAGCGCCCGGCACCGCGAAACGCTCATAGCTGGCGCCCGCCGCATCGAGCGCCGTGATCGCGCCTTTCGCCAGCTCGTCTGAGATATGCGCGTAGTAGCGCGCCTCGACGATCATGATATGCGGCCCCTCCGCCATCAGCACGTGCCTCCCGGCCGCTCGATCGGCCGCTGGCCGACGACGGCGAGGCCGTAGCCTTCGAGGCCGACGATGGTGCGCCTCGTGTTGGACAGCAGCACCATGTCGCGGATGCCGAGATCGAGCAGGATCTGGGCGCCGACGCCGTAATTGCGCAGCTCGGCGCCGCCGACCCGCTTGCTCTCCATCAGCACCGGCACCCGGTCCGACCAGCTGTTCGACACCGGCTCGCGGATCAGCACGATGACGCCCCTGCCCTCGCGCCCGATCGCCTCCATCGCGCCCTGCAACAGGCCGCCGCGATTGCCCTTGTCGTGGCCGAGCACGTCCTCGAGCACGTTCAGCGCATGCATGCGCACCAGCACCGGCTCGGGCGTGGTGATGTCGCCCTTGACCAGCGCGATATGTTCGACATTGCTGATCTTGTTGGCGTAGATGCGCATCGTGAAATCGCCGCCGAAGCGCGAGTGGAAGGCCGTCTCGAGCTTGCGCTCGACGATGCGGTCGTGGCGGCGGCGATAGGCGATGAGATCGGCGATGGTGGCGATCTTCAAGCCGTGGCGCTGGGCGAAGGCAACCAGCTCCGGCCGCCGCGCCATGGTGCCGTCATCGTTCATGATCTCGCAGATGACGCCGGAAGGGTTCAACCCCGCCAGCCGCGCGAGGTCGACCGCCGCCTCGGTATGGCCGGTGCGCACCAGCACGCCGCCGTCGCGCGCCATCAGCGGAAAGATGTGGCCGGGCGTGACGATGTCCTGAGATCCCTTGCTGGAGTCGATGGCGACGGCGATCGTGCGCGCGCGGTCGGGCGCGGAAATGCCGGTGGTCACGCCCTCGCGCGCTTCGATCGAGACGGTGAACGCCGTCTGCAGGCGCGAGGTGTTGAGCTGCGGCATCAGCGGCAAGCCCAGCTGCTCGACGCGCTGGCGCGTCAGCGCCAGGCAAACCAGGCCGCGGCCATGCTTCGCCATGAAATTGATCGCGTCGGGCGTCGCCATCTGCGCTGGGATGATGATGTCGCCTTCGTTCTCGCGGTTCTCGTCGTCGACCAGGATGAACATGCGCCCGTTGCGCGCATCCTCGATGATGTCCTCGATCGGCGAGACGACCTCGACGAAGCTCATGCGAGATCCTTTCCAAGGAGCCGGGCGACGTAGCGGGCGAGAACGTCGATCTCGAGATTGAGCGGGTCGCCGATGTCGGCGGTGCCGAAGGTGGTGTTCGCCTGGGTGTGGGGAATGATGTTGACGCCGAAGCGCCGCCCTTCGACCTCGTTGACCGTGAGCGAGACGCCGTCGAGCGCCACGGCGCCTTTGGGCGCGATCGCCTTCGCGAAAGCGGGCGGCACCTCGATGACGAAGCGCACCGACTCTCCCTCCGGCCGGCGCCCCACGATCTCGGCGACGGCATCGACATGGCCGCTGAGGATATGGCCGCCAAGCTCGTCGCCGAGCTTCAAGGCGCGCTCGAGATTGACCGGCGTCCCCACCCGCCAGCGTCCGAGCGTACTGCGCGCCAGGGTCTCGGCCGAAGCCTGAACCTTGAACCAGCCGGCGCCGGTCTCCGTCGCGGTGAGGCAGACGCCGGCGCAGGCGATCGACGCACCGATGGCGATGGTGCGCGTGTCATAGGCAGTGTCGAGGACGAAGCTCGTATCGCCGCCCGCGATCACCGCGCGCACCTTGCCGACATCGCTGATGATCCCGGTAAACATGGCGGGAGGACCATAGCCCGGATTTCCCGCAGCGTCACGGGCGGCGGCGGCGCGCTCGGGCTGCTGCGCCGCAGCATGCCGCGATGCCGAGCGATTTGACCGGGCGCCGCCGCGTGCGATAGCGTTTCCGGAATGTTTGCTTCCGGGAGGACGACGCCTTGCAGCCGACACGCCAGCCGACCGCCGCGCCCGTCGCCGGCTTGCGCATTGAGCCGCTGCCAGGCGGTCTCGGCGCCGAAATCCGCGATTTTCAGATCGCCGACACCGATGATGCAGCCTTCGCGGCGCTCTATGCCGCTTTTCTCGAGCACCAGCTGCTGCTGTTCCGCGCGCAACGCCTGCCGCCCGCCGCCCAGGTCGCCTTCGCCCGGCGCTTCGGCGAGGTGCAAATCCATGTGATGGATCAGTATCACGCCGGCGGCCATCCCGAGCTCTACACCTTGTCGAATCTGGGTCCCGACGGAAAGCCGAGCGGCAAGCATCCCGATCGCGGCACGCTCGAATGGCACACCGACGGCTCCTGGCGCCGCGCCACGGGCCACGCCACGATGCTCTATGCCGAGCAGATTCCCTCGACCGGCGGCGAGACGAGCTTTGCCGATATGTATTCGGCCTATGACGCGCTAAACCCCGCCGAGCGCGCGCGCCTCGCCGGCTTGCGCGCCTTTCACAATCTCGACTTCTCGCGCGACCGCCGGCATGGCGAAGAGCCGCTCAGCGAGGCGCAGCGCCAGGCGGTGCCGCCGGTCGACCACCCGATCCTGCGCACCCACCCCGAGACCGGCCGCCCCTGCATCTTCCTCGGCGACCACGCCGAAAGCATCGCCGGCATGGACTATTCGGCCGGCCGCGCGCTCATCGACGATCTGAACGAGCGCCTCGTCGCCAGCGCGCGCCGCTACGCGCATCACTGGCGCCCTGGCGATTTCATTGTTTGGGACAACCGCTGCCTGTTGCACCGGGCCGGCAGCTACGACACCGCCCGCGAGGCGCGCATCATCCGCCGCTGCACAGTGATCGGCGACGCGCCCTATTGGGCGGAGCAGGCACAGCGCTCGCGCTAGAGCGAGCGCCTGGCGGGACCGTCGCCCAAGGCCGCGCGCAGCCGGGATGTCAGCTCGGCCACCTTGAACGGCTTGCGCACCACCGCGACGCCGTCGATCTCGCCGTTGGTCAGCGCGTCCGGCGCATATCCCGTCATGAACAGCGCCTTCAGCCGCGGCCGCTGCCGTCGCGCCTGGTATAACAGCTCGGCGCCGTTCATTTCGGGCATGGCATAGTCGATCAGCATCAGGTCTATGGCGGCGTCCAGCCCCACGATATCGAGCGCGTTCTTGGCATCGACGGCCTCGATGACGTCGTAGCCGAAGCCGGCGAGGCAGGTGGCGACGAACTCGCGCACTTCGGCGTCGTCGTCGACCACAAGAATGCGCGCCCGCCGGCTCGGCGACAGATCGACGCGTTCCGTCATGCTCCACGGCTCCAGCGCCGCCTGTGCCGCGCGCGGCAGGTAAACGCGCACCGTCGTGCCTGCCCCCGGCCGGCTGTCGATAGCGACGCCGCCGCCGAGTTGGCGCGCGATGCCGTAGACCTGGCTCAGCCCGAGGCCGCTCCCCCGCCCCACCTGCTTGGTGGTGAAAAACGGCTCGAACGCCTTCTCTCTCACTTCCTCGCTCATCCCCGTGCCGTTATCCGCAAGCGAGAGCACGACATAGTCGCCGACGGCCAGCTCCCCGGGGTGACCGTCGCGCGCGATGCGCATGTTCTCGAGCTTGATGGTCAGCACGCCGCCATTGGGCATCGCATCGCGGGCGTTGATCGCGAGGTTGAGGATCACCAGCTCGAGCTGATTGACGTCGACCATCGCCGGCCACAGCTCATCGCCCGATCGCGGCGCGTCGATGCGGATGGTAGCGCCAATGGTGGATTGAAGGATGTCGGTCATGCCGGCGACGAGGCGGTTGAGATCGACGGCCTGGCGCTCGAGACGCTGCTTGCGCGCGAAGGCAAGAAGCTGCTGCGTCAGTTTTGCGCCGCGCTCCGCGGCGCGCCGGGCGCCGTCGAGCATGCGGCCGAGCGTCGGATCGAGCGAGCGCTGCGCGACGAGCTCGAGATTGCCAAGGATGCTGGTGAGCAGATTGTTGAAATCGTGCGCCACGCCGCCGGTCAGTAGTCCGATCGCCTCCATCTTCTGACTCTGGCGCAGCGCCTCTTCCGTCGCCTTGCGTTCCGTAACATCGTGGGTACTGACGAGCAGCTTCGCGACCCGGCCTTCCGGATCGCGGAGCGGCACCACCGTCGCCTGCATGATGCGTCTACCCGTGGGGTACGAATAGGTATCCTCGTAGGTGATGGGCGTCCCCGTGTCGCGGCAGCGCCGGAAACGCTCCGCCAGCCGATCGCCGAGGTCGCGCGAAAACATGTCATAGGCGGTCTTGCCGATGAAGTCCGCCGACTTCCAGCCGGTGGTTTTCTCGTGCGAGGGGTTGGCGGCCTCGTAAACGAAGCGGTCATCGGCCTTGACCAAAAGCAGGATAAGACCCGCCGTGGTGTTCTCGAAGACGGCTGCATAGCTCGCTTCGAGCGTGTCGTTGCGCTGCTGCAGCGCCTCGCGCGCCCGGTTCCGCTCGGTCGTGTCGAGGAACGTGCCGACCATGCGCAGCGGCTTTCCGTCCGGGTCATAGATCGGGCGCCCGCGCGCCAGGATCCAATGCACGCTGCCGTCCGGCCAGATCGTACGCAGCTCGAATTCATAGTCGTTGCCGCTCGCCACCGCCTGCTGGACCGCCGCCAGCTTGTCCTGGAGATCCTCGGGATGGATCATCGACAGCAAGGTCGCGTAGCTGAACCCGGCATCGGGTGGCAGGCCGAACAGCGCCTTGCCGCGGTCCGAGACCTCGATGGCCTCGCTCGTCAGGTCGAGCGACCACGAGCCGAGCTGGCCGGCCTCGAGCGCCAGCGCCAGGCGCTGCTCGCTCTCGCGCAGCGCCTCTTCGGTGCGCTTGCGCGCGGTAATGTCGCTGATGATGCTGAGGCAGTAGAGCGGCCGCTCCGCGGCGTCGCGGACGAGAGAGACGGTGAGCTCCGCCCAGATGATCTCGCCGGTGCTGCGGATATAGCGCTTCTCCATGCTGAAGGTCGCGATCTCGCTGGCGATCGCGCGCTTGAGCAACGTCAGATCCGCTTCGAGGTCGTCGCGGTGCGTGAGGTCTTGAAAGCGCTGCCGCAACAGCGCGTCGCGCGAATAGCCCAGGATGTCGCAGAGCTTGCGATTGACGCGCAGGAAACGACCGTCGAGCGCGACATGCGCCACGCCGACCGCTGCGTGCTCGAACGTCCCGCGCAGCGAAGTCGCCCCGTCGCGTTGTTGGGTCACGGCGACTGTGCGAGCGGGGAGTAGCGCAGCCCCAGACCGAATCGCATTGACCGCACGGCCTTGCTCCTCGAGGAAGCCGTCCTTCTCGATGTTAGCTGCGCGCGAAGGGCCTGACGATGGCAATTGTGCGCTCGCTCCACACGCATAAGGTTACCTCGATAGTTCTCGTTGACGCGTGACGGACCTTGCCCAACCGGGGCTTTCAATCCGAACCCACCGGTGCCACTCGCATGCGCGCGCACGCCGCGTCTAGCGCCGGCGCAGCGTCTCCAGAACGTCGTCGCCCACCGTCTCCAGCGCGATGCGCTCGAAGCGCTTTGCATCGGCAAGGCGCTGAAGGCCGAAGCCGGCGACCGCCGGGATGCCGTCGCCGCCCACCAGCATCGGCGCATGGAACCAGGCGAGCCGGTCGACCAGCCCGGCGCGCAACAGCACCGCCGCCAAGGTCGAGCCGCCTTCCACCAGCACGCGCGTGAGGCCGCGCCGCCCGAGCTCCTGAAAGGCGGCGTTCATGTCGACCATATGCGCCGCCGTCGCCGGCACCTCGATCAGCTCGACGCCGCAGCTGAGGAAGGCTTCGCGCCGCGCCGCATCGCCGTGGCGCAGCGTGATGAACCAGGTCGGCACCTGCCGCGCCTCGGCGACGACGCGCGCGGTGAGCGGCACGTTGAGCCGGCTGTCGAGCACGATGCGCACGGGGCTCTGGTGATCGAGCCCGGGCAGCCGGCAGGTGAGCAGCGGATCGTCGGTGATCACTGTGTTGCTGCCGATCAGCACCGCGTCATGGCTGGCGCGCAGCAGATGGGCGCGGTCGCGCGCCAGCTCGCCGGTGATCCAGCGGCTCTCGCCGATGGCGGTGGCGAGCTGGCCGTCGAGCGTGGTGGCCAGCTTCAACGTCACCAGCGGCCGCCCCTGGCGCAGCCGCAGGAAAAAGCCGGCATTGATCTCCTCCGCCTCGGCGGCGGCAAGCCCGACCGCGACTTCGATGCCGGCCTCGCGCAGCCGCGCGATGCCCTGGCCGGAAACGCGCGGGTCGGGATCCTCGAGCGGCATCACCACCCGCGCGACGCCGCCGGCGATCAGCGCATCGGTGCAAGGCGGCGTCTTTCCCCAATGGCAGCAGGGCTCGAGGCTGACATAGGCGGTGGCGCCGCGCGCCGCCTCGCCGGCCCGCCGCAGCGCCTCGGTCTCGCCATGCGGCCGCCCGCCCGGCTGAGTCCAGCCGCGACCGACGACGCGCCCCTCTTTGACCAGCACGCAACCGACCGCAGGGTTGGGCGAAACCGAGCCAAGCCCGCGCCGCGCCAGCGCCAGCGCCGCTTTCATATAGCCGAGATCGTTCATGGCGGCGGGCACCTGATCGCGACTATCGCGAAGGCGCGATGCTCCCCACCTCACCCTCCCGCTGCGCGGGTCCCTCCCTCTCCGCCCCTAAGGGGCGGAGAGGGCTGGGGTGAGGTGGGGCGGCGACGATTGCGCGCGCTGGCTCAGGCATTTCGAAATTCCAGAACCCGCTAATCGCCGTCGACGGTGTTGCCGATGCGATGGATGAACTCGCCGAAATCCTTGGCCTCGCGGAAATTGCGGTAGACCGAGGCAAAGCGCACATAGGCGACCTGGTCGAGCGAGGCCAGCGCTTCCATCACCAGCTCGCCGATGAGCTCGCTCGGAATGTCGGTCTCGCCGGAGCTTTCGAGCTGGCGCACGATCGAGTTGATGACGCGCTCGACGCGCTCCGGCTCGACCGGCCGTTTCCTCAACGACACATGGATCGAGCGCGCGAGCTTGTCGCGGTCGAAAGGCTCGCGCTGACTGTTCTTCTTGATGACGGTGAGCTCGCGCAGCTGCACCCGCTCGAAGGTGGTGAAGCGCGCGGCGCAATTGGGACAGAGCCGACGCCGGCGGATCGCGGCGCGATCGTCGGTCGGCCGCGAATCCTTCACTTGCGTATCTTCCGAACCGCAGAACGGACAGCGCATCCCCTACCTCCCCCTCGCCGTCGCGGCGGCGCTCACGCCGGATAGACCGGGAAGCGGGCGCAGAGCGCGCTCACCTTCCGCCGCACCGCCGCCTCGACCGCGTGATTGTCCTCGCCCCTGGCGGCAAGCCCGTCGAGCACCTCGGCGATCAGAGCGCCCACCTGGCGGAACTCGGCCTGGCCGAAGCCGCGCGTCGTCGCCGCCGGGCTGCCGAGGCGGATGCCCGAGGTCACGGTCGGCTTCTCCGGATCGAAGGGAATGCCGTTCTTGTTGCAGGTGATGCCGGCGCGCTCGAGCGCCGTCTCGGCGAGCTTGCCGGTGAGCTTCTTCGGCCTGAGATCGACCAGCATGAGATGCGAATCCGTGCCGCCCGAAACGATGGCAAGGCCGCTTTCGGCGAGGCTCGCCGCCAGGGCGCGCGCATTCTCCAGCACGGCCCGCGCATAGGTGCGGAACGCCGGGGTGAGCGCCTCGCCCAGCGCCACCGCCTTGGCGGCGATGACATGCTCGAGCGGCCCGCCCTGCAGCCCCGGGAAGACGGCGCTGTTGATCTTCTTGCCGAGCTCCTCGTCATTGCCGAGGACCATGCCGCCGCGCGGCCCGCGCAGCGTCTTGTGCGTCGTCGTCGTCACCACATGCGCATGCGGCAGCGGGCTCGGGAAGACGCCGCCGGCGACGAGCCCGGCGAAATGCGCCATGTCGACCATCAGCACGGCGTCGATCTCATCGGCGATGCGGCGGAGCCGGCCGAAATCGATGACCCGCGAATAAGCGGAGCCGCCGGCGATGATGAGGCGCGGCCGCTCGGCGCGCGCGACGCTCTCGAGCTGGTCATAGTCGATGAGCGCGGTATCGCGGCGCACGCCATAGCTGACGACGCGGAACCATTTGCCCGAGATGTTGACGGGCGAGCCATGCGTCAGATGCCCGCCCGCGGCCAGATCCATGCCCAGCACCGTGTCGCCCGGCTTGAGGCAGGCGAGGAACACGGCCTGGT
>DATIYL010000063.1:0-19776 GCA_035517635.1 Allostellaceae bacterium | reverse complement strand
CCAGCTCGCCGCGCAGCTTGCCTTCGGCATCGTAGCCGAGGAGCCCGCGGAACATCGCCAGCTTCGCCGTCTCCGCCGCCGTCCCGGCATTGGCCCAGGGGAACAGGTTGGGCGGATAGCTCGAGAGACCGAAGACGAGCTTGCCCGGCGTCGTCGCGGCGCGGGCCGGGATGCGCAGGAACGGGAGTGCCGCGCCGGCGGCGATCAGCGAACGACGTGAGAGGCGCATCGATGCGGTCTCCTCAATGAGCGAGCCCATAGATCTTGTCGGCCGTGTTTCTGTCGATCCGCCCTTCGGCAAGATCGCGGCGCACGACCGCCGGATCACGCGAAGCGGGCGGTCCGTAGCCGCCGGCACCCGGCGTGACGATCTCGACGATATCGCCTTTGCGCAGATGCCCGCTGCCATGCGTCAAAGGCTCGGCGCCGTTGCGCAGCACCACGGCGCCGCTTGCGCCGGGCAAGCCGCCGCCGAGCCCCCACGGCGCCGAGCGCAGCCGCGAGCCATCGAGGCGCAGCTGGCAGTCGGCTTCGGCGCGGTAGACGCGCCGCAGCCCCATGCCGCCGCGCTGCGCGCCCGCGCCGCCCGAGCCGTCTACCAGCTCGTAGCGGAGCAGGGTCAGCGGGTATTCGAGCTCGAGCGCTTCGACCGGCAGATTCGAGGTGTTGGTCATGTGGACATGGACGCCGTCGAGCCCATCTTTGCTCGCACGTGCGCCCGAGCCGCCGCCGATCGTCTCCAGATAGACCCAGAGGCTGCGATCCTCCGGCCGCTCGCCGACGAAGGTTGCGGAAAAGCACGCGCCGTTGCACGCCGCGATGACGCGCTCGGGGACGGCCTGGGCAAGCGCGCCGTGGATCAGGTCGACGACGCGCTGACAGGCGCTGAGGCGGCTGTTGACGGCGGCGGGATGAAGGCAATTCACGACGCTGCCTTCCCGGGCGGTGACGCTGATCGGCCGCGCGAGTCCGGAATTGGGCAGGACCGTCGGATCGACCACGGTCTTCACCGCGTAGTAGACGGTGGACAGCAGCGCCGTATACGTCATGTTGAAGCTGGCGCGCACTTGCGGCGGTGCCGCAAAATTGAGGCGCATCTCATCGCCGTCGACCTCGATCTCGCAGGAAAACTCCAGCTCGCCGTCGATCTCCAGATTGTCGAAGCGGTCCTGAAAGCGGTAGGTGCCGTCGGGAATGGCGGCGATGCCGGCGCGCATCTTGCGCTCGGCATAGTCCTGCAGCGCATCGCCGGCGGCGAGCACCACGTCGCGGCCGTATTTGTCGCACAGCGCCGCCATGCGCTGCACGCCGAGCCGATTGGCCGCCATTTGTGCTCGGAAGTCCGACAGGCGCTCGCGCGGCACCTGGCAATTGAGCAGGATCAGCTCCTGCACGTCTTTCTGCAGCTCGCCGGCGCGATAGAGGCGGATCGGCGGGATGCGCAGCCCTTCCTGGTAGATATGGGCGTGGCCGCGATCGGCGAAGTCGGCGTGATGCGCGGTGTTCACCGCCCAGCCGACGAGAGCGCCGGCGACGAAGATCGGCTCGGCGAGGACGATGTCCGGCAGATGCGTGCCGCCGCCCTCATAGGCGTCGTTGCCGACAAAGACGTCCCCCGGGCGCAGGTCTTCGACGCGGTTGCGCTTGAGGATGTGCGGGATGATGCCGATGAAGCTGCCGAGATGCATCGGGATATGCTCGGCCTGGCACAGCGTGTTGCCGCGCACGTCGAACAGCGCGGTCGAGCAGTCGCGGCGTTCCTTGATGTTGGTGGAATAGCTCGCCCGCACCAGCGCTTCGCCCATCTCCTCGACGATCGAGGATAGCGCGCTCCCGATCACCTCCACCGTGATGGGATCGATCTCCGCGGCGGGATCATTGCGCAGCGCCCGGCTCATCACGCCGCCTCCAGGATCAGGTTGAGATAGGGTTCGACGCGGGCCTCCATGCCGGGCAGGACCACGGTGGTGGCATCCATCTGCTCGATGATGGCGGGTCCAGCGATGCGGTTGCCCGGACGCAGCCGATCGCGCTCATAGACGGGACAGGCGACGAAGCCGCCGGCCTCCGGCAGCCACACCTCGCGCCGGCCGCTGATCGCGGCCGCGGCAACCGGCCCCGCCTCGGGAAGCGCACGCAGCGCCGCTTTCTTGACGATGCCTAAGGCCTCGATGCGAAAGGTGACGAGCTGCACCGGCTCGCCCGCGGCGACGAAACCGTAGAGGCGACGATGCGCTTCGGCGAAGCCTTCGGCGAGCGCATCGAGCGTAGAGGGTCCGACCGGGCCGGGCAGCAGCGGCACCGCCAGCTCGTAGTTCTGCCCGGCATAGCGCATGTCCACCGTGCGCGTGATCCGCCGCGCCTCGGGCGCGATGCCTTCCTCGGCAAACCAATGCTCGGCCTGGGCGTGAAGATGCGCGAAGGCATCGGCAATCGCCGGCACCGCGGCGCCTGCCAACGTGGCAAGCCGCGTCGTCGCGAAATCGGCGCGCAGATCGGTGAGCAGCAGGCCCATGGCGCAGAGGATGCCGGGATTGCGCGGCACCAGGATGCGTCCGATCTCCAGCTCGCGCGCCAGCCGCGCGGCATGAAGCGGGCCCGCCCCGCCAAACGCCACCAGCGTGTAGTCGCGCGGATCGTGGCCGCGTTGCACGCTGATCACGCGGATCGCGCGCGCCATGTTGGCGGTGACGACCGAGATGATGCCCTGGGCCGTCGCCATGAAATCGAGCCCCAGGCGATGCGCGACCTGTCCGATCGCCGCCTTGGCCAGATCCTGCCGCACCTTCATCCGGCCGCCCAGAAGGTGTATCGGGTTCAGCGTCTGCAAGACGATATTGGCGTCGGTCACCGTCGGTTCCGGATTGCCGCGGCCATAGCAGGCGGGGCCGGGATCCGCGCCGGCGCTGCGCGGCCCGACCTTGAGCAGCCCGCCGGAATCGACGAAGGCGATGGAGCCGCCGCCCGCGCCCACGGTGTGGATGTCGAGCATCGGCGCTTTGATCGGATATCCATGCACCACCGCTTCGCTGGCCAGACGACACTGTCCGTCCTTCAGCAATGCAACATCCGTGCTAGTCCCGCCCATGTCGAAGGTGATGAGATCGGCGAAGCCGGCGATGCGTCCCACTTCTTGCGCGGCCACCACACCGGTCGAGGGACCGGAGAGCACCGTGCGCACCGGCAGCCGCGCCGCCTGATCGAAGCCGATCACGCCGCCATTCGACTGGGTGAGATGCGGCGTGACGGTCACGCCGAGATCGCTGAGCCGCGTCGCCAGGCGCTGAATATAGCCCTGCATCACCGGACCCAGATAGGCGTTCACGACGACGGTGGAGAGACGCTCATATTCGCGGAACTCGGGCGCGACCTCGTGGCCGGTGCAGACGAAGGCCTCGGGAAATTCCTCTTCCAGGATCTTACGGGCGAGCTGCTCATGCTCGCTGCGCACGAAGCCGTAGAGAAAGCTGATCGCGACCGCCTTGACGCCCGCCACGCGCAGCAGGCGGACCGCGTTCCTGAGCGCGGTTTCATCCAACGGCGTCTCGATGCTGCCGTCGTGCTTGACGCGCTCCGCCACTTCGAGCCGCAAGTCGCGCGGCACCAGGACCGTGGGCTTGTCGGCCTGGAGATCGTAGAGCTCCGGCCGCTTCTGCCGTCCGATCTCCAAGAGATCGCGAAATCCCTCGGTGGTGATGAGGCCGGTGGCGACGCCGCGATGCTGGATCAGGGCGTTGGTGGCGACGGTGGTGCCGTGGCCGAAATAGCCGATCTCGGCGCACGCCGCATCGACGCGTTCGACGCCTTCGCTCACGCCCTCAGCGATGCCGCGCGAGGGGTCATCCGGCGTCGACGGTACTTTCCAGACCTCGACGCGACCGGTGCCGTCCTCGAAGAGGCAGACATCGGTGAAGGTTCCACCGGAATCGACGCCGATGCGCCAGGTCATGGGTCCAATTTCTCCTACGAAGCCGCGAGACGACGCCGCGGTGGGGGGCGGAGCGGCGTCTCGCGCGGCGCCAGATCCAGCTCCCCGGCCGCGCTGGCGGCGATGAAGATTGCCATGCGCTGGCGAAATACCTCGCAGTGGAGGCGCGCCAGCTGATCGGCGCGATCTGCGTCACCGTTGCGGATCGCCTCGATGATGGCTTCGTGCTGTTCCACGGAGCTGCGAAAATGCTCAGCGTGATCGACGAGGCTGCGCGCCGAGCCGAACGCCGCCCGGGCGAGCCGCACGGTGCGGGATTCCGCGGCGCGGCAATCCGCAGCGAGAAAGCGGTTGCCGCAGGCATCGGCGATCACGCCGTGGAACAGCCGGTTGACCTCGGTCATGCCGTCGAGATCGTCCGCGGCGACGGCGGCCGCGAAATCGCGGCTGAGGCGGGTGAGCGCGACGACATGCTCGGGCTGCCGCCGCAGCGCCGCCCATCGCGTGGTCGCGCGCTGATAGAGCTCCAAGCTCTCGAGCAGCTGCGGCACCTCATTGAGATCGAGCGCCGCGACGCGCGCGCCGCGATTGGGCACGAGCTGCACCAGCCCATGGCTGGCAAGCTGGATCAGCGCTTCCCGAACCGGGGTGCGCGACAGATCGAACTCGCGCACCAGCGCCGCTTCCTCGAGATCGGCGCCGGGCTGCAGCTGCAACGCCAGGATCCGCTTGCGGATTGCCTCGAAGACGGTGGTCGCGCCGGCCCCGCGCGGGGTCGCGCGCCGGGGCTTTCGGTTGGTCTTGCCGCGTTGCATACTTGAAGTATACTGTATGAACGCAACGGGGCGGTCAAGGCGTCTGCTGCCAATCAAAGCGGCAGTGGGCGTCGGTTTCCTGCTGCGGCGTTGGGCAGCGCCGCGCTTCCGTCGCATCAGCTTCAGATCGAGGATCGCCGCATGCCCGCCTTCGTCGAGCCCGTTCCTTCCGATCCCGCTCTGCCCGCGCGCACCGACGTGGTCATCGTCGGCGGCGGCATTATCGGCGCCGCAACCGCCTTCTTTCTCGCCGAGCGCGGCATTGCCGTCACGCTCTGCGAGAAGGGTTCGATCGGCGCGGAGCAGTCGAGCCGGAACTGGGGCTGGTGCCGCACCATGGGGCGCGATCTGCGCGAGATTCCCCTATCCATCGAGAGTCTGCGGCTGTGGCGCGGCATGAACGCGCGGCTCGGCGCGGAGACGGGCTTCCGCCAAGCCGGCATCGTCTATACCTGCGACACTCCGCAAGACATGGCCTTTCGCGAAGAATGGCTCGATGCCGCGCGGCAATGGCAGATCGACGCCCGACCGGTGAGCGGCGGCGCGCTTGCCGATCTGCTGCCCGGCGCGGCACGAAAATTCGTCGGCGGGCTTTACACGCCGAGCGATGGGCGTGCCGAGCCGTCGCTGGCGGCGCCGGCGCTTGCCATGGCCGCAGGACGGCTCGGCGCTGTGGTTCTGACCGGCTGTGCCGTGCGCGGGATCGACACCGAAGGCGGGCGCATCGCCGCGGCGATCACCGAGAAAGGACGCATCGCCTGCCAATCGGTGGTCGTTGCCGGCGGCGCCTGGTCTCGCCTCTTCTTGGGAAATTTCGGCGTCGCCGTGCCGCAGCTCAAGCTGCTCGGCTCGGTGATGCGCACCGCACCGCTGGCCGGCGCGCCCGAGCACGCCATCGGCGCTTCCAATTTCGCGTTCCGCAAGCGCCTCGATGGCGGCTACACCGTGGCTCGCCGGGGGGCCTATGTCGCCGAGATCGTGCCGGACAGCTTCCGTCTGTTTTTCGATTTTCTGCCGACCTTGCGCGTGCAGTGGCATGAGCTTCGCTTGCGCGTGGGAAGCCGCTTCCTGACCGAGTGGCGCACGCCCCGCCGCTGGGCGTTGGACGCGGTCTCGCCCTTCGAGACGGTGCGGGTGCTCGACCCGCTGCCGAACGAGCGCTTGCTCGGCGAGGCGCGCGCGAACCTTGCTGCCGCCTTTCCCGTGTTTCGCGACATGGTGGTGGCCGACAGCTGGGGCGGGCTGATCGACGCGACGCCGGACGGCGTGCCGGTGATCTCTCCCGTCGAGACGCATCCGGGCCTGTTCATCGCCACCGGATTTTCAGGCCACGGTTTCGGCCTCGGACCGGGCGCCGGGCGCCTCATGGCCGATCTGGTCGCAGGCGCTGCGCCGATCGTCGATCCTGCGCCCTTCCGCTATGACCGGTTCCGCGGCAGTTTGGCGGCACCGATGCGGCGAGGCTGATCGTCTTCCATCGGCCCCCTCCATTCCGGCGGCAACGCAGCGCGCGTCGATCCTAACGGGGTCGTCGCGCGAGGAGGTCGATTTCGATCAGCGCATCATAGGCGAGCGCGGTCACGCCGACGCAGGTGCGGGCGGGGAGGCGGCCCTCCGGGAAATAGCTGCGATAGGCCTCGTTCATCGCCGCATAGTCCTGCTTGAAGCGGGTCAAGTAGATCCGCGCCATCACGACATGCTCCAAACCGAGGCCGAGCCCTTCGAGCACTGTCTTCAGGTTGGTCATTACCGCATGCGTCTGGCTCGTGATTCCGTCCGGCAGCACGCCCGGCGCGGCGGGCGAGTCTGGCATCTGACCGGTCACGAAGATGAAGTCGTCAGTCTCGACGGCATGGCTGAACGGCGCCACGGGCCTCGGCGCATCGGCGATCAGATGAAATTGCATCATGGCTCCTTTTACCGAAGCATGGCCGCGCCTCAGGGGCGGGTGAACATGTCCCTCCGTATCGATCCATGCACGCCCCAATTCGCATCGACGACCTGCGTGACGCCGAAATCGGCGGCGACGGACATCAGCGCGATGGCTTCATCCTCGCTCATCTGATGCACGGTCATGAGGAAGCGACGCAGTTTGCGGAAGGCATCGCGCATCGCTTTGTCGAGGCTCGAATGTTGTGCCACCTCGACCTGCGCGTTGGGTCCGAGCTCGGCCAAATAGTTCGGAAAGGTGAAGCCGTAAACCGACCATTGCTGCTCCGTCTCCAGCAAGGGATGCGTGAGCCCTTCCAGCACGGTGCCGCCAAGCTCGCGCTGCTTGTGCAGGACGAACTCGAAATCGCCCGTGAGCGAGGTCTCGATGGCGGTGCCGCCGAGCTCGCTGTCGCCTTGGGCCGCATGCGGGTCACCGACCGAAAAATAGGCGCCGGCGACAGCAACGGGGTAGTACATCCGCGCCCCCTTGCCGATGCGCCAGTCATCGATGTTGCCGCCGGTATAGCCGGGCGGGATGGAGCTGACGAAATCGGCCTCCACCGGCGCGAGGCCCATCGTGCCGAAATGCAGGCGCGCCGGCACCTTGACGTTCGGCAGGATGTTCTGGCGCCGCCGGATCGAGCTATGGTCGACGCGCACGCCGGGATAGTCGATCGTCCGATGGAGGATGCCGTCCGGATCGGCTTGCGGCGTCCAGACGTAATTGTAGATGGCGCGCGCACAGGGCTCGCCGGAGGTGTCCAGTTCGAAGATGGTGACCACTTCGCGTGGCTTCGGCTCCTCGATCAGGTCGTGATAGTGGAAGCCCCACGAGGCCGCGGCGTTGGAGCCGAAACAGCGTCCGGCGTAGCCGGCGCCGCGGCTCGCGCGCGGCCTGATGTCGAGGATGCGAACTTCCAGTATGTCGCCGGGCTCGGCCGCTTCGATGGCGACGGGGCCGGTCAACAAGTGCACACCGATCCCCTCCCCAGAGCCGCGCTGGAACGGCCCTGCGATCGGACCGGCGCCGCGCCGAGGAACCGCTTTGCGCTCCCGGGTCCAGTGAAAGACGCTCTCAGCGCCCGAATCTCCCGCGATCATGCGGTCATAATCGTCGCCGGCGTGGTGGGTCAAAGTCTCGATCGTGGCGCGGTCGCCGGACCGCAACGTCAAGGCGGGGGCGACCGTCTTGCTGAAATACCCCCAATGGACGGTGGCCGGCGAGACGGAAAGAGTGTGGTGCCTCATGCGGAGCCTCGTTGAGCGGTTGTCGCGTGCGCGGGCGTCGGTGCTGGTTCTTGCGGCAGGCGGGACGGTCGGGTGATCCGGGCGCCGCTACCCCGCCGGGTGGTGCTCCTGGCGGCAATCGGGCGGGCGTTCCAGCGCGCTGTCTTCGCCCATCGCGCGCAGGAAGCGCGCCGTCAGAGGGTGCCGGGGTCGCGTGAGCACGTCGCGGGCAGGGCCTTGCTCGACGATGGTTCCGCTGCTGAGGAACACGACGCGATTTGCGACCTCGTAGGCGAAGCGCAGCTGATGCGTGCAGATGATCATCGTCAGCCGATCCTCGTCGGCGAGGCGTCGAATGACCTCGAGCACCTCGCTGATCAGCTCGGGGTCGAGGGCGGATGTCGGCTCGTCGAGCAGCAGGACGCTGGGATTGGGCGCCAGCGCCCGAGCGATCGCCACGCGCTGCTGTTGTCCGCCGGACATGTGCCGCGGCAGCGCATCGGCCCGATCCAGCAGGCCCACCCGCGCCAACAGCTCTTGCGCGCGCTGGTCGGCGGCCGGTCTCGACATGCCATGCACCCAGCGCAGCGGCCCGGCAACATTTTCGCGCGCGCTCAGATGGCTGAATAGGTTGAACTGCTGGAACACCATGCCGACGCCGATGGTCGCGCGCTCTTTCGCCAAGGCGCGCGGCGGAACGCGGAGGCCATTCTCGCGGAAGCCGAGCGAACGACCGCCGACCCGTACCGCACCCGAGTCGCATTCCTCCAGATGGTTGATGCAGCGGAGCAGCGTGCTCTTGCCGGACCCGCTCGGTCCGAGCAACGCGACGACCTCGCCGACGCGCACCGTCAAATCGAGCCCCGACAGGACGGGGCGTCCGCCATAGCTTTTGTAGAGGCCGAAGACCTCGACCATTGCCTTGCCTGAAGCGGGGGCGGGAGACCGTAGCGGCCGTGCTGGCGGCACTGCGGTACGCGAAGCTGCAGCCGCGGCGACCGGGCCGTTGGCCGGCTTCGTCAGATCTCCCGGCGGCGCCGGCAAAGGCAAGATGTTGGCGCGATGCCATGGTAGAAACCGGCGCCAGCGCTCGCCTGGCGCGGGCCGGTCGAGATCGAGCACCATCTCAGTGATCAGCTGCAATCCGCCGACGCCGCCGGTGAGCGCCAGGTAGAAGATGCCGGAAGCGAAGAAGATGGAAAAGAAATCGAAGGTGGACGATGCCAGCTGCGTGCTGCGCAGCGTCAGCTCCTGGACCGAGACCACCGAGGCGAGGGACGAGTTCTTCAGCGCGCTGACCGCTTCATTGCCCAAGGCCGGCACCATCAGGCGGATGGCTTGCGGGGCGATCACATGGCGCATCAGGACCCCTGGCGTCATGCCCAGCGCCTGACCCGCCGCGACCTGTCCGCTGTCGACGCCGCGCACGCCCGAGCGCAGGATCTCGGCGATGAACGGCGCTTCGTTGAAGGCGAGCGCGAGCCCCGCCGAGGCCATGGCGCTCAGCTTCAGCCCGATATGCGGCAGCGCGTCATAGGCGAAGACCATCTGCAGGATCAGCGGCGTTCCGCGGAAGATGACGGCGTAGCCGCGAGCGAGGGCGGACAGCAAGCCGAAGCGGGAGAGCTGCATAGCCGCCAGGATCAGGCCGATCACCAGCCCCCCGCCCAGTCCCAGGCCGGTCACGCCGAGCGTGAGAACGATGCCGCGGATCAGGTACGGGAGGCTGAGATAATGAACAAAGAGATCCATTACTTCGTAAGCAGCATCGGGGCTTCGACCGTGCCCGGATCGAGCGACCACTTCTTCAGCAGCGCCGTCTCGATGCCGGCTTTTTGAATCTCCACAAGCGCCGCCATGATGGCGTCACGAAACTCGGGCTTGCTCTTGGGAACCGCGATGCCGATCGAGTAGGGCAGCGTCACCGCGACGGCTTTCGCAAGCTTGTCAGGATAGGCCTTCACCGCCTGGTCTACGGTGTTCACGTCGTTGACATAGGTGTCGGCGCGACCGGCCAGGATTGCCTGAATGCATTCAGCGTTGTTGTCGTAAAGCTGCAGTCCCGGCTCCGGCTTCCCCGCCGCCTTGCAAGGCCCGGCGAGGTTCTGCACCAGGGGAACTTCGACGAAGCCGGTATTTTCCGCCGCGGTGTCGCCGCACATCGTCGTGTTGATCCCGGTGATGTGCTTCGGATTGCCTTTAACCACCAGGACGCCGTCGAACACCTTGGAATAGGTGATGAAGTCCGCCGCCTTGGCCCGCTCATGGGTGGCATAGATGTCCGAGATCACGATGTCGGCCTGTCCGCTCTGCAGCGTCGTCAGCAGCGCCGCAAAAGCGACCGGCTTGTAGGTCAGGGTGAAACCAAGGCAGCTGCCGAGCATGTCGGCGAGATCGACGTCGAAGCCGATATATTTGCTCGGGTCGTTGGGGTCGAGCGCTTCATAGCCGGGCGTATGGGGATTGACCGCATCGACGAGCTTCGCTCCCTTGAGCTTGGGATATTTCGCCTGAAGCGCCTTGCACGCGGCTGGCGCCTCGGGCAGGGCTGCCTCGGCGCGCGCTGGCGCGAAGAGCACAGCGGCGCAGAGAACGCCGAATACGGCTGGGAGCCAACGTCTGATTTTCGCGGTGACGACCGGCGTGCCATCCCGCAGGCTTCGCACGTCGTCGGTGGGGTTTTCGAGCATCAAACCATCTCCTTTCGATTGCTTGCGCGCTGATGCCCAATGGCCTGCACCATGCTGCACGGGCGCACGAACGAGATTAGGAGTGAAGACCCCGATGCGGCTTGCTTTCACGCGAACAATAAATTTCACAGGACCGCGGCGCTCACAAAATTTAGGCAACCTGACTGTTTACTAATCTGGTTGCGCTTTCGATGGTCAGCGGGATGGGCGAGGAACCGCCGGCTGGTCTCTGGGGGCAGGGCTCAGCAGCGACCATCGGCGAACAGGCACTTGCGGATCACGCCGTGGACGCCCCAATTGCCGTCGACCACCTGAGTGACGCCGAAATCAACGGCAACCGAGAGCAGCGAGATCGCTTCGTCCTCGGATAAATGCTGGGCGGTCATCAGGAAGCGGCGCGCCTTGCGGAACGCGTCCTTCATCGCGAGGTCGAGCGAGGATTTGTCGTAGACTTCGCTCTGTGCGCGCTCGCCAAGCTCGACGAGATAGTTCGCGTAGCTGAAGCCTTGCACGACCCATTCGTCCGGCGTCTCGAGCAAGGGATAATTGACATCCTCAAGCATGCTGCCTCGGAGATCCTGCCGGCGGTGCAGGACCACCTGGAAATCGCCGGTGAGCGAGCACTCGATCGCCGTACCGCAGAGCTCGGAATCGCCCTGCGATGCGTGCGGATCGCCGATCGAGAGCAGGCCACCGGGGACCGCGACGGGAAGATAGAGCCGCGCGCCCTTGCCGGCGCGCCAATTGTCGATATTGCCGCCGGAGCAGGTCGGCGGGATCGAATCGACGATCTCGGTTTCGCGCGGCGCAAGGCCAATGACGCCGAAGTGGGGACGCGTGGGAATTGCGACGCCCTTCAGCACGTCAAAATTTCGTTCGGTCGTCGTGTGATCGACCGGAACGCCGGGGTAGTCGATCGTCGGATGGACGACGCCGAACGGATCGGTCTGCGGCGTCCACCGAAAGCTGTAGACCGCCTTGGCGATGTCCGCCTCGCGGCTGATCTCGTAGATCGTGACGACCTCGCGCGGTCGTGGGTCGGTCAGCAGCTCCTTGTAATGGAATCCCCACCATGTCGCCGCGTTGCTGCCAAAGGCCCGTCCAGTGAAGTGCGGGTTGGCACACAGGCGAGGGCGCAGATCGAGGATGCGCACTTCGACGAGATCGCCCGGCATGGCGCCCTTGATCGCGATCGGACCGGTACAGATATGGACGCCGAAGCCCTCGCCGGCGCCGCGCCCATAGATGGTGGCCTCGATGGGACCGGCGCCGCGCCGGTCGACGTTCTTGCGCTCGCGCGACCAGTGGAACACCGCTTCGGCGCCAGGATCGCCTTTGATCATGCGCTCGTGATCGTCATAGGCGTGCTGCGTCAGCGTCTCGACGGTCACGAAGTCGCCCGATTCGATCTCAAGAACATGACGCAGCGTTCGGCTGAAATAACCCCAATGCACGGTTTTCTCGGTCGCCGCCAGATAATGTCGCTGCCCGTCGGCCGAGCTGCCGATCGAATCCCTGACGGGCGCGGCCGCATCGGCCCGTCGGTCGACCCCTTCGGCGCGCACGACGCGTTCAGGCGCTCGTCGCGCTTTCGCCGGCGAGGTCCGGCCGTCGAGGCCCAGGGGCCAGCCCCGCGCCATTTGCAGCCGGACCCCCTCGGAGATTTTGCTGGCGATGTTGCGGCGGTATTGCCGCGGCGGCTCGCCGAAGCGCTCGCTGAAGGCGCGGCTGAACCCGGCCGAGTCGTTGAAGCCCCAGCGGAAGCAAATCGTCGTCACGGAGTCGCGCGCATAGAGCGGGTTGATGAGATCGAGACGGCTGCGTTCCAGCCTTCGTTGCCGCACATACTCGCCGAAGCTCGAGCCTGCCGCTTCGAAGAGCTTCTGCAGATAGCGCAGCGAAACGCCCTCCTGCTCAGCGACGCCGGCAAGCGCGAGGTCGGGATCGCCCAACCGCGCTTCGATCTTCTGGCAGATCCGGTGCAGCGTCGCGTTCTGTGACGCGGTGGCGCCGACAAGCGCGCCATCGCCCTGGTCGCCGGCGAGGCTGACCGTCAGGAACTCCGCGAGCGCAACTTCGATCGGCCTTATGGCTTCGCCATCGAGACCGTCGATCGTGTTCGCAACCGAGGTGAGCAATTGCGCGAAGACGCGCGTCAATCCGTTGCGGCCGGACAAGCATCCGACCCTGGAGCTCAGCGGCTGAACCAATCGCGCGCCCAGCGCTGCGCGCGGCACACGCACCAGGAGCTGGCGGAAATTCGTGGCAAAGAGCAGCTCGGCCGCCGCACCGGGGGTACCGTAGACGAGGTCGCCGACCGCGATCGGTGTACTCCGGCCCGCCTCGCGCAACAGGGCTTCGCCTTCTCTATGCAGTGCAAGCCAAATGATCCCGGGATCATCACTGTAACTGAGCCGTTGCGGGCCCGAGGCAATCTGCACCATGACGATGCCGAGCGGCGATTCCACCGCCTGCGCGGTGGCGAAGACGTCGGGCGCCGCGGCGGCGTCGCGCGCCTCGATCGACAATCTGCCGAGGACACCGCGCCAAGCCTCAAGTCGGCGATCATCGGGATAGGATTCTGTTGTAAACGACCACGAACTCATGACGCTCCCCACCGCTCGTGGGTGCAACCCGATCCGCTTCATCCACACCGCGGTCAGCGTTCGGGATCAACAAGAGCCGGTTGGCGCACCGCAGCGATGCCGACATGTTCCCTAAAGCACGAAATGTGCCAGTGAAACGCAGCAATGATGGGCGCCGGGGCGCGCTTGCTTTTGCCCAATGTTTGACGAAGCGCCAAAATATTGAGCACGCTCCAGGTCGTTGAAAGGATGCCGCAAGGTTCGGCGGTGGTCGGCAAGGTTCCGGCAAGGGCGCGGTGGAGCGGAGGCGATCAGCAGGCTCTGGCGCCGAAGGTGGCGGCGCCCGAAGCGACCGTCCGGCGAAATGCCAGGCTTGACGCCATCTTTACCAATCGCATCCCTAATTGACCTACCGCCGTGCCTCAGATGCGGGGAACGCAGCAATGCTGTAGAGGGCATGGGCAAATGCAAATGCATCGCAGCTTTTGGACCTTCTCACGCTATGTTCTTGGCGTCTTTGGTGCCGTCACAATCGCCGGCTACCTTTGGCAAGGGTGGTACCAGGGGCGTTGGTGGACCGTCGGCTATATCTACAGCTTGACGGTTCCGATCATAGCGGTTGCATTATTCATTTGGTTCGTCTTTGTCCCCAGGAATCTCGAACTCTCCGAGGACCGTTTTGCGGTTCAATTCCCTTTCAGAGCGCCACGTGAATTGAGCTGGAATGATCTGAGGTATTGGGGATCTGGCGCCGACGGGATTTTGCTTTTGCAGTTCAAAGAGCGGGCGACGTATCAACTTTTTCTCTTGGCCTTCCCATCGGGCCAACGCCGATATCTGGTGGATTTTCTCGCTCGCCGGTTCCCAGAACGCAAGGCGCGACTGTGGCTCGGAACGCGGGGCTTCCGCTGGTAGCACGTTGACCCCGGTCGCTGCGCCACACTAACCAGATTCTTTCGTCCCCTTGTCGGGAACGGGCATACTCATTCGTCCTTGGGAAAGGCAGCGAAGGGACAGTGCCCATGCTCTACGCGATACTTTGTTACGACGACGAGGCGGCGGTCGAAAGCTGGAGCAAGGAGGAAGAGCAGGCGGTGCTCGGCAAGCGCCAGAGCGTGCAGCAGAAGCTCGCGGCCGAAGGCCGGCTCGGGCCGGTCGCGCGGCTGATGCCGACGACCGCGGCGACGACCGTCCGGGATGGGCGCGAGCCCCTCGTCATCGACGGGCCTTTCGCCGAGACCAAGGAGCAGCTGCTCGGCTTCTACATCGTCGATTGCCCCACCCTCGAAAACGCGATCGAGACGGCGCGTCAGCTCAAATCGGGCGAAGCCGGCGGCGCACTCGAGATCCGCCCGATGCGTCTCTTTCGCCCGGCAAGCGGGCCGGCGCCGTGACCAGCCTCGCCTGGATCGGCGCGGCGCTGACCGCCGCGCGACCGCAGGCGATCGGCGCGCTGCTGCGCTATTTCCGCGATCTCGACCGCGCCGAGGAGGCGTTTCAGGAGGCGTGCCTGCGCGCCCTGAAGCATTGGCCGCAGAGCGGCCCGCCGCGCGACCCCGCCGCGTGGCTCATCTTCGTCGGCCGCAATGCCGGCCTCGATGCGGCGCGCCGCGCGCAAAAGCAGGAGCCGCTGCCGGAGGATGCCGAGATCCCGGACGCCGAGGACGCCGAGGCGGAGCTCGCGGAGCGGCTCGACAACGCGCATTATCGCGATGACCTGCTGCGGCTCCTCTTCATCTGCTGCCATCCCGAGCTGCCGGCGACGCAACAGATCGCGCTGGCGCTGCGCATCGTCTCCGGTCTCTCGGTCGAGGAGATCGCGCGCGCCTTCCTGGTGAGCGACAGCGCCATGGAGCAGCGCATCACCCGCGCCAAGAGCCGCATCGCCAAAGCCGAGATTCCCTTCGCAGCGCCCGGCGCGGTCGAGCGCGCCGAACGTCTCGGCGCCGTCGCGGCGATGATCTATCTGGTGTTCAACGAGGGCTATTCCGCCAGCGGCGGCAAGGCGCATCTGCGCCTCACGCTTTGCGACGAGGCGATCCGGCTCGCGCGGCTGCTGCTGCGCCTCTTTCCGGGCGAGCCGGAGATCATGGGCCTCGTCGCGCTGCTGCTGTTGCAGCATGCGCGGGCGCCGGCGCGGCTCGATGCCGAAGGCGCGATCGTGCTGCTGGAGGATCAGGACCGCGGCCTCTGGAACGCGGATCTCATCGCCGAAGGCCATGCGCTCATCGAGAAAGCGCTCCGCCATCGCCGCCCCGGGCCTTATCAATTGCAGGCGGCGATTGCCGCGACGCATGCGCGCGCCGCGCGGCCCGAGGATACCGACTGGGCCGAGATCGACCAGCTCTATGCCGTGCTCGAGCGGCTGCAGCCTTCGCCGGTGGTGACGCTCAACCGGGCGGTCGCGGTCGCCAAGCGGCACGGTCCGGAAGCGGCGCTGGCGATGATCGAGCCGCTGGCCGGGCCGCTCGCCGGCTACTTTCATTTCTTCGGTCTCAAGGGCGCGCTGTTGATGCAGCTCGGCCGCGCCGAGGAGGCGCGCACCGCCTTCGGCCGCGCGATCGCGCTCGCTCATACGCCTGCCGAGGCGGCGCATATCCGCCTCCATCTCGACCGCCTCCAGGCCGAGAGCCAGCGCGCGTGAGGAAAGAGCCGCCACAGAGGCGATGAGACGGTGAGGGCGCCGTTCGCGCCGCGCGAAGCGCACCGATTGATCCCCTCACCGCCTCCTTGCCTCTGTGGTGTTTCGGAAAAAAAGATGGCGGAGTTGTCGGAACGCCTATCCGATCGTTCGTCTTAAAGACGTTGGTTGCGGCCAATTCGTCGAAAGGAGAACCTAATGCAACTGAACCCTTACCTCAATTTCAAAGGCCAATGCGAGGCGGCCTTCAAGTTCTACGAGGCGGTTTTCGGCGGCAAGATCGTCGCCATGCTGCCCTACGGCGAGACGCCGATGTGCGGTCAGCTTTCGCCCGAATGGCGCGACAGGATCGCGCATGCGCGGCTCATGATCGGCGACCAGGTGCTGATGGGCAGTGATCCGCCGCCTGAGCACTACCAGGCGCCGAAAGGCTATTCCGTGGCGATCAACCTCGACCAGCCTGCCGAGGCGGAGCGCATCTTCCACGCGCTCGCGGAGCAGGGCAGTGTGTCGATGCCGCTGCAGAAGACCTTCTGGGCCGCGGCCTTCGGCATGCTCGTCGATCGCTTCGGCATTCCCTGGATGATCAATTGCGAGGAGGCCCGGTAACGCCTCGACATCACCGCCAAAAAGGAGACGGCAATGGAACCCCACAAGATCGTCAGCCCTGAGGAATGGCTGGTCGCGCGCAAGGCGCTGCTGGTGAAGGAAAAGGAACTGACCCGGGCGCGCGAAGCGCTGGCGCGCCAGCGCCGCGAGCTGCCCTGGGTCAAGATCGAGAAGCCCTATCTCTTCGATGGACCGAACGGAAAGGAGACGCTCGGCGATCTCTTCGGCGGGCGCAGCCAGCTCATCATCAAGCATTTCATGTTCGGCCCGGGCTGGAAGGAAGGTTGCGTCGGCTGCTCCTTCGAGGTCGATCATATCGTCGGCGCGCTCGTCCATCTCGAGCATCACGATGTCAGCTATGTCGCGGTCTCGCGCGCGCCCTTCGCCGAGATCGAAGCTTTCCGACGGCGCATGGGCTGGCCGATCAGATGGGTGTCGTCGGCAGGTTGCGATTTCAATGTCGATTTTCACGTCTCTTTCGACAAGGACGCGATCGCGGCGCGCGACGTCTACTACAATTACGACCTGCGCCGCGTCGGCATCGAGGAGCTCTCCGGCCGCAGCGTCTTCTACCGCAACGCGGCGGGCGAGGTGTTTCACACCTACTCCTCCTATGGCCGCGGCGGCGAAGAGCAGCTCGGCAGTTATGCCTGCCTCGACATCACGCCCAAGGGCCGCAACGAGACCGGCCCCAACCGCACGCTGACCGATTGGGTGCGGCATCACGACCGCTATGACGGCGCCGGCTTCGTCGCGTCGACCGGCCGATTCGTCGCGGCGGAGGCCAAGGAGTCCTGCTGCTCGCCCGGAGGCGGTTGAGCCCGCCGGGCTCAGATGACGCCGTAGAAAGCCGGCGCGCGGTCCAAGGCATTTGCCAGCGCCTCGAGCGCCCGCTTCAGCTCGCTCCGACTGGCGGGACCGCCGAGGCAGACGCGCACGGCTTCCGGCGGCGGTCCCGACACGGTGAAGGCATCGCTGACCACGACGCCGATGCCGGAGTTGCGCAGATGCTGCATCAGCGCAACGCGGCTCCAGGGCTCGGGAAGCCGCAGCCAGAAATGCAGCGCTTCGGGCTGCGTCAGCATCCAGGCAGGATCGAGCAGTTCGGCGGCGAGCTGCTGGCGCGCCATCGCCTCGCGCAGGATGGCGGCAAGGGCGGCATCGGCGGTGCCGTCGGCGATCCAACGCGTCGCCAGCGCGGCCATGAGCGGCGCCGCCATCACTGTCGTGGCATGGAAGGTCGCCGCGAGCCGCGCGGCATGGCGCGCATCGGGCGCGACGATATAGGCGATGCGCAGTCCGGAGGCGACGCATTTCGCCAAGCCCGAGACATAATAGGTGAGCTCCGGCGCCAGCACGGCGAAGGCTGATGGCGGCTGCCGCGCCAGGCGGCCATAGGCGTCGTCCTCGATGATCGCGACACCGTGATGGCGCGCGATGGCGACGATGGCGTGCCGCCGCGCTTCCGAGATCGTCGTGGTGGTGGGATTCTGCAGCGTCGGATTGCAGTAGAGCGCTTTCGGCGTGTGCGTCCCGCATGCTCTCGCGAAGGCGTCGGGATCGATGCCCTCGCTGTCGAAAGGCAGGCCTTCCAAGCGCACGCCGCAATGGGCCGCTTGCGCGCGGAAGCCGGGATAGGTCAGCGCTTCCGTGCACACGACGTCGCCCGGACGCGTCAGGCTGGCGAGCGCGGCGAGGATGGCGCTTTGCGCTCCAGGACAGACCAGGATCCGGTCTTGTGCCGGCTCGCCGATGCGCGGCGACAGCCAGCGAATGCCGGCTTCGCGATCGTTCGGCGAGCCGCCGAATTCCTGATAGCGGAGCAACGCGCGCAAATCGCCGAGCTGCTGCAGGGAGCCGATGCCCTGGCGCATACGCTCGAGCAGGCCCGGGTCGTCCGGCTCGGGCGGCAAATTCATCGACAGATCGACCGGCGCCGCGATGCCGTCGCTGCGCTCGGCCGTGCCGTCCGGCGCGCGCACGAAGGTGCCGCGGCCGACGGTTGAGTCGATCAGGCCACGCCGCCGCGCCTCGCCATAGGCGCGCGCCACCGTCGTGTAATCGAGGTCGAGCTGCCCGGCGAGCGCACGCTGCGTCGGCAGGCGTTCGCCGGGCAGCAGCCGGCCGGATTTGATTCCCGCCGTGATGCCGTCGACGATGGCGAGATAAGCGGGCTTGCCGCCGTCGCCGAGCTCAGGCAGCCAAGCCGGACGCTCTTTCAACTTCGACTGCGTCGCGCGCCTCGACGCCATGATCAGAACGCCAAGGAAATTGACTGCATATTGATTGGATTCTCCAGCGGAATCATCTTGTCGCGCGTCGTCGTCGCGTGGCGGCATGCGACACCACACCCTTCGCTCCTGCTCAAAATTAAGCCGATGTTGCAGCCGAAACAGTCAGCGACGCGCGCCGCCCGGCCGATCGATCGCTGCCCCGAGAGGCGGTTAAATCTTTGTCTTGCCAATCCAATCATTGTCCAGTCACCTGCGGCCAAAGCTTGGCATGCCCATTGCTAGACTCGCTCCGACGGCGATCTTCTCGGCAGCGCGTCATCGTGCTGCGAAGCAAGTCTCGACGCAAGCCCGGCCATGCTCTGCCGCTGGATCGTCGCCGCAGATGAACCGCAATGATGGGGGCGGATGACATGCCAGCCGTACAGAAGGAGGCACATAAGAAGGGAGACTTCTTCGTCGATTACGAGGAGAAGGTCTTCGAGGACGTGAAGGCGAAGCCCGGCGAGAAAGCGCTGGTGACGTTTCACACCGTGGCATTTGAAGGTTCGATCGGTCTCGTGAATTTGCTGCAAGCGACGCGGCTGCTGCGCAAGGGGTTCGAAACCTCGGTGCTGCTCTACGGGCCGGGCGTCACGCTTGGCGTTCAGCGCGGCTTTCCGACGCTCGGCGACGAGGCGTTTCCCGGCCATCAGGCGATGAACAAGCAGGTCGGCAAGTTCCTCGAGGAGGGCGGCAAGGTCTATGCCTGCCGGTTCGCCTTGCAGGCGCTTTACGGACATGGCGAGCCGTCGCTCATTCCGGGCATCCGGCCGATCAGCCCCCTCGACGTGCTCGACCTCATCCTGCTGCACAAGCGCGACAATGCGGTGATCATCAATACCTGGACCGTCTGAGATCCATCTCGCCGGCGGCAGCGACGGGTGCGCCCGTCCTGTCCCGGCGGCGGCAGCGGAGGCGGCGATGACGTCCAGCAGCAGATCCGTACGCGTCGCGGCGGCGCAGCTCGCACCGGTCTTCGATCGCGACGGCAGCGGCACGGTCGAGAAAGTGTGCCGCACCATCGGCGAGGTCGCCGCCAAAGACGCGCGGCTCGTCGTCTTTCCCGAGACCTTCGT
>DATIYL010000062.1:0-2901 GCA_035517635.1 Allostellaceae bacterium | reverse complement strand
CCCAGCCGGACTTCGGAGAACGAGGCGCACATGCAAAACAAGAACGAATGGTGGCCCGGCGCCATCATCTACCAGATCTATCCCCGCAGCTTCTACGACAGCAACGGCGACGGTGTCGGCGATCTGCCCGGCGTCACGGCGAAGCTCGACTATGTCGCCTCGCTCGGCGTCGATGCGATCTGGCTCTCGCCCTTCTTCCTCTCGCCGATGCGGGATTTCGGCTATGACGTCGCCGATCACTGCGCCGTCGATCCGATTTTCGGCACGTTGCAGGATTTCGACCGGCTCTCGGCGCGCGCCCATGCGCTGGGCCTCAAGGTCATGACCGATCTCGTCTGCGGTCACACGTCCGACCAGCATCCGTGGTTCCGCGACAGCCGCGCCGGGCGACAGCAGGAACGTTCCGATTGGTATGTCTGGGCCGACGCCAAACCGGATGGCACGCCGCCCTGTAACTGGCTGTCGGTGTTCGGCGGCTCCGCCTGGAGCTGGGAGCCGCGCCGCCGCCAGTATTATCTTCACCATTTCCTGGCGAGCCAGCCGAGTCTCAATCTGCGCCATCGCGAGGTGATTGAGGCGTTGCTCGAGACCGCGCGGTTCTGGCTCGGTCGCGGCGTCGACGGCTTCCGCCTCGATGCCATCGATTTCCTCCTGCATGACCAAGCGTTGCGCGACAACCCGCCGCGCGCGCTTCCTGGCGGCCTGCCGCCGGCAAAGCCCTTCGGGCTACAGCAGCACCTTTACGACATGATGCAGGAGGAGCCTCACGCCCTGATCGAGCGGCTGCGCACGCTCGCCGATTCGCATCCCGGCACGCTGCTGCTCGGCGAGGTCTCGAGCCAGGACGGCGCCTATGGCCGCATCGCGCGCTACACCGGCAGAAGCGGTCTGCATCTCGCCTATACGCTGCGGCCGATGCGCAGCGGCGATGCCGGCGAGGCGCTCGGTGCGGCTCTCGGCGAGATTGCCGCGGTGGGCGAGGGCGAGGGCGTCTGCTGGGCGTTCAGCAATCACGATGTCGAGCGCGCGGCGAGCCGATGGGCGGCAGCCGGCGAAGCGGCCGCGCCCAATTCCGCCGGTGTCAGGCTGTTCATGGCGCTGCTGCTCTCGCTCAAAGGCGCGCTCTGCGTTTATCAGGGCGAAGAGCTCGGGCTCGGCGAGGCGGCACTCGCCGCCGAGCAACTGCGCGATCCCTTCGGCATCGCCTATTTTCCCGAATTTCGCGGCCGCGACGGCAGCCGCACTCCCATTCCCTGGGATGGCGATGCGGCGCATGGCGGCTTCACCGAAGGCGAACCGTGGCTGCCGGTGCCGCCGGCGCACCGCGCCGCAGGGGTTGCCCGGCAGGAGGCCGATCCGCGCTCGCCGCTCCGCGCCTGGCGGCGGCTCGTGGCGTGGCGCAACACGCATCCGGCGCTGATCCGCGGCGATCTGACGCTGCTCGATCTGCCGGCGCCGCTGGTGGGCTTCACGCGAAGCGCAGACGACGAGCGGCTGCTGCTCATCTTCAATCCGAGCGCTCGCGCGGTGCGCATCGATGCCGCATCTCTTCCCGAGATGACGCCGCTCGGCGATCACGGGTTCGCCGCTCTCGTCGACGGCGCGGCAGCGGTGCTGCCGCCCTATGGCGCCCTTATCGCCTCGGTCGAATCGGCGGCGCTCGAGAAGGCGCCCAAGCTCGCTGCCGGATAGCGGGAGCGCGCCGCCGGCCGCCCCCGTTATAGTGCGGCCATGACCGTCTTCACCATCGGGCATTCGACGCGGGAGATCGCTGCGTTCATCGCGCTGCTGCGCGACGCAGCGGTCGATTGCGTTGCCGATGTGCGCCGCTTTCCTTTTTCGCGCCGGCATCCGCAATTCAACGACGCGGCGCTCTCCCGTGCTCTCACCGAAGCCGGCATCGGCTATCGTCATTTCCCGGCGCTCGGCGGAAGGCGCAGCGCGCGGCACGAAGGCTCGCCGCACACGCTGTGGCGCGAACCCGCTTTCCGCAACTACGCCGATTATGCCGAGACGAACGAATTCCGCGCCGCCTTCGCCGCGCTTCGGCATCTCGCCCAGGAGCACAGCGTGGCCGTAATGTGCGCCGAGGCGGTCTGGTGGCGGTGCCACCGCCGCATCATCGCCGATTACCTCATCGCTGCGGGCTTCGACGTGCGCCACATCCTCGACGGCAAGATCGAGCCGGCGACGCTCACCCCCGATGCGACATTAAGACCCGACGGCAGCATCCTTTACCGGGCGCCGAGCCTGCTGTAGCGCTCTTCGATGGGAAGCGTTCTGGGGGTGCGAAAAAAGCGCTCACCCGCGCCACAGCGCGGCGTGGGCGCTCAGGACGGTGCGCCGGCGCGGCGGCGAGCCAGCTTCTCGCTTTCGGCGAGCGTCTCGCGCAGCGCCTGATCGGCCTGGCAGGTCACCTTGACGAAGGCGCGCATGAAGCTGTCGCTGCGCGGCAGCTGGAAGAGCGTCTCTTCCTCGGCGTCCTCGCTGGCGCGGCCGGAGACCACGACGACGGTGTCGTGCGGGGTCAGGATGACTTCGGTCAGCGCGACCCCAGGGCCGGTGACATATTCGACAACGCGTTGCCGCTCGTTCTCGCCGGCTTCGCGCAGAATGGTCATGCGATAGGGATGGCGGCTCGCCGCTGCCTCGATCAGCGCCCGGGTGAAAGGACGCAGGAAGGTCTCGTCGAAGCCCAGCACCGCGGTGGGCTGCTCGTTGGTGGCGCCCGAGCGCACCTCGAGCGTCGCCCAGAGCGAGGCGCGGCCACCGAAATAGTCGACCGAGGCGAGATCGAGATTGAGCGAGTCGATGGGTTGCGGCGCGGTGACCGAGCGGCTCGACAGGAAAGCGAAGCAGGCCGGTTCGCGCTTCAGCGATAAGGTCGTGTTGGCTTCGAGA
>DATIYL010000061.1:0-24218 GCA_035517635.1 Allostellaceae bacterium | reverse complement strand
GATTGGCGCTTCACTGTAACTAAACCTTGGGTTCTGCGGTGCCGCCAAGAAAGGCAAAGTATTCGCTCCACACGAAGGGAAAGCTGCGCGGCCATCAGTCCGGCAGCCGCTTGCCGTCGTCGCGCAACCAGACATAGACGGCGGGAATCACCAGGACGGTTAGCGCCGTCGACGAGGCCAACCCAAAGACCAGCGAGATGGCGAGGCCCTGAAAGATCGGGTCGGTGATGATGAAGGCGGCGCCGATCATCGCCGCCGCGGCGGTGAGGAAGATCGGCTTGAAGCGGACTGCGCCGGCATCGAGCAGCGCTGCGCGCAAGCTCGCGCCTTCGGCGCGGCGCTGGCGGATGAAATCCACCAGCAGGATCGAATTGCGCACGATGATGCCGGCCAGCGCGATGAAGCCGATCATCGAGGTGGCGGTAAAGGGCGCGCCGAGCAGCCAGTGGCCGAGCACGATGCCGATCAGGGTGAGCGGCACCGGGATGAGGATCACGAGCGGCAGGCGGAACGAGCCGAACTGAGCGACGACGAGAAGATATATCCCGAGAATGGCGACGGCGAAAGCAGCGCCCATGTCGCGGAAGGTGACATAGGTCACCTCCCACTCGCCGTCCCACAGCAGCGAGGGTTTCGATTCGTCGAGCGGCTGGCCGTGATAGCGGATTTCCGGCGGCCCGGCGGCGCCCCAGCCCATCTGCTTCAACCGGTCTTGGACCGCGAGCATGCCGTAGATCGGCGCTTCGTAGCGCCCCGCCACCTCGGCCTCGACCATCTCGGCAAAGCGCCCGTCGCGGCGGAAGAGGCTGTAGGAGGCCGGCTCCCGCTTCACCGAAACGACGTCGCCAAGCTCGACATTGGCGCCCCGGCTTGCCGTGCCCCCGGCCGGGAGCGGCGTCGACAGGATGCGCTCTCCCATCCAGGCCGCACGCTTCGGCAGCTTGACGTCGATCTCGATCGGCTTCGTGCCGTGGCCGCGTTGGGAATAGCCGACCTTCACGCCGCCGATGATGGCGGCGATGGTGTCGTAGACGGCCTGCTCATCGACGCCATAGAATTCTAGGTTTTCCTGATCGATCGAGAAGCGCAGCCGCTCGCCGGGCGTGTGGAAGGTGTCGTCGATATCGGTGATGAAATCGACGCTCTTGAAAGCCTCGCGTACCTTCTCGGCCGTGGCGCGCCGCGTCGCGTCGTCGGGGCCGTAGATCTCGGCGAGCAAGGTCGCCAGCACCGGCGGTCCCGGCGGCACTTCGACGACGCTGATCACCGTGCCTTCGGGCTTCGGCAGATCGGCGAGCCGCCGGCGGACATCGAGCGCGATGGCGTGGCTTGGCCGCGAGCGCTCGCTCTTTGCCACGAGATTGACCTGGAGATCGCCCTGCTCGGGCGCGTTCCGAAGATAGTAGTGCCGCACCAGCCCGTTGAAATTGAACGGCGCCGCGGTGCCGGCATAGAGCTGGATCGAGGTCAGCTCCGGCAGATCCTTGAGCCGGTCGGACGCCGCCATGAGCAGCCGCTCGGTGTCTTCCAGCGTCGCACCCTGCGGCAGGTCGACCACCACCTGCAGCTCCGACTTGTTGTCGAAGGGCAGCAGCTTCACCGTCACATCCTTGGTTGCGAAGAGGAGGCAGACCGCTGCCGTTGCCGCCGCGACGGCAAAGAGGAAGACCTTGGCGCGGCGGCGCCCGGTGAGCAGCGGCCGGGCGATGCGCCGGTAGAAGCGTCCCATCGCGCCGATGTCGTGCTCGCCGCCGCCATCGCCGCCCGTCTCGAAGCGGCCGCGGGCGATGTGCAGCAGCAGCCAGGGCGTGATGATGACGGCGACGAAGAAGGAGAACACCATCGCCATCGACGCGTTGGCCGGGATCGGGCTCATGTAAGGCCCCATCATCCCGCTGACGAACATCATCGGCAGCAGCGCGACGATGATCGTGAGCGTCGCGACGATGGTCGGGTTGCCCACCTCCGCCACCGCCTCGACCGCCGTGTCGATGAGGGAGCGGCCGCGCCGCGCCTGCCAGTGGCGGACGATGTTCTCGACCACGACGATCGCATCGTCGACCAGGATGCCGATCGAAAAGATCAGCGCGAAGAGGCTCACCCGGTTGATGGTGTAGCCCATGAGCCAGGAAGCGAAGAGCGTGAGCAGGATGGTGGTCGGAATCACCACCAGCACGACCAAGCCCTCGCGCCAGCCGATGGCGAGCGTGATCAGCACGACGATCGAGACGGTCGCGAGCGCCAGGTGGAAGAGCAGCTCGTTCGCCTTCTCCGTCGCCGTCGCGCCGTAATTGCGCGTGACGCTGACAGCGACGTCGCTCGGCACGAGCCGGCCTTCGACCGTCTTCAGCCGCTCGAGCAGGCCATCGGCGACGGTGACGGCGTTGGCGCCCTTGCGCTTGGCAAAGGCGATAGTGACGGCGGGCCGGCGCTCGAGCGATCCCGACGCCGTGCGCGTGAGCGTCCAGGCGCGGTGCTCGGGCTCGACCGCGCCGACCACGACATCGGCCACGTCCTTGACATAGACCGGCCGCCCGTCGCGCGTCGTCAGCAGCAGCAGCCCGATATCCGGCACGCCCTGCAGCGTCTGCCCGGCGACGACCGGAGTGTTGCGGCCGAGCTGGTCGAAGGCGCCGACCAGAAAGGAGCGGTTGGCGTTCTCGAGCTTGTCGACGAGCTGATTGAGCGTCACGCCATAGAGCGCAAGCCGCTCCGGATCGGGCTCGATCCGGATCTGGTTGGGGCTGCCGCCGACGATGTAGGTGAGGCCGACATTCTCGACCTTGACCAGCTCGTGCTGCAGCTCCGAGGCCACCTGATAGAGGCCGTTGTCGTTCCAGCGCGCCGCCGCTTCGGGCTTGGGCGCCAGGGTCAAGGTCACGATGGCGACATCGTTGATGCCGCGGCCGATGATGAGCGGCTCGGGAATGCCCTTCGGCAGATCGGCGATGTTGGCCCGAATCTTCTCATGGACGCGGAGCAGCGCCGTGTCCTCGTCGGTGCCGACATAGAAACGCGCCGTGGCGACCACGGCGTCGTCCTGGGTGCGGGAATAAACGTGCTCGACGCCGTTGATGCCTTTGAGGATGTCCTCGAGCGGCTTGGTGATGAGCTCGATGGCATCGCCCGCCTTGTAGCCATTGGCGGTGACGAGAACGTCCACCATCGGCACGCTGATCTGCGGCTCCTCCTCGCGCGGCAGCGCGAACAGCGCCAGCGTTCCGACGATCAGCGCCGCCAGCAGCAGCAGCGGCGTCAGCGGCGAAGCGATGAAGCTTCGCGTCAGAATGCCGGAGAGGCCGAGCTTCATGGCGCCATCACCACATCGCCCTCATGCAGCCCGGCCAGAATCTCGATGCCGCCTTCGACCGGCAGCCCGACCTGGACGACGACCTCGACGCCGCTGGCGAGCTTGACGTAGCTCACGCCGAAGCGGCGATAGACGCAGTTCTCGGGCAGGATGAGCGCCTCGCGCGTGCCGGTGGCGACGTAGACGCGCGTGCGTTCGCCGACGAAATAATCGCCGAGCCCCTCGACCTCGACATCGGCGACGACGCGGCCATGGTCGATCTCGGGATAGACCAGGACTACCCGCCCGCGGCGAAGCGTCTCGGTTTCTTCGTCCGCCGCTTCCATGCCGCGCGCGCCGATCAGGATCGTGTCGCCGGCTTTGATGAAGCGCGCATGGCGCTCGGGAAGCTCGAGGCGGAGGATGTAGTTGTCGGCCGCCATCGTCGCGATCGTCTCGCCCGCCAGCACTACGCTGCCCTCCGACACCGGCACCTTCAGCACCCGCCCCGCCCCCGGGGCGAAGACCGCCCCCTCCGCCGATTGCTGCTCGATGACCTGGCGGTCGGCCTGCAGCGCCGCGAGCGTCCGCGTCGCGACGTCGAGACGGGTCCGCGCCTGGTCGAGCTGCGCCTGCGAAGCGACGCCGGTGCGGCGCAGCTCCAAGACGCGATTGAGCTCGAGCTGCGCCTGGTCGCGCTCGGCCTGCTGCGCCGCGCTGCGCGCGGCGAGCGCCTGCATCTGCAGCAGCAGCTTGGGATCGCCGACGAGCGCGATGCGGTCGCCGGCCGCGACGCGGTCGCCCTCCTTGACCGTGAGGCTGGTGATGGTGCCGGCGATACGGGCCCGCGCCACCAGCTCGTGCACGGGCTCCACGGTGGCGATCACCGCTTTGCGGTCGTCGACCGCGCGCTTGACGACCGTCACCTCCGCCGCGCTCGCCGATGCGGCGCCGGCGGCGATCAGCGCCAGGGCAATGAGGAAACGGATCACGGCTCGGCCTCCGCAGTCGGGAACGGGCTTGATATACATATTAGCGATCACTAAATTAGCAAGCATGAATATAATAGCCCTGCATGCCAAAGCGGGCGCGGCCGCCGGTTTCCTGAAGCATCTGGCGAACCCGCGCCGGCTGATGATCCTGTGCGAGCTGCTGCAGGGCGAGCGCTCGGTCGGCGAGCTCGAAGCCGTGGTCGGCCTCGGCCAATCGGCCCTGTCGCAGCATCTGGCGAAGCTGCGCAGCGCCGGGCTGGTGCGCACGCGGCGGCAGTCGCAGACCATCCGCTACTCCCTCGCCGATCCCGGCATCGGCAAGGTCCTCGCCGTGCTCTACGACCTCTATTGCCGCCCGCGGCAGCGGCGCTGATCGGGAAAGGAGCAAGTCATGTCGATCGACCGTGCGGTCATGGCCTTCGCCGGCCTGATGATCCTGCTGAGCCTGGCGCTGAGCCAGATCTGGAGCCCCTATTGGCTGCTCTTCACCGCCTTCGTCGGCGCCAACCTGCTGCAGGCATCGTTCACCGGCTTCTGCCCGGCGGCGATGCTGTTCAAGCAGCTGGGCTGCCGCACCGGCACGGCTTTCTCCTGAAAGCATGCCATGACGATAAAGTCCGCGCGCGGCAGCGCATTGATCCAGGTCAGCGGCAAGAGAGGTCGATCGGACAGAGAAACTGTTTGATCTCGATCAATGTCGCCGTGGCGCGGCGGCGCAAACTGCGCGAGTTAGGCGTAAAGGGATAACGCAAGGGACAAGGGGTGGAGGAAACCGTGACGAAGATCGTCGTGCTTGGCGCCGGAATCGGCGGCATTTCGGCAGCCTATGAATTGCGCGCGCGGCTTGACCGCGCAACGGAGATCATCGTCGTCTCCGACAATCCGTTTTTCCATTTCGTCCCGTCCAATCCCTGGGTCGCGCTCAAATGGCGCGAGCCCGAGGACATCAAGATCGATCTGCCGGAGCTGCTGGCGAAATTCACCATCGGCTTCGACGCCGCCGGCGCCAGCCGCGTCCTGCCGCAGGAGAACGCGATCCTGCTCCGCGACGGGCGCCGTCTCGACTACGACTATCTCGTGATCGCGACGGGTCCCGCGCTCGCCTTCGACGAGGTCGAGGGCTTGGGGCCGGCGGCGAACAGCATCTCGATCTGCCATGTCGATCATGCCGCCAAGGCGGCGGAACGCTGGGAGCAATTCTGCCGCGATCCCGGTCCCATGGTGATCGGCGCGGTGCAGGGCGCCTCCTGCTTCGGCCCCGCCTATGAATTCGCACTGATGGTCAACACCGATCTGCGCCGGCGGCGGATTCGCGACCGCGTGCCGATGACCTTCGTCACCGCCGAGCCCTATATCGGCCATCTCGGCCTCGGCGGAGTCGGCGACACCAAAGGCCTGCTCGAATCGATGATGCGCGACCGCGACATCAACTGGGTGACCAACGCCAAGGTCGATCGCGTCGCGCCCGATGCGGTGGAGGTGACCGAGATCGGCGAGGACGGCAAGCCGAAAGGACAGCGCCGCCTCCCCTCGAAGCTCACCATGTTCATCCCCGCCTTCCGCGGCGTGTCCTGCCTCATCGGCGAGGATGGCAAAGGCTTGCCGGGACTCGCCAATCCGCGCGGCTTCGTGCTCGTCGACAAGCACCAGCGCAATCCCCAATTCAAGAACGTCTTCGCCGTCGGCGTCTGCGTCGCCATTCCGCCTTACGAGCAGACCCCGGTTGCGGTCGGCGTGCCGAAGACCGGCTACATGATCGAATCGATGGTGTCGGCAGTCAGCGAGAACATCGCCGATTTGATCGCGGGGAAAGAGCCGCATCGCGAACCGACCTGGAATGCCGTCTGCCTCGCCGATTTCGGCGATAGCGGCGTCGCTTTCGTCGCATTGCCGCAGATCCCGCCGCGCAACATGAACTGGGCAGCCCAGGGCTATTGGGTGCATCTGGCGAAAGTGGCCTTCGAGAGGTATTTCTTGCGCAAGGTGCGGCGCGGCTCGAGCGAGCCCGGCTATGAGCGGATGGTCATGAAAGCGCTCGGCATCGGCAAGCTCCGGCCCAAGCCGCCACTGCCGCCAACGCAAGCGGCGGAATGACCGCTGCCCGAGGAAGAGCCATGGCCGAAAGCCTGCACCTCCCTTGCCCCCATTGCGACACGCTCAACCGCGTGCCGCGCGACAAGCTGACGGCCGGCGGCAAATGCGGCGCCTGCCACCGGAAGCTGTTCGACGCGCATCCCGTACCGCTCGACACGGCGCGCTTCCTGCGCCAGCTCGAGAAAAGCGACGTGCCGCTGCTCGTCGATTTCTGGGCGCCCTGGTGCGGGCCCTGCCGCATCATGGCGCCCGAGTTCGAACGCGCGGCGGCGCAGCTCGAGCCGGCGCTGCGGCTGGTCAAGATCAATGTCGACGAGGAGCAGGCGCTGGCGCAGCGCTTCCACATCGCCAGCATTCCGACCGTGGCGCTGCTGTTCCATGGCCGCGAGCTCGCTCGGCATGCCGGCGCGGTAACGGCATCGCAGCTCGAGCAATGGGTCCGCGCCGAGTTGGCGCGTCAGCCGGCGTCAGGCTGATCCGCTCGCCGCTGGGCAGCGCAGCACCTCAATGGTGCCCGTGGCCTCCCCAGTGATGGCCGTGATGGCCGCCGTGAAAGACGACGAAGCCGCCGCCGATAAAGGCCGGGCCGTAATAATAGGGGTAATAGGGATAAGGCGGGGGATAGCCGTAGCCATAGGCGTAATAGGGATAGGGATAGCCGGATCCCGCGTAAGCCGGCAGGCTTTGCGGCACGCTTTCACCCTTGGCCGTCATGCACTGGATGTAGCCGATGTCGTAGCGGCGCTGCAGGTCCGCTTGCGACAGCCCGGCTGCGTTGGCGCCGGCGGCACCACCGAAGACGAGGCCGCTGCCCGCGCCTATCGCGGCGCCGAGCGCCGGATTGCCGGCCGCGGCGCCGATCGCGGCGCCGGCGGCGCCGCCCAGCACCGTGCCGAGAACGGTGCTGTTCACCGCACTCTGCGTCGCGGCGTCCGCCGGCGAGCCGAAGCCGATCTGCGCCGAGGCATATTGGCGGCAGGCATTGTCGTCTTGCTGGAAGGCTTCGAAGCTCTTGCCCTGGGCCGGGAGCGCCATGACGCTGGGACCCGTCGGCGGCGCCACGGCGCAAGCGCCGAGCGCAAGCGCGCCGGCGAGAATGACGGGGCGGACGATGCGGATCATGGAAGCTCCTGGTCCCGGTCGGCAGCACCGCGGACGACGAGAATGCTACCACCATTTTCGTCGCCGCCACACCGGCGCATCCCCAGGCGCGCCGCCGTCTCGCGCAGATGTGAAGTTGCTACACGAGCGGCTGCGTTGCGGCCTCGAGCCAGCGCTGCGTCGCAGCATCGACGAGCGGCGCGATCTCGGCGCGCACGCGCGCATGATAGGCATCGAGCCAAGCGATCTCGGCCTCGTCCAGCAATGTCGTCTCAATCAACGCGCGATCGATCGGCGCCAAGGTCAGCACTTCGAAGCCCAGCACCTCGCGCTCGGCACCCGCCGGCGCGCCGAGCGAGGTCACCACGACCAAGTTCTCGATGCGAATGCCATAGCCGTCGGTTTTGTAATAGCCGGGCTCGTCCGAAACGATCATGCCCGGCAGCAATGCTTGAGTGTTGGGCAGCTTCGAGATGCGCTGCGGCCCCTCATGCACGGCGAGATAGCTGCCGACGCCGTGGCCGGTGCCGTGATCGTAGTCGAGCCCCGCGTCCCAGAGCGGGCGCCGCGCCAGCGCATCGAGCTGCGAGCCGCTCGTGCCCTTGGGAAAGCGGCAGGTGGCGAGCGCGATATGGCCCTTCAGCACGCGGGTGAAGCGGTCGCGCATCTCGGCGGAAGGCGCGCCGATCGCCACGGTGCGGGTGACATCGGTCGTGCCGTCGAGATACTGCGCGCCGGAATCGACGAGATAGAGCGAACCCGATTCAAGCCGGCGCTCGGTCTTGGGCGAAGCGCGGTAATGCACGATGGCGCCGTTGGCGCCGGCGCCAGAGATGGTGGGGAAGCTCAGATCGCGAAACAACTCGCCTTCGCGGCGCAGCTGCTCGAGCCGATCGGAGGCGGCGATCTCGCCGAGACCGCGCTTTGTCGCCGTCGCGGCCAGCCAGGCGAGAAAGCGCGTCAGCGCCGCGCCGTCGCGGCGATGCGCGCGGCGCGTGCCGTCGAGCTCGGCGGCGTTCTTGCAGGCCTTGGGCAATTGGCAGGGATCGGCGGCGCGATGGATGGCCGCGCCGGCGCTCGACAGCGTGTCGAACACCCAGGCGGCGCTCGCGGGATCCGCCTGGACGCGGCGCTGCGCGGCGCCGAGCCGTTGCAGCGCCGGGCCGAAAGCGCCGGGCGGCGCGACGCGCACGGCATTGCCGAGATGCTCGAGGAGGCCGGGCATGAGCTTGCGCGCATCGATGAAGAGATCGACGGTGCCGTCGCGCTGGAGAATGGCAAACGCGAGCGCCAGCGGCGTGTGCGGCACGTCGCTGCCGCGGATGTTGAGCAGCCAGGCGATCGAATCGGGCGCGGTCAGCACGGCGGCGTCGACCCCGTCGGCCGCGAGCCGATCAGCGAGCGCCTGACGCTTCATTTCGGCGCTGGCGCCGGCAAAGCGCAGATCATGGGGCAGCACCGGTCCGAGCGGCGCCGGCGGCCGTCCTGCCCAGACGGCATCGAGCGGATTGCTATCGAGCGGCTGCAGCCGGCCGCCCGCCTTCTCCGCCGCGGCGCGGTAGCGCTCGACTTCGCCCAGCGTGTGGAGGCGGGGATCATAGGCGAGAATCTCGCCCGGCTTCAGCGTCGCCGCGATCCAATCGCTCGCCGGCTCTTCGGTGAGGTGGCGAAGGGTATAGAGCGCGCCATCGACCTCGACCTTCGCCTGGAGGGTGTAGCGCCCATCGACGAAGACCGCCGCGCTCGCCGGCAGCACGATGGCGAGGCCGGCCGAGCCGGTGAAGCCGGTGAGCCAGGCCAGACGCTGGGCGCAGAGCGGGACATACTCCCCTTGATGCTCGTCGGCGCGCGGCACCAGGAACCCATGGACGCCCCGGCGCCGCAGCTCCGCCCGCAGCAGCGCCAGCCGCTCGGCCGGGCCGGGCGTCGGCGTCGCGGGCGCCGCGCCAAGCTCATTCGCCAGTGCCTGCAGCGCCGATTTCAGCTCCGCGGAAGGCTTCGCCGCGGCCAGCGCCGGCCAGTCGCTCTCCCTCGCCGCCGGCGCGGCGGCGAGCACGCCGGCGACCAGATCCCTCGCCCCGGCCGCGTCATAGGGTGAGCCATCCCGAGCGAGCACGGCGCCCAAATCGGCATTGCTGCTATGCACAATGAGGTTCCTTTGTTAACGGGTTAGCTACCGCCGATTCCTAGCATGAGGCTAAGGCGCGCCCCGCCGCTCGACAAGGGCGCCAAGGGGGCCGCTCCATCAGCCGCGCCATGCAGCATCTGTAAGGCTGGGTTGCAGAGTTCCCTCTCGCGGATCCGGACAAGACTGCTTACCTATTGTGCAACTGCGAGATAGCGCCTTCGCAGGTGCGGTAGAGGAGTGTATAAGATGTTGAACATTCTCGGTAATTTGCTCCACGGCGTGTCCCATTCGCTGGCCGGCTGGCGGCAGCGGCAGCGTGCCTATGCGGAGCTTGCCGCGCTCGACGACCGGTCGCTGGCCGATATCGGCATCACCCGCTCCGAGATCCCCTATGTGCTCTCGCAAGCGGCGCAGCGCCAGGTCGAGACCGGCACTCCGGCGAACAGCAACTTCCAGCACGCCGCCTGATACCACCCGGCCCGGCCGGGTGCACTGCGGAAAATCCCGGCTGGCCGCCTGAGGGCGGCCGGCGCGGGATTTTTACTATCTGCGGCATCAATCGCGCTTGCCGGCACGGCTGGCCAGGGCAATGTTGAGAGCCAGCATGACGGAAGCGAGCTTGCATCGGCACGGCCATGGGCATGGGCATCGCCATGGCCATGAGCATGGCGGCGGCCGGCACAAAGCCGGGTTCGGCGGCGCCTTGGCGCTGGGGCTCGCGCTCAATCTGGGCTTCGTTGCCGTCGAAGCGGCTTACGGCGTCATCGCCAATTCGGTGGCGCTGATCGCCGATGCCGGTCACAACCTCGGCGATGCCCTGGGTCTTGCCATCGCCTTGACCGCCAGCATCCTCGCCCAGCGCCGGCCCTCACGCCGCTACACCTACGGGCTGCGCAGCTCGTCGATCCTGGCCGCGCTGTTCAACGCCATCGTGCTGCTGATCACGGTCGGCGGCATCATCGTCGAGGCGATCAACCGGCTGATAGAGCCCGCGCCGGTGGCGAGCCGCACCGTCATGGCGGTGGCGGCGATCGGCATCGTCGTCAATGGCGCGAGCGCCCTCCTCTTCCAAAGCGGCCGCCACGGCGATCTCAACATTCGCGCCGCCTTCCAGCACATGCTCGCCGATGCCGGCGTCTCGCTCGGCGTCGTTCTGGCCGGCGCCGTGATCCTCGTCACCGGCTGGCTCTGGCTCGATCCTGCCGCGAGCCTCGCGATCGCCCTCGTCATCGTCGTCGGTACCTGGCGGCTGCTGCGCGATGCGGTCAACCTGGCGCTGCACGGCGTGCCGCCGGGCATCGACGCGACCGCGGTGCGCCGGCATCTCGACCGGCTGGCGGGCGTTGTTGCGGTGCATGATCTTCATATCTGGCCGATGAGCACGACCGAGACGGCGCTCACCTGCCATCTCGTCATGCCGACGGGTCATCCCGGCGACGAGATGCTGGCGCTGCTGGCGCATGAGCTGCAGGACCGCTTTGGCATCGACCACGCCACCATCCAGGTCGAGACCGGCGATCCCGATCACCCTTGCAAGCTGGTGCCAGATCACGTGGTATAGCCGGGCCGCGCTGACGCGGCGCAACGAGGCTTAACCGGTTGACCAGCGTTCCTTCCGCCGCCGTCGAGGTCCAATCCGTCCTGGTTCTGCTGCTGGCAGCGATCGTCGCCGTGCCGCTGGCGCAGCGCTTCCGCGTCAGCCCGATGCTCGGCTATCTCGCCGCGGGCATGGTGGTCGGACCTTACGGCTTCGGCTTCATCCGCGACACCGGCGAGGCCGAGCTGCTCTCCGAGTTCGGCGTCGTCTTCCTGCTCTTCACCATCGGCCTCGACATGCCGCTGCAGCGGCTGCAGGCGATGTGGCGCTACATCTTCGGCCTTGGCCTGGCGCAGGTGCTGGTCACCGGCGGCGCCGTCGGGCTCGCCGGCTATGAGCTGGGCCTCACGCCGCGCGCCGCGCTGGTGGTGGGCGGCGCCCTCGCCTTCTCCTCGACCGCCGCGGTGCTGCAGCTGCTCGCCGAGCGCGGCGAGCTGGCGAGCCGCGTCGGCCGCGTCTCGCTCGCCATCCTGCTGTTCCAGGATCTCGCCGTGGTGCCGCTTCTGGCGCTGCTGCCCCTGCTCACCCGGGATACCAACGACGGCATCGCTGCGGCGCTCGGCTTCGCGCTCGGCAAGGGCGTCGCCGCCATCCTCCTGATCCTGCTGCTCGGCCGGCTGGTGCTGCGCCCGCTCTTCCGCTTGAGCGCGATGACGCGCATCCGCGAGACCTTCGCCGCGACCAATCTGCTCGTCGTCCTCGGCCTCGGCTGGGCGACGGCGGAGGCCGGCATGTCGATGGCGCTGGGCGCGTTCCTCGCCGGGCTGCTGCTCGCCGAGACCGAGTACCGCCATCAGGTCGAAGCCGACATCCTGCCGGTGCGCGGCCTGTTCCTCGGCCTCTTCTTCATCACCGTCGGCATGGTGATCGACACCTCGCTCGTGCTTCATCACTGGCAGGCCGTGCTGGCGCTCTCGGCCGTGCTGCTGGCCGGAAAGCCGGTGATCCTCTGGGCACTCGCGCGTCTCTTCCAGCTCGGCACGCCGCTCGCGATCCGCGCCGGGCTCTTGCTGTCGCAATGCGGCGAATTCGCTTTCGTCGTCTTCGGCATCGCGCAGCAGCTCGGCCTGATCGAGCGCGATCTCGGCACCGTCCTCATCGCCACGGTGGCGCTCACCATGGCGACGACGCCGCTGATGGCGGTGCTCGGCCGCCGCCTTGCCGGCGCTTTCCAGGTGCAGCGCGCGCCGGAAGCGGCGCTGATGGCCGAGGAAGCGGCCGATCTTTCCGGCCATGTGATCATCGCCGGCTTCGGCCGCATCGGCGGGATCGTTGGCCGGATGCTCGCCGAGCAGCAGCTCCCCTATATCGCGATCGAGCAGAGCGTGCCGCTGGTCGAAGAGAACCGGCGCCATGGCCGGCCGGTCTATTTCGGCGATGCGAGCCGTGCCGAGCTGCTCAACGCCGCCGGCGTCGAGCGCGCCAGCGCCGCGCTCATCACGCTCGATCAGCCCGAAGCGGCCGAGCGCGTCGTCGCCGCCTTGCGCCGCAATCATCCCGATCTGCGCATCATCGCGCGGAGCCGCGATGCCGCGCATGCGCGCCGCCTGGAAGAGGCCGGCGCCAATGCCGTCATCCTCGAAGCGCTGGAGCCGGGGCTGCAGATGGGCGCCGCGGTGCTGCGCGTCGCCGGCACGCCCGCGGCCACGATCGACCGCACGCTCGATGCGCTGCGCCGCGGGGTGGCGGCATGAGCGGCAACAAGCTGTCGATCGCCGTCATCGGCGCCGGGCTCGGCGGCCTCGCCGCGGCGCTGTCGCTGCGGCGCGCCGGCTTCGCCGTAGAGGTCTACGAGCAGGGAGCGGCTTTCACCGAGATCGGTGCCGGCATCCAGATCGGCCCCAACGCGTCGCGCATCCTGCAGCGCCTGGTGCCGCAGGATCGGCTCACGCGCGACGCGGTGCGGCCGGTGGCGGTGCATCAGCGGCGCTGGCAGGACGGCCGCACCTTGCAGCGCGCGCCGCTCGGCGACGAGCTCGAAGCGATGTTCGGCGCGCCTTACTACCACTTCCACCGTGGCGATCTGCTGGTGGCGCTGGCGAGCCAATGGCCGCGCGAGCACGTCCATTTCCGCCATCGCCTGGCGAGCCTCGAGGACGACGGGGAGCGCGTCACCGCGCGCTTCGAGAACGGCGCCGAGATATCCGCCGATCTCCTCATCGGCGCCGACGGCATCCATTCGGTGGTGCGCGCCCAGCTCTTCGGTCCGGAACAGCCACGTTTCACCGGCTGCATCGCCTATCGCGGCCTCGTCCCGGTGGAGCGCCTCGCCGATCTCGGGCTCGAGGTGGTGTCATCCAACTGGATGGGGCCGGGCCAGCATTTCGTCCATTACTTCGTCTCGGGCGCACGCTTCTTGAATTTCGTCGGCATCATCGAGCGCGACAGCTGGACGCGGGAATCCTGGACCGACCGCGGCGAGAAGCGCGACCTGCTCGCCGCCTATGGCGGCTGGCACGAGCAGGTCCACCGCATCATCGAAGCGGTCGACGAGACCTTCATTTGGGCGCTCTTCGACCGGACGCCGCTGCCGCGCTGGTCGGTCGGGCGCGTGACGCTGCTCGGCGATTCCTGCCACGCCATGCTGCCCTTCATGGCGCAAGGCGCGGCGCAAGCGATCGAGGACGGCGCCACCCTCGCCGCCTGCCTCGCGAAACTGGGGCCCGCGCGCGCCGTCGAAGCGCTCAATCTCTATGAGAAGCTGCGCCTGCCGCGCGCGACGCGGCTGCAGGAGCTGTCCCGTCTCAACAAGACGCGCTTCCACCTGCCCGACGGACCGCGCCAGCAGCAGCGCGACGCCGAAATGGCAGTGAATGGCGACCGCTCGCTCACGGCGATCGCCTGGCTTTACGAGCACGACGCCGGCGTGGTCGACGCGACCTGACCGGCGCTGGAACTCAGAACCCGAATTTCCTGAAGCAGCCTGCGACGTCGTCGGCGCCCCACCTCACCCTCCCGCTGCGCGGGTCCCTCCCTCTCCGCCCCTGAGGGGCGGAGAGGGTTGGGGTGAGGTGGGGTGACGACGGATTTGCGAAAGTCAGTCCGAGCCGGCCTTATTCGGCGGGCTCGGTCTCCTTCACCTCGACCTCACCCACGTTCGCGGGCGCGGCGCCGATCCAGGGATGCTCGGAGACGTCGAAGACAACGCCGTCGGGACCGCGGAACTTGGTCTCGTAGAAGGAATTGGTGGTGGCGCTGTCCATTTTCATGATGCAGGGCGCGCCCAGCGCCTCGAGCTTCGCGGCATAGGCGGGAAGGTCGTCGACCAGCACGCCGAAATGGTGAATGCCGACATAATCGAGGCCGCGGCCGAGCTGGTCGATGTTCTGGAATTTGAGGATGGCGAGGTTGAGCGTGCCGTCGCTGAGATAAAAGCCCCAGGCGATCGCCTTGGGCGAATTGGGCGTGCCGACCCGGCCGACCTCTTTGAAGCCGAAGGCCTGCTTATAGAATTCCGCGGTTTTGACCGGGTCGTTGGTGGCAAGCGCAATATGGCGAAGCTTCGGCATGGCGTCTCCTCCGATCCGCGGGGCGTTCGCGCCCCTTCTCGGCGGGCATCATACCACAAAGAACACCAGCGCCAGCGCGACGAGCCCAACGCCCCCGGCCCTGATCTAAAGGCTCTGCAGGAACTCGATCATCGCGGCATTGACCTCGCGCGGGCGCTCTTGCTGGGTCCAGTGACCGCAGCCCGGCAGAATGAGCGTGCGGCGCAATTGCGGGATGAATTTGGGCAGGGCCGGGAGAAGCTGGTCCATGCCGCGAAAGGCCAGCACGAGATCGCGATCGCCGGCGACATAGAGCGCCGGCACCTTGACCTGAGCACCGGCATAGGGTGCGAGCAGCTCCCAGTTGCGGTCGATGTTGCGATACCAGTTGAGGCCGCCGCGGAAGCCGGTGCGGGTGAACTCGCCAGTGTAGAATTCGATGTCGGCGGCGCTGAGCCAGGGCGGCAACACGTCCGGATGGATCGTGGCCGAGAGCAGGCCGCCGCGGCGCGGCACCATGCCGACCGCATCTCCGGCGGCGACAGCGCTGCGTGCGCCGGCGGGCACGTCGCCTGAGGCGCTGTAGAGCATGCTGCGCATGGTGCGAGGCACGTCACGCTCGAATTCGGCCTCGGCGACCCCCGGCGTCTGGAAGTAGAGCTGGTAGAAGAGCGCGTCATCGGTCTTGGGCATCATTGTGGTCGGCACCGCTGCGCCGCGCGGGCGGAAAGGTACACTCAAGCCGATCACCGCGCGGAAGCGGTCGGGCCGCATCAGCGCCGCGTGCCAGGCAACCGGCGCGCCCCAGTCGTGACCGGCGATCACCGCCTGCTCGGCGCCGAGCGCATCGAGGACGCCGACCATGTCGCCGACGAGATGAAGCAGCGTGTATTTCTCGATCGGCTCCGGCCGATCGGTCTGCCCATAGCCGCGCATGTCCGGCGCGACCGCGCGGTATCCCGCCTCGGCCAGGGCCGTGAGCTGATGGCGCCAGGAATACCAGCTCTCCGGAAATCCGTGGCAAAGGAGAACCAGCGGGCCTTCGCCCTGCTCGGCGAGATGCAGACGAATGCCGTTCGTCTCGATTGTCCGGTGCCGGATCTCGGTCATCCCTGTCTCCCTCAGCCGGAAGCTCTAGCCGCGCCGGTAAAATCGGGCGCGCGACCCGAGTCTCACACCACAAAGAACAGCAGCGCAAGGGCGATCAGGCCGGCGCCCCAGCAGTAATAGGCGAAGGGGTCGAGCGCTTCGAAATCGTGGCGGCGGAAATAGCGCATGAGAAAGGCGGTGCTGAGATAGGCGGTGACGCCGGCGACGAGGCCAGCGATCCAGACGACCGGACCGAATTCCGCCGCGACGCCGGGGTGGAAGAGATGCGGCACTTCGAGCACGGCGGCGCCGATGATGATCGGCGTCGCGATGAGGAAGGAGAAATGCGCCGCTTCGCGATGATGAAAGCCGCCGAGAAGCCCGCCCACCATGGTGGCGCCCGAGCGCGAGATGCCGGGGATCAAAGCGGTGCTCTGCCAGAGGCCGATGAGGATCGCCTGCTGCCAGCTCATCTCGCTCAGAAGCTTGGTGCCGCTCTGGCGCCGCAACCGCTCGCCGGCGAAGAGCAGACCGCCGTTCACGATGAGGAAGATCGCGGCGGCCACGGGCGAGCCGAAGAGGTTGCGGAAGAACTTCTCGAAGAGGAAGCCCAGGATGACCGCCGGAACGGTGGCAAGCACGATGAGCCAGAGGAGGCGCCATTGCGCCTTGCGCTCGGCGACCGGCCCCTGGCCGAAGAAAGCGAGCATGAGCGCGAGCCAGTCGCGCCAGAAATAGAGTAGCAGCGCCGCGGCGGTGCCGAGATGCAGCACCACCAGGAACGGCAGGAAGGCGGGGCTGTGCTGGTCGATCGTCCAACCCAGCAGGCGCGGCAGCACAACGGCGTGGCCGAGGCTGCTGACGGGGAAGAGCTCAGTCACGCCTTGCAGCAAGGCGAGCACAATGGCTTGAAGCGTCGTCATCGGTCCTCGCGCAACGGTGAGAGTTACGGATTATCGCGGGCCAGCACCAAAGTATGCCAGCCCTGAAGGCGAATTCGCCGCACCAGCCGCAAGCGGCAGGCGCGATGCGCGGCAAGCACGGCACGCTCCTGCCGCGCCAGCAACCCGGACAGCACGGCGGTGCCGCCGGGCGCCAGCACGCGCGCCAAATCGGGCGCCATCAGCATTAACGGCCGCGCCAGGATATTGGCGAAGACGAGATCGAAGCCGCTGCCGCGCCTCAGGCCGCGATATCCCGCCGAGCGGCCGATATCGATCAAGGCAGCGACGCCGTTTGCCGCAGCGTTGCGCGCGGCAACGCGCACCGCCTCGGCATCGATGTCGCGCGCCACGACGCGGCGGCGCCAGGTCTTCGCCGCCGCCATCGCCAGAATGCCCGTACCGGTGCCCATATCGAGCACGGCGCGACGCCGCCCGCGCCGCGCCAGCGCGTCGAGAGCAAGAAGACAGCCCTGGGTCGTGGCGTGCTCGCCGCTGCCGAAAGCGGTCGCGGCATCGATGACAAGGGCAATCGCGCCGGCCGGTAGGCCTCCGCGGTAGTGGGACGGGTGGATGAAATAGCGTCCGGCGCGCAGCGGCGGAAAGCTCTCCTGGTTCTCGGCGAGCCAGTCACGGTCGGGCAGCGGCTCGATGGTGAGCGCCGGCGGCGCATCGCCGCGGCCGGTCCAAAGCAGTGCGAGGCTTGCCTCGACAAGGCCACGCTCGGGCGGCGCCGCGGCAAAGCCTTCGACCTGCCACGCGCCGCCGGGCGCCGCTTCGAAAGCGCTCACCGCGATGAAGAGCGACTCGAATGCGTCCGACGCCAGCGCCGCGGTCTCGGTATCCGCGACCGTCGCGGCGATGCGCCAGACCGCCGCTGCGCTATGATGCCGTCCGCTCAGAGTCACATCCGATCGTCAGCGCTCGGGCATGCCCGCTTCGCGCAGCCCGTCGGCGATCCGGCCGACCGCCTGGCGAAAATCGGGGTTGTCCGACGGCAGCTGCGCTTCCCACTGCGCGATCGTCCCATTTCGCCCGCCATTCAAGGAGAGATAGCGCTTGAGCGCCGCCCCTGCTTCTGGCTTGCGGCCAGCTTCCGCCAGGCCCGCCGCCAAGAGGGCGAAGGGCAACGGCCATTCTGGCGCCGCAGCGACCGCCCGACTCAGCCACTCTATGGCCTGATCGTTCTTCCCCTCCAGCAGCAGCGCCAATCCTTTCTGGAAATGGAACAGGAAGAGCTGGGGATCGCGTGGACTGAGACGCATCGCCGTATCGGCATAAGCCACCGACTTCTCGGGCCGACCCAACAGGATGTTGGCCGACGACAGGGTGGTATAAGCCGAGACGAAGGCCGGGTTCAACGCGAGCGCCTGCTCGGCTTCGAAAATCGCCTCGTCGAAGCGCTTCTCGGCCATGAGCACCTCGGCCTTGGCGCCGTGCACGGCATAGTTGTTGCGGTCGACCGCGAGGGCGCGTGAGACCAACTCGTCCGCACGTCGGATGTCCGCCTCGCGATCGCTACTCTGAAACTCATTGACGCGAATGATCGTCCCTTCGGCGAGCACCGTGAGAGCACGGCCATTGCGCGGGTCGATCTGCAGGGCGCGCTCGCAGAGATCGAGCGCCGTTTCCCTTGCTTTGCTGCCGGTCACCGATTCGATGAATCCCGCGTTGCACCGCATCGCCAGCTCCTCGGCGGTGAGATCAGCGGGCGGCGTTTGCGCGAGGCGCGCCGCTTCGATGTCCGTGACTTTATACTGCAAGCTGCGCAACAGCTCCGTCACAATCTGATCCTGCATCTGCGGCAGGTCGGCCCGATCGGCATCGAACTGGTCCGCCCAGAGATTGGTCCCGCTGGTCGCATCGATGAGCTGCGCGTCGACCCGAAGGCGATCATGGTCATGTTGCTCGCTGCCCTCGAGCACATAGCGCACGCCGAGTTCCTGGCGCAGTTGCTTTACGTCGACGGGCTTGCCCTTGTAGGTGAAGGCGGTGCTCGGCGCGATCACAGCGCCGCGGGCCAAGCGGGCAAGGTTGGTGGTCAGATCCTCGGTCAGCGTGTCGGCGATATAGTCCTGCCCGGGCTCGCTGTTCAGGGCGACAAAGGGCAGCACGACGATCGAGAAGCCTGCCGCCAGCGAAGGGGAAACCGGCGCCCGCTGCGGGACAAGGAGCAGCCAGGCGCCGAGTGCGAGGGCCGCCACAACCACACTGCCCAGCGCACCCGCCCACCAGAGACGCCGCGGTCCGCCGATACGGCCACGGCTGGGCGGCGCCGCTACGCCGGCTGGCGCTTCGGCCAAAGCGGCGATGGCAGCGGCGCCGAGACCATAGACATGGACGGGATGCGCGATGTTCTTCACCGACCGTGCGCCCCAATCGGCGAAGGCATAGGGCAGCTTGCCTTGGAACTGCTCATGCACCGCCGCAGCGATGCAGACGCCCCCCGGCTCGGCCAGCGCTTCGAGCCGCGCCGCCAGGTTGACCCCGTCGCCATAGATGTCGGCGCCCTCGACGATGACGTCGCCGATGTTGATGCCGATGCGGAACTCGATGCGCCGATCCACGGGTATGTCGGCGTTGCGCGCCGCCATCGCCCGTTGGATCGCCACGGCGGAAGCGACCGCATCGACGGCGCTGGCGAACTCGACGAGCAACCCGTCGCCAGTGCTCTTGACGATACGGCCGCGATGCGCCGCGATCTCGGGTCTGAAGGCCTCATCGAGATGCGCGCCGAGCGCGCGCAGCGTTCCGACCTCGTCCTCGCCCATCCGCCGGCTATAGCCGGCGGCATCGGCGACGAGAATCGCGGCGAGCCTGCGGTCGACCGTTGGCGGCACGGGGACGCCTCGCAAAGAACAGCGCGCAGAGCCTAGCACGAACACGCGCCGGCGCCAGGGACGCGGGCAAAGCGGTGTGCCGAGATACCCCCACCCGTCGCCTTGCTCGCACCGAAGCCAGTCCGAACGGTGCGGCTCCCGCGATTGCTGCGCAATCGCTGCCGCCGCCAGGGACGAACGCGCTGCGCGCGCTCGCCTTGACCTCACCCGGCGAGCCCCGCCAGCGCGCGGCGCTGGGCGTCCAGGGCCTGCTCGAAGATCAGCTCTTTCCACTCATCGACATCGCCATAGAAAGTGTCGCGCATCTGCGCCTTGAGATCGCGGCCCTGGCGGCTGTCGAGAGCGCCGTGGTGATGCAGCCAATTGTCGGCACGCACCGCGTCGATGGTCTCGTCCACCGGCAGCACGCCATATTCGAGCGCCATGCCGGTGAACTCGACGCCGGGGAGCGCCGCCTCGACGCCGCTGAGGAGATCGCCGACGACATCGGACGATTTGGAGGTGCCGAGCGAGGTCGAGGTGATGTTGTCGCCATACCAGTCGCGGGCGCGCGCGAAGCCGGCGCTGGTCGGCGGATGGATGATGATCTTCTCGCCATGGCCGTGGGGGCCGAGCCCACTGTGGTAGTCGATGACGGCGAGCTTGCGGGCGCGCGCGAGGTGCTCGCGGGCGATGGCAAGCGCGGTCTGGCGCGACCAGGTGGGCGCGGTCCCGCCATAGAAGATGCCATCGGCATGGGTGTATTGCCCGCCGGTGATCGCCCGCTGCAGCAAGGCGGCGCCGTGCCGCTCGCCGTAATCGGCGAGGATGGCCCGTGTCCGCTGCCGCGACGCGTCGGTCCACTCGGCGGGACACAGCGCCTCGGCGAGCTCGACATAGCCCTCGTTGCGCGGCAGCGCCCCGCCATGCGCGACGAAATTGCGGTTGAGGTCGACATTGTCCTCGGTGACGCGCCGCAGCCAGGCGAAGCCATAGGGGTTGATGGCATGAATCGCGACCAGCGCCGTGTCGGGCGGCAACGCGAGCCCCGTGCGCAAGCTCCCGGTCTGGGCACCCGAGCCGCAGAAACCTTCGGCGCCATGCGTCGCGGAAATCGTCACCAAAAGGCGCGAGGCATCGCTTGGCCCGAGCCAGGCCAGATCAGTCGAGAGTGTCTCGCCGCCGGGCCCTTTGGCGCCGTCATGCGCATAGGCGAAGAGCCGCGCGCCAGCAGCGCGCGCCGCGTCGCGGAACTTGCCGCGCGCCTCGGCGTAGTCGCGCGAGAAATGCGTGCTCGAGTTCATGACTGCTTCTCGACGAAAGCGTCCATGACCAGCTTGTCGCCCGCCTTGTCGAAGCGGATCGCGAGCTTGTTGTCCTCGACCGTACGTACCGTGCCATAGCCGAATTTCTGGTGGAAGACCCGGTCGCCGGCGGCGAAGCCGCCGACGCGGCGCAGCTCGCGTCCGGCGGCGGGGGCCGGCCGCGCTTCGAGGATCGGTGCGCGGCGGCCGAGCGGCCCGAGCCGCGTCAGATCGGGCCGCAGCGGGAAGCTTTCGCCCAGCGACCAATCGCCGCCCAGCGCCGCGGCGCGCGGATAGAGGCCGGGATCGGCCACCACCTCGAGATGCTCGGTCGGCAGCTCGGCGATGAAGCGCGACGGCAGGCTCGGCTGCCACTGGCCATAGAGCCGGCGGTTCGCGGCGTAGGAAACATAGGCGCGGCGGCGCGCGCGCGTGAGCCCGACATAAGCGAGCCGCCGCTCCTCCTCGAGCCCGGCGCGGCCGCTCTCCTCCATGGCGCGCTGATTGGGGAAAAGCCCCTCCTCCCAGCCCGGCAGGAACACGGTGTCGAATTCGAGCCCCTTGGCGCCATGCAGGGTCATGACGCTCACCATGTCGCCGCCGGACGCGGCGGTGTTCTCCATCACTAGGCTGACATGCTCGAGGAAGCCGGCGAGCGTGTCGAACTCGGCCATGGCGACGACCAGCTCCTTGAGGTTCTCGAGCCGGCCGGGCGCCTCGGGCGATTTGTCCGCCTGCCACATGGCGGTATAGCCGGACTCGTCGAGCACCTCTTGGGCGAGGTCGGTGTGGAGCATGGCGTCGGCACGGCCGCGCCAGCGCGACAGCGCGGTGAGAAAATCGCGCAGCGCGCGCCGTGCCGCGGGCTTCAGCTCGTCGGTCTCGATCATGCGCTGCGCCGCTTCGGTGAGCGGGATCCGCGCCGATCGCGCCAGCGCATGCAAGGCCTGCAGCGTCACATCGCCGATGCCGCGGCGCGGCAGGTTGACGATGCGCTCGAAAGCGAGATCGTCGGCCGGCTGGTGGACGAGACGGAAATACGCGAGCGCGTCGCGGATCTCCTGGCGCTCATAGAAGCGCGGGCCGCCGATGACGCGATAGGGTAGCCCAAGCGTGATGAAGCGCTCTTCGAATTCGCGCGTCTGGAAGCCGGCGCGCACCAGGATGGCGATCTCCGCCAGGGTTTCGCCATGGCGCTGGCGCGACTCGATCTCGTCGCCGACCCAGCGCGCCTCCTCCTCGGCGTCCCACAGGCCGCGCAGCACGATCGGCTCGCCCTCGTTGAGCTCGGTCCACAAGGTCTTGCCGAGCCGACCTTCGTTCTTGGCGATGAGCGCCGAGGCGGCGGCGAGGATGCGCGGCGTCGAGCGGTAGTTCTGCTCGAGTCGGATGATCTGCGCGCCGGGAAAGTCGCGCTCGAAGCGCAGGATGTTGCCGATCTCGGCGCCGCGCCAGGAATAGATCGACTGGTCATCGTCGCCGACGCAGCAGAGATTGCGGTGGCCCTGCGCGAGCAGCCGCAGCCACAGATACTGCGCGACATTGGTGTCCTGGTACTCGTCGACGAGGAGATAGCGGAAGCGGTGCTGATAATCGGCGAGGATGTCCGTCCGCGCGGCGAACATCGTCAGGTTGTGCAGCAGGAGATCGCCGAAATCGGCGGCGTTGAGGGTCAGCAGCCGTTCCTGATAGAGGCGGTAGAGTGCGAGCGCGCGGCCCTCGGCGAGCTCGGCGCGGTCGCCCGGCGGCACTTTGTCGGGGGTAAGGCCGCGATCCTTCCAGCGCTCGAAGGCGCCGAGCAGCGCCCGGGGTGGCCAGCGCTGCTCGTTGACCCCCTCGGCCTGCGCGATCTGCTTCACCAGCCGAAGCTGATCGTCCGTGTCGAGAATGGTGAAATTGGGCTTGAGGCCCACCACCTCCGCATGCCGGCGCAACAGCCGGGCGGCGACCGAGTGGAAGGTGCCGAGCCAGAGCCCTTCGGCGCTCTCGCCGATCATGCGCTCCAGCCGCTCGCGCATCTCCAGCGCCGCCTTGTTGGTGAAGGTCACCGCCAGGATCTGGCTCGGCCAGGCGCGGCGCGAGAACAGGATATGGGCGAGCCGGGTCGTCAGCACCCGCGTCTTGCCGGTGCCCGCCCCCGCCAGCACCAGCACCGGGCCGTCGACCGCCTCGGCCGCCCGGCGCTGCGCCTCGTTGAGCCCGGCGAGATAGGGCGGTGTCGGGGCGGCAGCGGTCGCAGGGGTGAGGGGCTCGGCCATCGCCCGGTATATAGCATGTCGGTGCCGGGTCGGGAGAGGCGTGGCAGCGAAGCAACGGTAGTTGCGACGATGCCACGCAGCGGTTGAATTCGCTGGAAACTCCCCATGGGAGTCGCCCTATGATGCGGCCGCCCTATGCACGCCGCCATCATCATCCTGGTCTTCATTCTTACCTATCTCGGCATGGCTGCCGGGCGGCTTCCCTGGCTGCAGGTCGACCGGACCGGCATCGCGCTGCTCGGCGTCATCGCGCTGCTCGCCACTGAGACGGTGACGCTCGACGATCTCGGCGGGAGCATCGACACCTCGACCCTGGTGCTGCTCTTCGCCCTGATGATCATCTCGGCGCAGTTCCTCTCCTCCGGCTTCTTCGACCGCTGCGCCGACTGGATCGGCCGGCAGACCGGCGGTCCGGCGCGGCTCCTGGCGGTGACGGTCGCGGTCTGCGGCGGGCTCGGCGCGCTCTTCGCCAACGACATCCTGATCATCCCGCTGGTGCCGCTGCTCATTGCCGGGGCGCGGGCGCGCAGCCTCGACCCGCGGCCCTTCCTCATCGCCCTCGCCTGCGCCACCAATGCCGGCTCGGCGGCGACGCTGATCGGCAATCCGCAGAACATCCTCATCGGCCAGATCGGCAGTCTGAGCTTCCACACCTTCCTGCTCGCCTGTCTCGTGCCGGCGCTGGTCGCCCTGCTCTGCGTCTTCGGCGTCCTCTGGCTGCTCTGGCATGACCGCATCGAGAACACGGTGCTGGCGGTGACGCGCGACGTGCCGGAGGTGCCGGTGCACCCCTATGACCGCAACCAGACGATCAAGGGCATCGTCGCCATGGTGGCGCTGCTGATCCTGTTCACCACCTCGCTGCCGCGCGAGATCGGCGGCCTCGTCATCGCCGCGCTGCTGCTCGCGAACCGCAAATTCACCAGCCGCACCATGATCAACGCGGTCGACTGGCCGATGCTGCTGCTCTTCGTCTGCCTCATGGCGATCACCGGCGCGCTCGCCGATACCGGCCTGCCCTGGACGGTGATCTCGGCGCTGCGCAGCATCGGCTTGCTGCCCGACAATATCGCGGTGCTGACGCCGTTCACGCTGCTCATGAGCAACACCATCGGCAA